>NZ_ALVZ01000232.1 GCF_000332055.1 Xenococcus sp. PCC 7305 | reverse complement strand
AAGAGAAATTGGCGATCGCATAGGAGAAGCTAGTGGACGCGGGCGTAAATAAGCTATCTATCAACGAAGGGCAAAAAGCTGATGTATCAAGACTTATTACTCATTACTTATTACTTATTACTTCCGCGCAGCGCCACTAGTTCCTTACAAAATATCGACTTACAAATAGATGAGATTAGACAATAAGGATTATGCGCCAAGTTAACATATATTTTAACTTGGCGCATAAGGTAAAGTTACTTTCTACGGTAGATAATTGGTGATATTAACAAACGGATTTGTCAAGAAAACTCAGAAAATACCAGGGCGAGAAATTGAGATAGCTGAACGACGAAAGCATGATTATTTGTTGAGGAAAAGAAATGAGTGATTTACAAAGATATATTGAGCAAAGAAGTCAAAGAGATCCAGAATTTGCCGAGGGATTTGAGAGCGGTTATGCTGATTTTAGAGTTGGTGTTATGTTGCGTCAGGCTCGTGAAAAGGCAGGGCTAACTCAAGAACAAGTGGCAAATCGCTTAGGTACGAAAAAATCAGCAATTTCTCGGATAGAAAACCATGCTGAAGATATTCGCTTGTCTACATTGCGTGCTTATGCTAAGGCTTTAGGTGCGGAACTTCAAATCCAGTTCGTAAATTAGGGTACAGTAAAAATCAAGATAAGGAGTCTATAGTTAAAAGCTAAATTAATTCACCTGTTTCCTGTAAAGAATGCAAACGGTGATAAATTCCGCCACGACTCAGCAATTCTTGATGAGTTCCAACTTCTACTATTTTACCTGCATCTAAAACGACAATTTTATCGGCTTCGCGAACTGTACTCAAACGATGGGCAATAATAATCGTGGTGCGAGTACCAAAAATCGATCGCATTGCTAGTTGAATCGATCGCTCCGACTCATAATCTAAACTCGAAGTCGCCTCATCAAACACCAAAATATCAGGATTGACAATCAAAGCCCGCGCAATACCCAAACGTTGTCTTTGCCCCCCAGAAAGTCTGACCCCGCGCTCTCCGACAATCGTATAATAACCTTCTGGCAATTCACTAATGAATTCATCTACTTGAGCAACCTGACAAGCTTCTTGGACTTTCTGTAAACTAACTTGGCGATCGCCGTAAGTCAAATTATTGAGAACTGTACCATTGAAAATATCCACATCTTGATGCACGATCGCGAGTCTACGACGATACCGCGCAATATCCAAGCTCTTTATATCTTCTCCATCGAGAATAATTTTCCCGGCATCTGGTTCGAAATAACGAAATAATAATTTGACTAGAGTTGATTTGCCTGAACCTGAACGTCCCACTAAAGCAATAGTTTGATAAGGCTCGATCAACAAATTAATATCTTGAAGAATTGCTCGCTGAGGATCGTAACCAAAAACCAAATTCTGAATTTCTAATTTCCCAGTAAATTTATAGGGATTAGCACTAACATCTTCCTTTTCCAAACTCGCCGCATCTTGACCAAGAGGAAGCTTGATAAATTCTTGCAATTTTGCCATTGAAGGATAACGGCGGGCAAAGATTTCGATGAAATGGCCAATCGGTTCGATTTCACCGTAGGCCATACTAGAAACTGTTAAAGTAGTAATAAAATGCCCTAAAGACATATTTCCCTGAACCGTAGGGATTAGCGTGAATAACAAAATCAAAAAGACACAGGTTTGAACCATAGTACGTAACCAAGTATCTAAAATCACATAACTTCTATGGACCCGATAGGTGACAACTTTATACTCTCTGAATAACCTTTGTCTTTGTCTTTCTAACTCCTCTGCTTCTGTGGCAAAAGCCTTAACCGTTTTGATATTGGTAATAATTTCCGAAGTATGACTTTCCGTATTTTCTTGGTATTTACTAAGTTGTTCCTCCTGCTGAATAATATCTCGAACTCTTTTTAAGCTATAAATCAGGATAAAGACAAAAGAAACAAGAAATGCGATCGCGATTGGTGGTTCAATCAATAGAATAACCACAAATATCCCCAAAACTTTTGCCACTTTAGGAATCATCCGTCCTGCTATTTCAGGATATGTCCAAAGATAATTTTCGACTCCTTTGGTGATTTTGCTAGCTATTCGTCCTGGGTTATTCGTATCATAAAACCCAATAGGCAAAGTTAATATCTTACCAATTACTTGCTTCAGGCGATCGCGTCTCGCTTGTAAAGAAATATTCCAATGAAACCAAGCGCCAATCCAAGGTTGAATCGGTGCTTTAACCACACTAGTTACGACAATCAACCCCAGTAAAAATCCTAAAGATGCCCATTGGTCGTTTAAATTAGGAAAAATCACCGTAGCTTGATTGATGAATGGCTGAATAAATTTATCTACTGGTTGTCCTGATAGCACATTTAGAATTTGTCCTATGCTATAGGGAACAACCAGATCGATGATTTCAAAAACAGAAGATGCCGTAATACTCGATAATGCGATCGCTTTATAATCTTGATAGTAACTTAAGATGTCTTTGAAAGAAACCATTTGAAGTGAGGGTAAAACAGGAGAATTACTTAATTTTTTTGAATGGCATAACAAAAATAACCAATAGAAGGTTCTTCCATTAAATCTATAGTTGTTCGTTTGAGATTTTCCATGAAATTCAATAAATTATGGGTTTTCGAGCCATCTCGGTCGCTAGTTCTCGAACTAAAATCCCATTGAGACCACCATTCTTCATCTTGGAAGTTTTTAACCATAGCATTAATCTTAAAAATATAAATTCCTGGATTAGTAATTGAATCTAGGTTAATTGTACTTGTGAAGTTAAGATTATCGTCTGTAATTTTCCAATCAGTAAGGTTGATTGCTTTGTTTAGAGAGTCACTATTATTAGCAGTGAAAGATTCACTGTCAAAGTTGTAAGTAAAAACTTCTGTTTGAGTAATAATAGAATTGTTATTAATTGGAAGAGAGTACTTTAAAGGCGTAAAAGGCAAAGTATATTTAAGATTTGGCCGGGAATTATCAATTCTTTTTGGTGCTTCTATGATTTCGTAGGGCGGACTTGTGACTTCTACAGCAACTTTGCCATTTTGAAGAGACGACGGTCTGATCAAATCTGGGGGAAAAGAAGCAGAATTTTGAAGAGTGGTAATTTTGCTAACAATATGTTCAGGGTAAAAAAGACTGAATTCACTAGTATTAAATAAGTCAGGTTTCTTTTGTTGAATCTTTTCTACATAATGAACAATATCCTGATAGTGACCCAGAAAAACAACATAAAAAGGCCGATAAGATTCGAGTTCTTCCCCTTGGGTTGTATACTCAAAATCTGGAAAAAGACTTTTATTTACTGAATAAACAGTGTGATTATATTCGCTCCTAATGCCCAGAATACCTACGGCATAACCTGGCAATTGCTTATTAAAATAAGTTCGTTGAATTTTTTTATTTAGTTTATTAAGATCTGAACCTTGCTGATCTAAATCTGTTACAAGAATCAATAGTTGGTCTTCTTCTTCAGGATTTTCAATAGCCACATCTAAATGACTAGAAACTTCGGGGAATTCAGGACTTTCACCGGTATAAAATTCAGCTAGTCTAGCTTTTTGATACTGATTTTCTTTAATTAATTGAGTTGTTTTTTCGCCAATTCGATAATGCTCAATCTCAACTTGCGATCGCGAACCACTTCCCAAATTGACCACACTATCTAATAAAGTAATAGTCTGAGCATAACGACTACTAGAGTTGTTTTTTACATAGCCATACATAGAACCACTACCATCAACATTGATAGATATCTTGAGCGGTGCAGATATATCGGGAGCTTTATCTACAGAAGGCGGATCGCAAGGTAACTGATCATTTGTAAAAAGTACAGGTCTACAAGCAACTACCATAAAAAAAGTAGAACATATGGTCAGCCAAGACTTTAGTTGTACTCGAAATTTCATAACTATGTTAAAAAAATATTACTTTCAGTAATTCCTCGGAGGAGGATTGGTATGCTTATGTTGTTGCCTAACTGAATAAAGCTATTCAGAATATAGATTATATATTAGTATCGGACTGAGTGTCATTGAAAGTAAATTCTTTGACACATTGTGTATATTTGAGGTCAGAATTAACGTCAATTTAACAAACTTTGAACTTCACTCCAGTGCGTGTGGAAATTAAAAAGCTCATAGATAATAACAAAGTGGGTTTCAAAGCTGTCGAGGCATTTCTAGATCGTTTTTGCCTGATTTAATTAAAATAAAGCTATTAAAATTTTCTGAGGGGGCTTATGAAAGCAGGGGAAATTATCCGTATTATTATTTTTACTGTGCTGGGTTTGATTCTAATGTTCTGGTTACAACCTTTAATTTACACTGAAAGATATATTAGAATTAGCGACTATAGCATTAATGGTTCCCCCGTCGGGGTAGAAACTTGGGTTGCTAACAATTATATGGTTGGGGCGGGAATCGTCTTTGGATTTTCCCTATTCGCGACTTTATGTTGGTATTTTTCTACCGGTAGAGCCAAAGTCAAAGACGCTTCAGATGTAGCTCGTTGGAATATAGTCTGGTGGTTGTTAGGGCTATTGCCCATCATAGGGATTGTGATCGCATTAATATTTTTCACTAACAGTGATGACGCATTACTTTCTTTGACAGGATTATTTATTTTTAATGGTTTATTTTTGCTTTATTGGTTGCCTACAGCGACTAGTTCTCCTGGCTCTTTTAAATATACTCCCCCAGGAGCTATGTTGGTACGTCGTTTAATTGGTTCTTAAATTATTTCTTTAAATTATGGTACAAAACACACTGTATGCTATTGGCATTGGCGGTACAGGAGCTAAATGCTTAGAAGCGATCGCTCAAGCAGCTTCCGTCGGATTATTCACCGACAATGAAATTAAGTTTCTCTTTGTGGATGCCGATGAAACTAATGGCAACTTGGAACGAGCTAGAACTAGCCTAAAAGTTTATAATCGCACTCACAAATTGATTACC
This sequence comes from Xenococcus sp. PCC 7305, assembly GCF_000332055.1. Lineage (GTDB taxonomy): Bacteria > Cyanobacteriota > Cyanobacteriia > Cyanobacteriales > Xenococcaceae > Xenococcus. The sequence goes on along the minus strand of NZ_ALVZ01000232.1, from coordinate 111,369 downwards.
ACCGACGGGGAAAAGGTTTCTTGGGTCAAAACCCCGATCAAATCCTATACCCCAGATGTTTGGTCACCTTTTGGCAATACTAGTACCAACAAAAATCTAGGTTCTTTCTTCCGTTACAATAACTTGCAACAAGGTGGTAAGGGTTTAGGGAATTTATTTGATGTTCTCTATACAAAGGAAGAGCGAGAAGCTAATCTTGATGTCGGCTTTCGAGGTCGTCCGGCGATCGGCTCTGCGGTGATGAGTGGTTTAGATTTGGATAATCTTGAAGAAGATCCCTGGGCAGGATTAATAAGAGACATATTGTCTGATGTGGGCAGTAGTAAGGCCCCCAGAATTTTCCTTTGCGGTTCTATTTTTGGGGGGACAGGAGCCTCTGGGTTGCCTACTCTCGGTCGTTTAATTTATAACAAGTTAAAGAGTGAGGAAATTCAAGGGGCAAAAATTGCTTGTTTATTTGTTTTACCTTATTTTCGGTTTTCCCCACCTACAGGAAAAAACACTGCGAATGGAGGAGTATACGCTAGAGCGGAACAATTTTTACTGAATACGGAAGCTGCTCTACGCTATTACAATAATCAGAACGAATATTTTGACACAGTCTATCTTCTGGGAAATCAAAATCTTTCTGAGTACAATTTCAGTATCGGCAAGAATACCCAAAGGAATGAGCCTCATTTTATTGAACTATATTCTGCCCTCGCAGCTAGACATTTCCTAATCGATACGCCTCCTGGGAAAAATACTGTAGTACTCAATAGTCGTAGTTCTACTGCCGGAATTACTTGGGATGATCTTCCTAATACCACTGAAACTAAAGCAAAATTGGTTAACACTACCCGCTTTGCCTATGCTTGGGCATCCAATATTGCTCCAGAATTAGAGGATGCAAAAAAAGAGGGAGTAGCGAGATTCTCAAAACACGCTACTTGGTTTTTAAACTTTTATCGTCCTCAACAAGGAGGATTAGGAAAGCTCTTTAACAAGAAAGGGGAAGATTATCCTGATTTTAACGATGCCACAGAACAACAAAAAATCACTGATATTACGGAATGGTGTCAAGATTACTTGCGCTGGTTATCAGATCTTCAGAAATGCGATGGTGATGAGATTCAACTCTTTCAAGATGCAGCTTTGTCTAACTTAAAAGATAAAGGAGCAAAATTAGGAGAGTTGGTAATCGGCGATAACCGTGACAGAAATACTAGACAAGAAGATACAGTACAAAGATTACATCTACAACTAGAGGAATTTGCCTCTTCTGAAAAAGGTACTGTCGGTTTGGCCAAAGCTTTATACAAGGTTTGTCATTTATTGTAAGTCAGCGAACATTTATCCTCTTTCGAGAATCCAGTAAGTTTTGATCTGCTATTTCATCCTCATCCTTCATCCCTCATCCCTCATCCTTTAATAATATGTCTGAGCCAATTTTACTATTACCTCAATTAAAGCCTGATGCCGATGTCAAATCAGGAGACCGGCCTGGAGAATGGAATGTCCAGGCGAGTAAAGCTTTTGTTAATGTTGCGACCAGTCTTAGTTATGAATCTCCAGGGGCAGTCAAAAATATTAGTTCGGTTCCCACTATGTGGGCGCGTCCTCTGACAATGGAAATGGTACTCTATGACGATCAAAACTCCCTCAGAGAGCAAATTATTCCCCAATGGCAAGGAATGCTGGCTGCGATAGCACTTGCCGAGATCCGAGGCTTTCCCATCACTGCTCAATTACTGGAGCTAGGAGAGCTGCGAGATGAAGAAAACTTTGCTAAATGTCTTCATCAACTATTACCAGACTATAAAGGAAGAAATCTTTACACTTTAGAAAATAAGCATCCTTGGGAAGATATTTATCTATTTTTGTGGGATAAACAACCTATTGGCATGACATCCCCCACTACCATTGTGGTTCCCGCAGAAAAAGGCCATTGGCAAGATTTACCTTGGTGGGACAATAATGAAAAAATATTAAAATCTCCCAAAAACTTTCTAAATGCCAAAGAACAGGCTTTGCTCTGGCGTTGGTTAGATAATCTCAACAATACGCTAACTAAATATAAGAAGGAAGCGAATAAAGAGAAAGGGGATGAAACAGCGATCGACACGATGAGGGGTTTGCTCACAGACTACCAGAGGAGTTTAACTCAAATTGAGGAGCAAAAACTCATCTTGAGTGATGATCTAGTATTCTTTGAAGTGAATATTAATCGAGGGGTATTAGAAGCCCTTAATCGTCCACTTAAAGCACCAGAAAGACCTTCTTGCGTTGAACTAGTTGCTAGTAAACCAGGAACGGATAAGCTGCCATTGCTTATTTATGATCCCGAAATGGCAAGGGTGTGGAATGAAAAACCACAAAATATTTGGATTCATGGGGGAAAAACCCTAGCATCTCTCAAACCAGAAGAATTCTCCCAACTCAAAGGGCAATGGACAAACGACGTTCAATTGGTCACCCCAGACGAGCTATTCTTCCCTGAGTTAAAATTTATTGAGCTAGAAAATGCTTTACCGGGAGCATTATCACCAGAAGTGGATCAACCTCTGGTCTTTCAGAATCAGCGTATCACACCTTTAATCCCTCTCAATCCCTTACTTCTCGACTATTTCACTCCAGAAGGCTTATTGAGCAAGATTAAATTTCAAAAACTTAAAACTGGAGTTCGTCTGATTTTAGATTTGCCTCTAAGTGGAGTAAAAGAGGATAAAAAATCGGAAAACTATCGCTTATCGAAAGATTACGATCTCAAAGTAGAAAATAGCTTAGGAGACCAGCTGCCAGTATTACAAGTCTGGCCCAATTTCCAGAAAGAGGATTGGCGAGAATATTATACCTTCTACTATGACGGTGAATTACAAGACCAGACTTTTAAGATTACCTATCCTCAAGCAAGGAAACATCATGGTTTTAAGGAAGGTTTTGGTAGTTTCTTGATGTATCGTTCAGAGAAATTCCCTGAATATCTTCCCTGTACTGATTTTGATAATAATCAAATAGGTCTAATTTTATTCCCCTCTCCTACAGAAATTAGAGACAACAAAAGTTGGCATATTGGAGTAGATTTTGGGACATCTTTTACGAATATTTATGTTAACGCCAACAGACAAGAAGTCCCACAACCTTTAAAATTGAATAACTTACAATTTCAGGTAACCAAGACATCTCTAGAAAATCGTCTCAATACTTTATTTGAATATTTTGTCCCAGAAAATTTTAGGCTCGTTACTGATAGTCAGGCTTTGCCATTATCCAGTGTGCTTACTATCAGAGGGAAAGATCCCAGTAATACTCAGCAGTTGTCACCAATCTTAGATGGGCGAATTTATGTTCCTGATAATGATAGGTTTGAACCACAACAAGACTGGATTAAAACTAATCTCAAATGGGACGAACATATCCGTCCTTATAGCGAAGTATTTCTCAAAAATTTAGCTCTTTATATTTCAGCTTTAGCAGCCCAAGCAGGGGTAACTGAAATCCAATGGTCTTTGTCCTATCCTTCAGCTTTTTCTCGGGGGGATATTCTCAATTATTCTGATGTCTGGTCCAATGTAGCTAGAGAGCTAGAAGCATCGACAGGAATTAAGCAAAATTACCCGGAAGCTGATCTAAAAACTGGCAAGGGAGATTTCCGGACAGAAAGTCTAGCTATTGCCCAATATTTTGCCGATTTTGAAGACAAAGATTTAGTTTATACAACTTGCATTGATATTGGAGGTGGTACTTCCGATATTTCTATCTGGGAAAAGAATAACTTAGTTCATCAATGTTCAGTTCAGCTGGCAGGACGAGATATTTTCTCTCAATTTATTAAACTTAATTTGAAATTTGCCGAAGAAAAATTTGGACTTGATCCTAAGGACTGGCAAGGTTTAGGTAGTGGGGCATTTAGTGCCAAACTGGATGTTTGGTTACGTTACACAAGCGAACAATGGTTGACTAAGAATAGAGCCTTGCAAAGAAGAGATCCCAATTTTCAAGGATTAACTCGTTTAATGACTATTGGCATTGCCGGATTATATTATTACGTCGGTATTTTGCTCAAAGTTCTCCATGAAGAATTAGTAGAAGATCAAGAGGGAAATATAGTTCCTGTTTATAAAGAGGGCAAAATTACTCCTGTTTATATTGGAGGAAATGCTTCGCGCTTTTTAAAATGGCTAGATGAAAGAGGAAAGTTTGATAGAAATTCCGAAATTAATGAATTGTTCAGTCGGATGTTAAGTAAAGGTTCGGCTTTTAAGGATACGGAAGAAGTAACTAACGTAAGTAAAAACCCTAAAGATGAAGCAGCTTGTGGTTTAGTTCTAAGTAGTACGAAGCTGAAAGGTTTAGGAAGAAAAGTAAAAGATCCGATAATTGCCGGAGAAAAATATCTTGTTAATGGTGAAGAATTTACAGGTAATCAAAGGTTAACTCTAGGAGATAGTGATGAGGATATCAAAGAATTTACCATTCCTGAGTTAATTGAAGTTCCCAAATTTCTCTATGAATTCCATCAAGCTCTTAGGGATCTTGAACTAGAGTCTATTACTGCTTTGCCAGGCTATAAGATGAGTCCAGAAACGGATGATAATTCCAGATTATGGCAAGAAACCCAAAGGGAGTTAAATAAAACCTTGCTTAATCTTAAAGGGGAGTCTAAAGATATTCGACCGGAAAGTACCTTTATCTTAGGGTTGAAAGCATTATTAACAATTCTTGGCAAAAAGTGGGCTGACGAATAAGTTCAATTACACTTTTGTTTGCAAATAGTGATGAGTGAGAATAAATAAAGATTTGTTCCTACTATCATTTACTCGTAATAGTATTCTGTCGATATGGTAGAGGCAAGAAAACATGACTAAGCTAAAGATTATTAAAGAAATTTTCTTGGAATTATTATTATCAATTATAGGTTTAGTATTATTTTTAAGTCATCCTGTGAAGTCTCAAGGTTTTCAAAATGTCAATGAGGATATAGATCTAAATATACAAGAATTAAATCAGTTGAGGGATAAATTTGGCGATCTTCACGGACAACTACTTTTATTTGAAAAATATAATTCTAATCCATCTATAAGTTCATACTATGGTGCTGCAGTAGAAATAATAGCAGGAAAGCCATCAAATCCTTCAAGTGGAATAATATCAGATCCTTTATTCATTAAATTAGATAATTTAAATAAAAAACTATGCCAAAATCAAGAAGATTGTAATCAGCAGCCTTTAAAGTCAGAAATTGATTCAATACTCAACCAAAAAGAAGAATTATCAGCAATACTCAAAGCGGTTCAAAAAATAGATAATTATATAGATATAACTGACCTGAAGACTTATATCACATCTGAGTTAAATTCAAACTGTCTAACGAATCAATTAACAAACAACGAACCATTAGTTCAAAAAGCACAAAGTGAAGCAGAGAAAAAAGAGGAGATAAAAAAACTACAAAAAGTTTTTTTGAAAAAATGCCTTTTAGAGAATAAAGATAGATTCAAATTAACTCAAAATTTTGACAACATAACAGCATATCTAATAAATGATGAATTACCAGCTAAGCCGGATGATAATTCTCAATTTGCTTATCTTCTCTTAACTCTATTTTCTCTTATTTTATTAGGTGGATTCTTAAATTGGCGATTTACCAAAGAATTAAAGTTAGTTAAAGAATCAGATCAAGGAACCAAAGAAGATTTTAAAAATTTACTTGCGAATCATTTACAAATAATAACCAATAATGCTTCCAGTACAAGACAACAAATAAAAGATATTAAAGATCATACACAAAATATCCCAGATATATCAAATTCTATCGCCAAAAGATTCAGTGAAACTAATAATATTTTGGAGAAAATGAACCAAAAACTCGATTCTACTGAACAGCAACAAAATCCAGCAAAAAAAATACCTAATAAAGAGGTAAAAGGTACTAAGTCCTCATTAAAAGACTCTAGAGATCACGCAGAATCACTTGAAGCAAAAGAAAGGGCTTTGTATAGTGAAACAAATGTTTCCAAAACTGATGTTTCACCAGAAGCGCATTCAAATATTACGACTCAAGCAAATAATAGAGATACAAAAGAGGAAACCCATTTAGTTACTCTTTATAATAAGAATGCAAAAGTTCACATCATAGATGTTATTAAAGTTGGTGCTACCCAAGCAAGTATTGAAGGAAAAAGATCAGGAATAGCACCTCCAATAATTTTTATCGAGCTAGAAACTGGTATTTATTGGATGGTAAAAAAACCATCATTGGATGACAATTGTTATTTTTTGGTACCCAAGGCAAACTTAATAATTAGCGAATCTCAATATCGTACAGTCAAAAGTATTTTCAAATGTGTTAACTACAAAAACAAATCTTCCAATAAATTTATACTAATAAATCCTGCGATAGTCAAAGCTATTTCTCCTAATAAATGGAAATTAATAGAAACTGGAAAATTAAAATTTGAAACATAAAATATTTTAATAAAAATGAAGATTAGCTATTGTACTATAGAGCCAAAAGAGTAGCATTTGTCGCTTAAGATACTCACTCTCTGCGCCTCTGCGGGAGATAAATTTAGGCCTGAATTCCGAAACATCTTAAACTGTAGATCAACAGAAATAAACTAATGTAAATAATAGTAAACTTATATAAAAAATAAAAATATTAAACCTGACATTTAAAAAATATGCTCATACCATGGCTTGCTTGAAGTGGGGCAAACTTTCCGGGCTTGCAAGCAAAATAATATGGTAAACATCATGAGCCACAGCAACTTAATTAGAGGGTTTCTGCTTTCTACTTTAGTTTGGACTTTACCTCTCAATTTTGAACTAGAAACATTGGCTCAAGTTGAAATTGTTCAGTCACCTGATATTACAAAACAACAAGAGAACAGACAAGATTATCAAAAAATACTACAAAAAATAGATCAACTGCAACAAGAAGCTGCAAATTTTCGTCAGGCAGTAGATCAATTTAATGTTGAACTACAAGAAAAATTTGATTCAACAGAAAAAATTGACAAGATAAATTTAAGAACTTTATTAAACGAGCAAAAGGAATTCCAAAAAATTTGGCAGGAATTAGATGAAGAATTAGCAAAAAGATCAGAATTTGTAGCTTATTCAAAAAAAAGTAAAATAGAACAAGCTATTGGTAGCTTGGAAGAACTTATATTTACTTTAGATTCTTCATTGAAGAATTTATCTAAATCCTCAAAAATTGCTAATCTTCAAGACAAACTCTTCAGCAAAGAAGAAATAAATCGTGCTTTTGGAGATAATAAAACCTTTGATGAGAAGACACTAAATAAATTTGCTTTGGTATCTACTAATAAAGTGAGAGACCTACAATTACAAGTTGCTCAAATAGAAAAACATATTTATATTCAATTACTATTTTTACAACAACAAAATATCATCCAGGACACGAATGTTGTAAACACTAATTCTGGAAGCAATAGTACTTTCAGTCCCAAGAAGCTGCTTGTCTTAACATTCTTATTTGCTTGCACACTATTAATAATTCTTAGAGTATACAATAAACATTATTCTCCGCAACGAATAAAAACCAAAATAAAAGATCATCAAAATAACAAAAAACTTTATCCAGACTCGATTAAAGAAAGTAAAAATAGTCTTCAAGACAATAACAGATTTTTTGCAGTCCAAGAATCAAGGTCTAAAAAACAACCTAATCGTCAGGTTTCCGTTCTTAACCAAGGCAATGTTGCAGACTATTCTCACTCTAACTCACAAGAAAAGTTTTCCCGCAGAGCGAATAATAGTCCGGCGTCAAAAAGTCAAACCCTCTCAAATAATCTTAGAAACAAAAATAGTAGAAGTAACTCAAGCTATGTAAACTATTCACCTCTAGAATCAACAGAAAAATATTTGGGTTCCCAAGATAATTATCCAACTAGTTCGATTTCTGAAAAAACAAATAAACAAGGTTCATCGAAATCTATATCACCAGTTACATACATTCCGGAAGCTTTAGACAAATCAAATAAATTAGATCAAAAAATAGTAGTAACTTATCATCAAAACCCTAGAGAGTTATCTAAAAAAAGTATTAAAGTTGCAGCCACCAGGGAGAGCATTGAACAAAAAAGAGCAGGAATAAAAACGCCAATATTATTTATGGAGACAAGCAATGATAGTTACTGGATTAGCCGGGAATCAACAGAAGAAAACCACTTTTTTTTAGTCCCCAAACCAAATTTGGTAATTAATTCTCCTATTTATCAAACAATAAAAGATATTTTTATTTGTCAAGGATATCAAAATAGAACTTCTAATAAGTTTAAATTAATTGCTCCTGCTGTAGTGAAAAAGCTTTCTCATGATAAATGGCAACTTATAGAGTCTGGAAAACTGGTATTCTAGTCACTGATTACCTTGTTAGCTTAAAGTGGATTGTCTAATCAGGCGACTGCTGATACTGTTTGAAATTTAATTTACAGCTAAAACTATTCGCTTTATGATTTCGATATTAATCATTATTGAATCATAATTGATGACTGATTTAAATCGTTGGATTAAATTGGCGATAATTGCTTTACTCGGCTTTAGTTTTGCCTTACTCCTCAAGATCCCAGTACAGAGCCAAACTGCGACTAATAGTTTAATCCAAGAGGCACGAACATATTATCAGGCTGGACAATTTACATCGTCCCTACAATTATTAGAACAAGTATCAGCCAAATTTGCCACTGAAGAGCAAACTCTACAACAAGCCCAATTACAATCACTCATTTCTCTGGCTCATCAACAATTAGAAAATTGGGCTGAAGCTCAAAAAGCCCTCAACAAAGGCTTGCATCTCCTAGAAACTCAGCCAAATAATGACCAAAAACAACAAGTATTAGCACAATTACACAATGCTCAAGGACATTTCTATTTCCATCGAGAGGACAATAAGTCAGCATTAGGAGCTTGGCAAAAAGCTCAAGAATTATATGCCAGCATAGGCGATCGCCTGGGAGAAAAAGCGACTCTGGTTTCAATCTCGCAGGCTCTGCTTCACCTTGGTTTTTATAAACGCTCCTGCGATACGATTCTCGATGCTTGGGGTTATCCTAGCTATTTTTGCGAAGAGTTGGATGCAGAAAACATCCCAGATTTTTTGGCGGTTTCAGAGATTGCCAATCCTCGCCTTTGGCAGATCAAGGCATTACATAGTATGGCGAACAGTTATTTGTTATCAGGCAAATTGACTCAGTCCCACGAGGTAATGGTGCAAACTCAAAAACTAAAGTCGCGCCTCAATCGCGATTTGCCTTTGCTAGAAAATCAAATGATTTTAACCTGGGGAGATCTTTACAAAGCGATCGCCCTGCAAGCGCAAGAGTTTGAGGAGGAAGCAACTTTCGCCACCGCAAGTGACAAGGCATTATCTTTCTATGACAAGATTATTGCTTTACCTAATAATCGATCGCTATCACAAATTCTGGATGCCCAACTAAGTCAATTAGACATCTTTATTTTTACTAAAAACTATGCCGCAGCTCAAACAATTATTCCTCAGATTGAGGCTAATCTGACTAAATTACCTAAGAGCAAAAACTTGGCTTATGACCAATTGACGTTGAATCGTAGTTTAACAATTCTGCTAGAGAACAACGTTCAGATACCTTATTCATGGGAAGATCTAGCCCAAAAATATTTAGGCATTGCTCAGCAAGCTCAAGATGTTTCCTCATTGCGCCTCCAGTCCCATGCCTTGGGTTATTTAGGAGAACTGGCCTATGAACAAAATTTATTACTAGAGCTTACTCCACAACAATATTTGGAACAAGCTTTACATCTAGCTCAAAGCAACGAAGCTACTGAAATTGCCTATCGTTGGCAATGGCAATTAGGCAGAATATATCGCGATCGCGGAGAGATTGACCGAGCAATTAATGCTTATAGTGCAGCTTTTCTCTCTCTACAAGATATTCGCAGTAACTTAGTCGCCCTAGAACAGGAAGTGCAATTTTCCTTCCGTGAGCAAGTAGAGCCCGTATATCGAGAATTAGTCGAATTGCTTTTAGTTGAACAGAGTCCTGAACAAATAGCTGCTCCCGAAAATCTGAGTTTCGCCAGAGATGTCATTGAAGGTCTACAACTAGCAGAACTAGATAATTTCTTCAAAGATGCTTGTCTCGTTTTTAAAAAACAGGAAATTGCTACGATAGACTCGGCTGCTGCGGTTGTTTATGTCATAGTTTTACCGGATGAGCAACAAGAACAAGATCGCCTAGAAACCATTCTAGACTTGCCTGACCAGGATTTATTGCATTACGAAACCATAGTTCCCCATCAAGTATTTGAGGACACAACTCATAAGCTGAGTCAATATTTACTAGAACCCGATCGCCTACGTGATATTCAAGAACTCTCCTCTCAGGTTAATAGCTGGCTCATCGAACCATTGCAGGAGGATCTCCCCTCTGAGGTGAAAACTCTAGTATTTGTGCTGGATGGCATTTTACGCAATATTCCCATGGCAGTTCTTTACAATGGGACGGATTACTTACTCGATCATTACGCGATCGCTATTGCTCCAGGTTTGCAACTACTTAACCCCAAACCATCCTTCACCGAACCAATTGCCTTGGTTGGAGGGGTCAGTGAAGAACTCTCTTTCGCTGAACCGACGAGTTTTGTGGCAGAAGTGAGTCAACCAGAACAATTAATCTTTTCCTCACTAAAATATGTTCCAGAAGAATTAGAAACCGTAGCCAATACTTTCATCAGTAAAAAACTGCTAAATGATTCTTTTCAGAGCGATATCCTCACTGAAGACATTGATTCTCAACCTTATTCGATAATTCATATCGCAACTCATGGTGAATTTAGTTCTAACCCTGACAAAACTTATCTCATTCTTTGGGATAAGCTTTTGGGCATCAAAAAATTCAGTTTACTAATTCAAAATAGAGAAGTGAATCAAAAAAAACTTATCGATCTCTTAGTGTTAAGTGCTTGTGAAACTTCCAGAGGAGATGATTTTGCCACTTTAGGTCTAGCTGGCATGGCAGTTAGAACAGGAGTTAGCAGTACTTTGGCTAGTTTGTGGCAAATCAGCGATCGCTCCACGCCGTTTTTGATGGAAAAATTTTATCAATATTGGCGAAATAGACCTGATACTAATAAAGCAGAAGCTCTAAGACTTGCTCAAATCGATTTACGAAGTCAAACTCAGAATGATTGGGATGTTCCCTTTTATTGGGCGGCTTATACATTAGTAGGAAAATGGAACTAGTAATTGAAAATTAAAAATTAAAAATTAAAAATTGTCCTATAAGTTAGATTAAGTAATGTAATAATTATTAAAATTTATGACTATTTCCCCAGAATCCCCTGAACAAGCAGCAACCGAAGTTGTATCTTCGGAAACTCCAGAAACTCTCGAAACGCCAGAAGCGACAGAAGCCACTCCTCCTCCCACTTACAATTACGTAAAATTAGCGATGCGTAATATGGTGAGGAAGAAAGGTCAATCGATTAAACATTTTACTCTAACCGTAATCGGTTTGTTGACAGTGTTAATTGGATTGTCTTATTTGACCAAGCCTTAATCAGTTATCAGTTATCAGTTATTCCCATTCGTCCTCGCTATGATTAATTTCTGGGCTTCTTTTTTGGAGATTTAACCCTTATGCCTTCTGCCCTCTGCCCTCTGCCTTCCCCGTCAGGGGCTCATAAATTATCAATTTTCTTAATTGTTGCCACAATACAGTCTGTAATATACTCAAATAAACCTTATTAGAGTAAATACCAATGCGTTTATTACCTGTATTCTTAGCTTCTCTTGCTTTTGGTTCTCTCGGACTAATCAATCCGAATCAGAGTTTAAGTGCTAGTCTAGTCGCTCAGTTAGGAGGGCTGGGTGGCCTGGAAAATATTGAAGATGCTACGACTGATATTCTCAAGGGTTTGGGTTATGATTGCCAAACCGCTGGAGCTGTTGGTATTGCTTGCACCAAATGTACGGACGAAGGTGCGGCAACACAAGAATGTAAAGCTTACATTTGTGATATTGCAACCCAAGAATGTCGTCAAAAAGAGGCCACCTTACCTAAGGCACCAGGTTCGGTTGACGATCTAACTGATGATGTCGAAGTCCCAGGTTCTGTTGATGACTTAAATACTGACGATATTAATATTGACACTGACGATATCAAGCTTGACTACTGATGACATTCTTAGTCTTTAACTACAATGGATCAAAACAAAATTCATTGTAGGTTTTTTAGTGGCAAAAGTTGTCTTTGAGAACGTATATAAAAGCTTTCCTCGTCGTTTGCTTGATTCTAAAGAGCAAGGGGCAAATTCTGACCAATCTAGTGAGGTTAATATTCTACGCAATATTGATCTAAAAGTTGACGATGGGGAATTTATGGTTTTGGTTGGGCCTTCGGGATGTGGAAAAAGTACCTTGCTGAGGCTTCTCGCTGGGTTGGAAAAACTCACGGCAGGGAATATTAGCATCGGCGATCGCGTAGTTAATCAGACTGTCCCAAAATCGAGAGATATCGCCATGGTATTTCAAAATTATGCTCTTTATCCTCATCTCAATGTTTATGACAATATTGCCTTTGGATTGAGAAGAAATCAGTTAACAGTTAACAGTGATCCCCATTCGAGGACAAGTCAGTTATCAGTGAAGATGCTGATGACAAATGCTTTGGCGGGCTTGACAAGAGCTTTGCCGAGAAGACTCTGTTATAAGTCGGAGAAAGAACGAGAAATTGAGAAGCAGGTGAAATCTGTGGCGGAATTATTGCAGATCGAAGCTTTGCTAGACAGACTTCCCAAAGAATTATCGGGAGGGCAAAAACAACGTGTGGCCCTGGGTAGGGCGATCGCACGGAATCCCCAGGTTTTCTTGATGGACGAGCCGTTATCGAATCTCGATGCTAAATTGCGCACTGAAACTAGAGGTCAGATTGTACAATTACAAAAACAATTGGGTGTTACTACGATTTATGTGACCCATGACCAAACCGAGGCCATGACAATGGGCGATCGCATTGCGGTAATGAACCAAGGAAAAATCCAACAAATTGCCCAACCTTTAGAAATTTATAATCAACCGGCTAATCTTTTTGTGGCTGAGTTTATTGGCTCTCCACCGATGAACTTTTTATCTGTAGATCTAGTTGCCCCCTTAACCTTAAAACATGATCAGTTCACTCTAAATTTGCCTGATACTTGGCAAGCATATTTAGCAGATTATCAGCACAAATCATTAATTCTAGGTGTCAGACCCCAATATTTTGCACTTAGTATTCCAAGTAAAGAAAATCTTGCAATTACCGTGGATTTAGTTGAGGCTTTGGGAAATGAGACCTATATTTCAGCTCATTTAACTCAGCAACCCAAAGTTAAGATTATAGCCAGTATTCCTCCAGATAAGATTATTTTCACCGGAGAAAGCCTCTTTCTGGCGATCGCGTCGGAGAAAATTCATCTTTTCGATCCAGAAACGGGGGAATCAATTGGGAAAATTAATGGGCTTCGCCCTTGAAGGAAGATGGCAGATGGCAGATGGCAGATGGTTTAATTTAACAAGGACTGCTATTCTCCGCTAAGCCAAGAAATTGCACTTCTGAGCCACTCTTCTACATTGGGATTTTTGATGAGTAAATTGTCTCGACTAATAGCTGCGATCGCTTGGGCAATTTCTTCGTTACTATAACCTAGAGCTGCCAGTGTCATTTCGATATCCTCTAAAATTTCTGGCTTGGGCATTGCTCCTGTATTAGTAGTAGCTTCGACTTCTGTGGCAACTTCAGACGAGGGAAGCTCTTTCCATTCGCTGAGCTTGCTTTTGAGTTCTAGGGCAATTCTTTCTGCGGTTTTTTTACCAACTCCGGGGGTTTTTGTTAGTACAGGAACATTACTTGTGACGATCGCGGTAACTAGTTCTGTAATGCCTAATGTATCTAATAGTGCGATCGCAAGTTGCATCCCAATCCCACTCACACTAACCAATTGACGAAATAAATCACGTTCTGTCACCGTCGCAAATCCATAAAGTATTTGACGATCTTCTTGAATCTGCAAATGGGTAAATACTTGAAAATTTTCGGGGTTTTCGCTGGATAATTGTCGGGAAAAACGCGGGGTAATTTGGACTTCGTAGCCAATATTATTGACTTCGAGGACGAGAATCATGCGATTGCTAAAGTTTTTGGCGACTTCAATGACATTTCCTTTTAAATACGCGATCGTCATAGGGGAAAGAGATTCAGAAATTGGGAAAAGGCAATCTTACCGTAGCAGGTTTTGCAAATCAAAATAATCTTAATTTATTGAAAGATCTAGAGTAAGGAAAATTAATTCTTGAGGATTGACAGAAGAATAATAATTAACTGGCAATATAGCATTGAAGATGATTCAGAATTTCGAAATAAATTTCACTATTTACTCTCATTCCTCGATTGCCACCCTCTAAACGGATATCATCAACGTAGTAGTTAAGACTAAATTTCAGAAAAATCGCACTACTACCTGCAATATTATGTTCGATGCAAACATCTGGATTATGGCATCTATTCCGTGCTTGTTTAAATCTAGTTTGCAGCCAATAAACTAATTCATTCACTTGCTTTCCCAATCTGGTTTCAATCCGTTCAGGTTTTAATACATAAACCAACAAACGTCTCAACCGTTTTTTCAATAAATCAATTTGATACTCCCATATTTTGGGTAAGAGATAGAGATCCTCATCTACTATATTGGGATCTTGTAGGCTGCGCCGATACCATTCCCGAATAAGGCTAATTAAAGAGCTGTTTGAGTTTGTTTCTTCAAGTTTAATTGATTGATAGCGTTTTCTTTGAGACAACTTCTGTTTTTGACCCAATTGCGGCATCTCACAAAATTCTAGTCCAACTAAATCAAGTATATTTTGATACTCTTTCTGGATAGTATCAATTTCATCCTGGTTTAATCCTCCTTTTTCAAGAAACTCTAAAGTAAGAACTAATGCTTCCAAATTATCTTCAACTTCTTTTAGCTTGAGGTTAACTTTTTGTTCCGCTAAGAGTCTGGCGCGTCCATTTTTCTTATCGATCTGAAAAGATGTTCCCGATTCTTCCCAATTAAAATATTTATCTATTAAGCTTAACTTGGAGTCAATATCGCCAATTGTGTCGGGATGTGCCAAGATAACTTCTTGCATTACCTGACGACAGATTTTGAGGTCGCAATTAGCTAACAATAAAATCGGTACAGTGTAATAAATGGGAGTAATTGGACGACTAAGATTAACAATTTGTTGTGCTTGCAAAAGACTGTTAGGAATGTATGCTTGCGTATGACTTTCCAATTGATAAATTTGGGTAACTCGTAATCCAATTTTTTGCACAATCCCCAAATTTCCATCCTCTAAACTCAGTACGTCACCAAACTGAAAGGGAGTATCAATTAGAAGTACAATCCCACTAAAAAAGTTGGCTAAAATATCTTTTGTTGTGAAACCAATAATAAAGCTTGCTCCACCTAAAGCGACCCAAATGCCATTCAAATTGACACCAAAAGAGAGCTGGGCAATTAAAGCCAAACTAGTGAGTATAATTAACAAAGGAGTGAGAGCTTCTATCATAGGCAGCAAAACACCATCCCACATAATTTCACTATTTTCTGCCCATTGCTTGAGATAATAGAAGACAACTTGACTACATAATCTCCACAACCAGAAACCGACGGTAACTATTACTGCGGTCGGGAAAAATGTAGTAATCCATGCTAAGTCAAAGCTAAAACTGAAATTATTGACAGCAATTTTTAAAATGCCCAAAAAAACAATAATTAATATTGGACAGGTCGATATATTGAGTGTTACTAAAGCAATATCATTGTGAAACCGTCTAAAAATTTTGCGCAATATAAACAGTAACAATCCATAGAGTAAGAATATGGCTATAGTTGTTAAAGTTAGTTTCATCAGCATACTATATGTAGCGCTCCCAAATCATCTGCAAAAAAAACGAGAGCCAAAACTGATTTAAATATGATAATCATGATTGCTCCTTCTGATAATGATCACATTTTATGGAATCATTAACGGAATTTATTCGTAGCAACCTAAGACACTAGAGCACTCAAACAAACACTAACAATGAAAATGGTCAAACAAAACTAAAATTTGACTTCTAATATACCGCTCCATTCGAAAAACTCTTACATTCTCCGATTCTACAATGAATGATCTCTACAGCTAGCGCGATCGCAGCTTGCATACTCTTCGCATCGGCAATTCCTTTTCCCGCAATATCAAAAGCTGTTCCATGATCGGGAGAAGTGCGGATAAAGGGCAATCCAATAGTTGTATTAACCGCACGATCAAAAGCCATTAACTTAACCGGAATTAAACCCTGATCATGATACAAAGCCAAATAAGCATCTGCAACCCCCGAAAAATCTAACTCTTGACTCTTGACTTCTTCATGACTTCTGTCCTCTGCCCTCTGCCCTCTGCCCTCGACACTTCCATACCAAGCCTGTCCCGGTTTCACCCACATCGTATCCGGAGGAATTAAGCCGATTAACTTTGCCTTATAATGCTCCTGTTGTTCTTTCTCTAGCCAAGCTGACATCCAATATAATTCCTCCGTTCCCAATTGCCCCGCTTCTCCGCTATGGGGATTAAGACCCGCGATCGCAATTGTCGGATTACTAATGCCAAAATCAGTTTGTAGCGATTCAACTAACAAGTCCAGTTTCAGAGACAGCAACTCAGGAGTCAAAGTCTGGGGAACTTGTGCCAGGGGAATATGAGTTGTTGCCAGAAGAGTGATTAGCTGCCAATCAGTATAGGGCGATCGCCCCGCAAATAACATACCAAATCTAGTGACCCCCGCGCCTTCGGCTAAGACTTCCGTTTGCCCAGGATAATCATGGCCAGCTTGCTGCCAAAGATTTTTGGCGATCGGGGCCGTGACAATACCTTGAAATTGACCTTCATTGGTCAGCGAGATCGCAGTTTCTAAATAATCAAAACTCGCTGCCCCAGTACTAGCATTGCCTTGTCCCCATTGGAACGACTTGTTAAAGGGGCGATCAATAATCTTTAAAGTTTGCGGATCAGCCAAATCCTCAGGGGACAAATTACCATTGCGCAATAAATGCTCATAGGTTGCTTGCAAAACTGAACGACTACCAATGACAGTTATTTCACAATCCAATGTTAAATCAGCTAAAGCTTTGAGAATTACTTCTGTGCCGATTCCCGCAGGATCGCCGATGGTCAGAGCTAGATGAGGAATTGGGGGCATTTATCACTTACAATATCTTAATGATCACTGGGATATCATTGTAATCTCAGAATACTAATAAATCTTAAATAAATTCTTGGGAGAAACCACGATGAGCGCGGAAAGTATGTTAGTTAATGGAATGTTTTTATGCATGATTTTGGTGCTAATAGGATTGGCTTGGGGTTTTATGATCCTCAAAATCCAAGGTGGAGAACCAGAATAAGATTAATCTTTTTTTAGAAAGTACCATCCATTTTTAACAAAAGGCGATCGCGTTAATCTCAAAATGCGATCGCTTATTTTATAAAGTCATTATGTAAAAACCAGGAATAATTATGAATGAAACTAAACAACCAACAATTCATCACAATATAGATACTATTTTGGTTGTTCAAGGTGCAGAATATCAAGCCGTCAAAACAGGCATTAGAAAGACTAAAGTTTCAGCTAGCTCAGGAAATCTGCCAAAGATTATCCCCATTCCCATTGGAGAAAAAGATGCCAATAAAATATGGCAAAACCCGCAATTTCTTGATAAATCAAAACCACAAAAAGTTTTAATAATGGGACTTTGCGGCAGTTTAGCCCCTGAACATTCCGTCGGCGATATTGTCTTATACAAATCTTGTATGAAGGAAGGTTTATCTCTAACAACAGATGAAAAATTAACTGCAAATCTCAAAAGCAAGTTTACCTCCAAAATCGAATCAGTCAGAGCCTTAACCAGCGATCGCGTTATTCATTTGGCTACAGAAAAAAAATCCCTCGCTCAAACCTATGGGGCTACTGTAGTTGATATGGAAGGATTTAATTATCTACAAACTCTAACATCGCAAGGCATATCAGTGGCGATACTCAGAATAGTCAGTGACGATATTCACTACGATCTTCCCGACTTAAACCAAGCAATCAATCAAGATGGTCAGTTACAGATGATTCCTATGGCGATCTCAATTCTACGACAACCCAAAGCGGCAATGAGATTAATTAGGGGAAGTCTCAAAGGTTTACAAGCATTACAACAAATCACTACAGAAATACTTGAGTAATAAAGAGAAAATACCTGTTCATATTAACCATAAACCAGAGAATAAAAAGGGTTATTTGTTATCAAAGCATGATAGGGAGCATGACAAAAAGATTACACTTTTGAGCTCTGTTACAAAAGAAATGTTCTCCAATTTTTTACGATGCTTCTGTATGTTATAAGTTTGATCCCTTACTTTTAGTGAATTAGCTAGCAATTTTTCATAGAACTATTGAACGTTAGAGCGTTAGAATTTCAATAGAGGTAAAAGTAGGACAAGCAACTACTCTGTATTCTGAGAAGTATCTACTTAAGTGATTTAATGTCTAATATGACGCGAAAGCAAATTAAAACTCTTTTAGTTGAGAATAATAAAAGGGATGCTTTTTTGCTGAGAAAAAAATTAGTTAAAACCGAGGAAGTTCAGTTTAATTTAACTCATGCAGAAAGACTAGAAACAGCAGTGAGTTTTTTACACCAGGAATCCTTTGACATTGTTTTACTAGATCTTAGTTTGCCTGACAGCAAAGGACTAGAGACTTTGCTCACCCTAGAGAAAATAGCACCTAATCTCCCAATAGTTTTATTAACTGGTTTTAAAGACGAGATAATTGCCCTAAAAGCAGTCAGACAAGGTGCACAGGATTATTTGGTCAAAGAACAAACAACCACAGACGTTTTAGTTCGTTCAATTAATTATGCTATTGAACGGATGCATTACCTCGAAAAGATATCTCAAAGTGAAGAACGTTTACAAAAAGTAAATCAGCAACTAGAAAGACAAGTCAAAAATTTTACTTTTCAATTAGAGCACCAAAACAAGGAGCTCAAAAAGCTTTTTTTGTTGGCTACTACAGATCGCGTGACAGGAATTGCTAATCGCTATCGGCTAGAAGATTTTCTGGAGCGAGAATGGGGGAATGCGATCAGAAATCAGATAGATATCTCGATAATCATGGTTGATATAGATTATTTCAAATCATATAACGATACTTACGGCCATCTAGAAGGAGATCGCTGTTTAAAAAAAGTTGCTCAAACCATTGATATGACCATTAAACGCTCCAAGGATTTAGTTGCTCGCTATGGTGGAGAAGAATTCATTGTGATCCTTCCCAATGTTGAGCTTGCTGGAGCGACCAGAGTAGCCAAAAATATTCAGGCTGAGATTAACGTCTTAAATATTCCCCATATTAATTCACTAATCAGCGATCGCTTAACTGTTAGTTTAGGTGTTGCCAGTACCATCCCAACAATCAATTCGGCAGCCTCAGCTTTAATTACAGCTGCGGATCAAGCACTCTATAGGGCGAAAAAACAAGGCCGCGATCGCATAAAAATATCTCAAAAATAGCTCAGCAACATTACATACTACAATTATTTTGGTTTTTCTTTTAATCTGCACAACACTAGCGATACTAGAATCAAAAAAGTGCAGCAATATTTGGAGCAAAACTAGTTTATGGTAGAGGCAAAAATCGGAATCATTGGCGGTAGCGGTTTATATAACATGGATGCTTTGAAGGATGTCAAGGAAGTAGAGTTAGAGACTCCTTTTGGCTCACCTTCTGATGCGTTTATCGTCGGTACCCTAGAAGGTACTACCGTCGCGTTTCTGGCCCGTCATGGAAGAAATCATCATCTACTTCCTTCCGAATTACCCTTCTGTGCCAATATTCATGGGATGAAACAGTTAGGAGTGGAATATATTATTTCAGCTTCCGCTGTCGGCTCCCTTAAAGAAGAGGTGAGACCCCTAGATATTGTAATTCCCGATCAGTTTATAGATCGCACAAAAAATCGGGCTGCTACCTTTTTCGGTGATGGCATAGTCGCCCATATTGCCTTTGGAGATCCTGTCTGTCCGAAACTAGCCGAAATTGTAGCTGATGCGATCGCCTCTTTAGAAATTCCTGATATCAAATTACATCGTGGTGGCACCTATGTTTGTATGGAAGGCCCTATCTTTTCCACTAAAGCAGAATCAAATCTCTATCGTAGTTGGGATGCCACAATTATTGGTATGACCAATTTAACCGAAGCCAAATTAGCCCGAGAAGCCGAAATTGCCTATGCGACCCTGGCGCTAGTAACAGATTATGACTGCTGGCATGAAGATCATGATAGTGTCACCGTCGAGATGATTATTGACAATTTAAAACATAATGCCATCAATGCGCAAAAAGCTATCCAGGAAACTGTTAAAAGAATCAATGCTAATCCTCCCGAATCGATAGCCCATTCTGCCTTACAGTATGCAATCTTTACACCACTAGACAAAGCCCCTGAGACAACCAAAGATAAACTGTCAGTGTTTTTAAAAAAATATCTCTAAAACAATCAACAACCCTAAAAACTAAATAACAATCTTATCCTCTCGACTGAAACCTAGTTCCTAGGGTTGTTTTAATATTTGAATTTGAAATTTGATTTAGTGTTTTAGGTAATTGTCGATTACCAATCAGCAACTACCAACTATTAAGTTGCCAATTCAGCTTCAGTACTGCCACGAGTGCGACGGCGAGTTAGGGTATTAAATAACATAGTGCCGATCGCTTTAATCAAATTACCTTCAAGTTCTTGGAACAATTTCATGTTCATGCCAAAGGCATCATTAGCTTCATCAACAATTTGCTCGGCAGTTGTCATGTCTACAGGAAGTTCATCCATAGCCTGACGATATTGATTCTTAAATTCTTTTTCATCGGGAATTTCCGGAAACTCATAAAAAGCAGTGCCTTCACCATCAGAAAGATTCATGGCTCTTTGAGAGATTTTTTTGAGAATCTGCCCACCAGAAAGATCCCCTAGATAACGCGTGTAGCTATGCGCGACCAAAAGTTCTGGCTGAGTCTTAGCAATTTCTCTAATACGTCCGACATATTCTTCGCCAGCTTTAGAAAGAACAGCTTCCTTTCTCCAATTAGCCCCAAAATAGTATTGCAAATCTTGCTCTAGGCTTTGTCGGCGATTCAACACAGGATAATAGATATGAGAAAGCACAGGATGGTCTTTAAGTTTTTCCATCTCCTCTTCCATCGCAGAGTAGACGAAATAAAGATTCGCCACTAGTTTGCGGTAGGAAGTGGGCTCTACTACACCTTTGAGAAAACATTTCACAAAACCAACATTTTCCGCCATTGTATGGGATTTTTTGGTCCCTTCACGCAACATAGTCGCTAAATTAACACTCATGCTAAACTTCCTGCTTCTAAAAATTAACTATCGATCAATCAGATTTATGAATGACTTTAGGAATAAACCCCATCAAGATTGCTTGGCTAAGATCGAAATTTAAACCTATTTGGCTAGAGTAAACTTATTCAATACAACTTTTCATTAAGAATTTTTACATGGTTCGCTGTAGATAGTAACAACTTTTTACATAAGCCTCAGCTCTTTTGTAGCTCTACAGTAACATAATGCGATTATTTTTAAGCTAATGCATAAAAAAGAGAAAGTAATTTATCGTCATCTGACTAGGAAAAAGGCGTAATCGCCCATCATAATTGCTAAATAATTAATAATGATTCTAGGAATATCTTATCTATAAAAAGAGCTTAAAAATAAGACTTCAGGGGGAGGTAAACAGCTAGAAAAATCAAATTATTTGTCTGTTCATATATAAATTTTATTAATGATATTGATTCCGAAAATGGATGAGTGACCACTAGTTTCGCCATTGACTACCACCATCATGAGCAATCATGCTTATAATCATTAACAGGATTAAGTGACATTATCTAAATTTTTTGAGCTTATCTTTTATCTAAAATCAACATAATAATAAAAATATACAGATGCCTCGAATACTCGTAATCGATGATGACCCTGCAATTTCTGAGTTGGTCTCTATAAACCTAGAGATGGCGGGTTATGATGTCAACCAAGCTGAAGATGGTATCAAAGGTCAAGCTTTAGCGGTTCAGTTACAGCCAGATCTTGTCATGTTGGACTTGATGCTTCCCAAAGTTGATGGTTTTACTGTTTGTCAAAGATTACGCCGTGATGAGCGTACCTCTGATATCCCAGTCTTAATGTTGACAGCTTTAGGTCAAACCCAAGATAAAGTAGAAGGTTTCAATGCCGGTGCAGATGACTATTTGACGAAACCTTTTGAGGTTGAGGAGATGCTCGCTAGGGTCAGGGCTTTATTGCGACGCACTGATCGCATCCCTCAAGCGGCAAAACATTCAGAAATCCTCAACTATGGCCCGTTAACTTTAATTCCTGAGCGGTTTGAAGCTATCTGGTTCCAGAAGACGGTAAAACTAACCCATTTGGAATTTGAATTACTACACTGTCTGTTACAGCGTCATGGGCAAACCGTTGCTCCTAGTGAAATTCTCAAAGAGGTATGGGGCTACGATCCAGATGATGATATCGAAACCATTCGGGTTCATATTCGCCATCTTCGTACCAAGCTAGAGCCAGACCCTCGCCACCCCCGATATATTAAAACAGTATATGGCGCGGGATATTGCCTTGAATTACCTAGTATTGAACAGTTAACTATGGATGCAACTCAAGCAACAGCATAATAATGCCCACTAAAATATAGCACCTAGATTCATCAGGATTGTTGATCGGCAAGTCACCAATCCTTCACGTTTTATTATGACTCTGCTTGGCCTTAACTCCAAACTATCTAATGGTTTCTGCTTTTCCTAAAGGAGAAAATCGAATTTCAATTCTACGCCTACTAGCATTTGGTTGACGGTTTGCTGGGGAAAATTCTCCAGAGGGAAGCTGTAATTGAGCGGCAGAATAGGCTCTAAATTTTACACCTGGCAAACGACCTTGTCTTTGGGATGCTTGGAGTTGTTTTACAACCTCTAAAGACCTCATTAAGCCCAAATCTGCATTGGAGCCTGGAGTCAAACTACCAATTGGTTTTTGGCCATTGGCAACAGCTTCTAATTGTTGATCTAGATTGCTGGCACTATTAAAATTAACCTGGCCATCGGTGTGCCCAATAATTTCTACAACATAGAGATTGTTTTCTTGACTAATCTGCTCAATAAGGTTTACTAAGTCTGTGGTGATATAACTTTGTAATTCGGAAGGAAGACTGGCACTTCCCGAGTCAAATTGGTATTCTCCCGAGTCCTGAATAACTACCACTGGAGGTGCAGATTTGAGACGTCGATTTTCAGATTCTACAATTTCTAGTCTCTCATCGCTGCTTTGTAATAAAGACTGGAGGTTAGAAGAGGTTCTGCTTAATCGATCAATAGTATTGTCTCTACTGCGTATAATATTATTCCTGTTGCCAAGCTCATTTTCTAACGCTACTACCTGACGCTTTAGTAGAGTGACTTGTTGTTGGCTGGCATCTAAATTTGTTTCAGTTTCTTCTGCAGTGTACTTAAGGAACAATGACCTAAATAAAACTAGTAATAAAAACAGGCTGATAATCATAAATGAATTAGCCATTAAGTCGGTAAAAGATGGCCAAATATTTAAAGTATCACTATCAGCTTCGGTCGCTAACAAACGTCTTTTAACCATAATTTGGGGTTGTTTGATTAATTAATTTCATTAGTGTTTTTACTTAGTTCAAGTAGATTGTCGTATTTGTGGTTAATTTTTTCAACATTATCTTCCATTTTTGATATTTTATTAATTACCTTTTGAATCCCGTCTAAACTATTTTCAAAAGATTGAGTGGAACGTTGCAAGACTAAAGATGATTGGGAAAATTGATTCTGCGCGATCGCAAGGTCTGTGGTCGCAGAAGATAATTTTTCGGGCAACCGACTCTGCTCTAAAGTATTCGCCGCAGATTGAAAAGTATCCGCAGTATCTTCTATTTTGCTAAAGGCGTTAGTAATGGAATTTTCGATAGTGCTACTCAAATTGTCCAGCATATAACTAAAGTCATTGCTAAAACGCTCTAGAGCAATGTCAATAGGAGCAGTTTGCTGTCTTTGTGGTAAATATACATTGTCTAGATAGTCTTCAATAAAACTTAGTAAGGTAGCTTTGACTAAATTGGTATTCCAAATCAAATTAATCACTGTTAGTAAAGCACTACATGCGATCGCAACCAGACTACTAACAAAAGCAACTCCCATGCCCTGTAATGGTTTATCTAGTTCTTCAACCAAGCTATTTAGATCTGTAATGTCAACTTGAGTAATGGTTTGACTTAAGGTTGCCAGATTGATTGTAATGCCCAAAAAAGTTCCTAACAAGCCAAATGACAATAGTAAATTGGGCAACAAACGGGTTAAATAATCCACTGCTTCACAACTAAAACTCATCCCTAAAATGCGACATTTTTCTTGGCTATAGCTGCCATCAATGATGGCTGTTGTATTAATTGATTCATGCTGATGCTGCGAAAGTTCTAGTCTTTTTTCTATGTGATGCAAAATATTTGGTTTTCGTTCTATTCCTGTTTCGTCCAGTAATCTTTTGAGATTCTTAACTGTATTTGACAGATTTTGATGGAGAGAGAAGCGCGATATGATAGACAATATACTGGGGATAATAACTAGGAATATTGACAAAAACACTAGATAACCAGGCAATATTCTGAGAATGTTAAATATTTGTTCCATTATCGAACCTACATTTATATGTTAAAGGGGTAATTTTCCAAAACTAATCATAAGCTATGAGAAAAAAATCAGGAAAGGCTATATCTCTTGTAAATCACATCAAAGAATATAGACAGATAATTTAAGGTTTTTACTATATTCTAAGATTTTGAGATCTCTAAGGCTCACAATGAGCCTTTACTATATTGCCTTTTCCTATTCATAGCTTGGGTTATGTCAACAGATTTTAGGGTTAGATTTTATTGCCAGGGATTTATAAGATTTCGATGAAGCAAAACCGGCTTTTAAGTGATACTCCATAAATTTTAGATAAATTATCCTGTTAGTTGCTCCATTTTTGTAGTTATTAACCGTAGTAGTATGCGATAAATAGAAAAGCAGACAAGTTAACAATTCAACTTTTTAAAACATACATCAGAGAAGGAGCAAAAAATGGTTACAGGACAAAAAGAAAACATTAAAAATCAAGCAGCAGAAGAAAAGCATATTGCCAAAAATGTAATGGAAGAGTTAGTAACAGAGGAAATTAACAAACAGTTAAAACGTTATCCAAGAAAGGTTGCTAAATTCATTAACCAAGTAGAAGTTTTTACTTATGCGCTCAATCGCTTACCTCCCCTATATGCTTCTTCTCATAAAGGTCTTAATAGACAAAAAATTAGAGGAAAAGCCGAATTACAAATCAAAATCACTAGAACAGTGAGAGAAGGAATTAAACAGGTTCAAAATGATTTGATCCGAATTTCTAACCCATTGACTACAGAGTTAAATTCCGTAGAAAGAGAATTAGCCGAAGCCCAAGAAGCATTGCAAGAACTATCAATATTTTTCCCAACTAAAAATGTTTCTTGGAAAAATATCAATAAAATAGTAAAACCTATTTTGGTTAGACTAAATGAAAAACACAAAAGATCTTTAAATTCCAGACAGGATGAACTTGCTGGGTGGGATGCTAATGTTCCCAATAGGTAGAATATCTTATTTGACTTATTTGGACTTATGCAGACTTGTTTGCATCTGTTGTTCCAATTGTTCCGTAGAGGAAAGCAAGTTACTTAGACCATCAACTAAGTTCCTAATATCGTTACGAAAATTGGGATCTCCAGTGATATCTTCTAAGTCAGCTGTTATTTTTTGGGCATTGGAAAATGTGACTCTGGCCGAATCTAAAGTTTGCTGTAAATTGACTAAAGTATTGGGGTCACCAAAAGTGTTGGAAATCTCTTTGAGATTAGCTGAAGTATCAGCCGCATTAGCAGTCAAGGTTTCTAGATTTTGGATCAATTGTTTGGTGTCTGTTTGGGCAACAGTTTGATCTAGTTGATTTACGAGACTATGTAGACTTTCACTCGTAGTACTAATATTGTTTAGCGTAGTCGCGAGTTCCGTACGGTTTTCGGTGATAAGTTCATCAGCATTACTAGCGAGTTGAGTAAGCTGCCTAGCTGTATCTTGATATTGCCGCGCTGTACTATCAATAGTTTCAGAAGTGTTTTGGGCTACCTCAGTGATTGCTTTAGCTGCATCAGAAAAAGTTCCCAATTCTTGATTGACATCTGCTACTAATGAGGAAACATCTTGAGTGAGCTCAGCGATTTCTGCGGCGGCAACAGAAGCATTTTGCGCAGCCGAACCCATATTTTCAAAAAGTTCGGGGTTTTGTGATAGGGAAAGATTTAGTTGGTACATTAAAGGCAATAGATCATCTATTGTAAGTCCGGTTTCTCCTTTCAAGCGATCGCCATCACACAAAATAAGATTCGCATCGGCACATTGTTTACTAAGAGGGCTAATCTTGCTAGATTCAGAGATTAATTGGGTGGCTGGGGGTTGAATATCAATGAAAGTTTCACCAATCAGACCGGCACTAACAGCTTGAACAGTAGAACCTTGAGGGATTAGAAGTTTAGAAGAGGAAATCTCCATAGTGACCTCGACACCATCTATTTGGGGGGCAATCTTTTTAATATTGCCTATTTTTAGACCTCGATAGCGAATTGGATCTCCTGTGGCAATACCGTTGACATCGGAAAACTGAGCGATAATTTGATATTTATTTTGCCCAAATTGAATACCTCGTAACCAAAGACTAATGCCACCAAAGATGGCTATTCCTGCAACTATTAATAACCCTAAAGAACCTTCTTTTAAAGAACGAGATCGCAACATAATTTATATAGCCTCTAAAAATAAAAATACTATTGTACCTGTTCAATCACTTGTATTGGCCCTTCTGTACTAGCACTAAAAAACTGCCTTACTAAAGGATTATTGGTATTATCAATCTCGTCAATCTTTCCTGTCCACTGAATTTTACCTCCATAGAGAAAAATCACGCGATCAGCAGTGCGTCGGATGGTGCTTTCTTGGTGAGAAACCATAATATAGGTTCCACAAGTTCCTTGTAGTTGGCGTACCAAATCCTCGATGATAGTTGAAGCGATCGGATCTAATCCGGCAGTAGGTTCATCATAGAGAATGACTTCTGGTTTGCTCTTAATATCCTTGGGATTAGAGATTACAGCGCGGGCAAAACTAACTCTTTTACGCATGCCTCCTGAAAGTTCTGCAGGATAGCGGTCTCCTGTCCCTTTTAACCCTACAACTTCCAATTTGTCTGCCACTATTTGTCTAATTTCTGCATGGGAAAGCTGAGAATTTTCGTAGAGAGAAAAGCCAACATTTTCCGCGACAGAGAGAGAATCGAACAAGGCTGCTTGCTGGAACACCATACTCATACCGATCGCATCTCCGCGATCTTCGATTAGTCCGGTGCGTTTTTCTCCTTTGATATAAATTTCTCCCTCATCCAATGGTAGTAAGCCAGCAATAAGTCTCAGGATGGTGGATTTTCCCGTCCCCGAAGGCCCAATAATAACTAAAGCTTCTCCTTGATAAATTGTGAGATCAATTTTATCTAAGATAGTATTGCTCCCAAAGGATTTGGAAACGCCCTTGAGTTCGATTAATGGTTCGTCTTGGTTACAATCAGATTGCATTTGGTAAAGGA
Source organism: Xenococcus sp. PCC 7305 (assembly GCF_000332055.1). GTDB lineage: Bacteria > Cyanobacteriota > Cyanobacteriia > Cyanobacteriales > Xenococcaceae > Xenococcus. Next base: position 83,535 of record NZ_ALVZ01000232.1, on the reverse strand, counting down.
TGAGGGATTAGGGATAAAGGATGAGGAAAGTCAGATTTAAAGGATATCTTAGGTAACAAAGAGGAAAAATGTAAAACAAATTCCTCATCGTTCATCCCTCATAATTCATCGTTATTTACTCGTCTATATCAAGACCAAAAACCCGAGCTACAGATTTTTCTACTTTATAACCTGAATCAATAGATTCTAGGGGATCTTTTCTCAGACGATGACGCAACGAGAGAACGATGACGCGGCGAATATCATCTACTGTAACTTCGGTTCTTCCTTCAAAAGCTGCGATCGCTTTGGCTGCACGGTTGGTTACAATGTCACCCCGCAAGCCATCGACATCTAATTCGGAACAGATCTCGGAAATTTTTACGCGCAAATCATAATCTAGGACGACTTGGGGTAATAATTTTTGGGCTTGCACAATTTTTTGTTGAAGTTTTTCTTGCTCTTGGCGATATTGATCGTAAAATTCTGTGGGGTTGCCATCAAAAGAACCTCTTTGTTCAACGATTTGTACTCTGAGGTTGGGTTCCTTGACCGTACGAATTTCGGCATGCATGCCAAATCTGTCTAGTAACTGAGGGCGCAATTCTCCCTCCTCAGGATTACCCGAACCGACCATCACAAATTGAGCTGGATGCCGAATCGAAATGCCTTCTCTTTCTACTGTGTTCCAGCCTCCTGCTGCCGAGTCGAGGAGCACATCTACTAGATGGTCATCAAGAAGATTCACCTCATCTACATAAAGAATCCCTCGATTTGCTTTAGCGAGAAGTCCTGGTTCAAAGGCTTTGACCCCTTCAGACAGAGCTTTTTCGATATCAATAGTGCCACAAACGCGATCTTCTGTCGCCCCAAGGGGAAGATCTACCATTTCCACTTTCTTTTTGACAATATCAAGAGGGATTTGCTGTTGTAGTTTCTCTTTTACTTCCTCGCTCATGAGATCAGGATCTTGAGGATCGCTATTGAAGGGATCTCCTGCCACGACGTCAATTTCGGGTAACAAATCAGCCAAAGCCCGAATCGTTGTAGATTTTCCGGTTCCGCGATCGCCCATAATCATTACACCACCGATTTTGGGATCAATAACATTGAGAATGAGGGCGAGTTTCATCTCTTCTTGGCCGACAATTGCCGTAAAAGGAAATACTATTCGACCTGTTTTGGGTGGTGCTTGGACTGTAGCCGTCATATCAAATTTTTTTATCTAACGATACTAAGGGATAACAATAAAATATTCCGCAGCGAGTAATGCTGTTAATTATTTTTTTAGAAACGTATTTCATTGTGCCATGTTTTCGCTTTCTTCGGATGAGATAGGTCTTGATTCAAAATTAGGAATAATTTTTAAAGAGAAAACTCATATTAATTTAAGTTAATCGAGGCTGATTCTTCCAGCGATCGGATTAATAATTGATATATTGACAATTCATAATTGACACTAAATGAAAATCTGGCTCTACGACACTACCCTCAGAGATGGCGCTCAGGCAGAGGGTATCTCTTTATCTTTGGCGGATAAGCTCAAAATTGCTCGTCAATTGGATGCGATGGGTATTCCTTTTATTGAAGGAGGATGGCCAGGAGCCAATCCGAAAGATGTCCAATTTTTCTGGAGATTACAAGAAGAGCCCCTGCAACACTCAGAAGTTGTAGCTTTTTGCTCAACCCGTCGCCCCCAGATGATTGCCGCTGAAGATCCTATGTTACAGGCTATTTTATCGGCGGGAACTCGTTGGGTCACAATTTTTGGTAAATCTTGGGATTTACATGTCACAGAAAGTCTCAAAACCAGTTTAGAAGAGAATTTGGCGATGATTCAAGATTCGATCGCCTATTTAGTGTCTCAAGGCAGAAATATTATTTATGATGCCGAACATTGGTTTGATGGCTATAAAAATAACCCAGAATATGCCCTGGAAACTTTAAAAGCTGCGATCGCAGCTGGCGCATCATGGCTAGTACTCTGTGATACCAATGGGGGAACTTTACCCCATGAAATTAGTCAAATTATCCAGGATATTTACCAGGCCATTCCTGAGCTGAAGCAACCTGAGGCCCCGCAATTGGGAATTCATCCCCATAATGATGGGGGGACGGCGGTAGCCAATGCGATCGCAGCCGTACAAGCTGGCTCGACAATGGTTCAGGGAACAATTAATGGTTATGGGGAAAGATGTGGCAATGTTAATCTTTGTACCCTAATTCCCAACCTACAACTAAAACTGGGCCATGATTGTCTGGAAGATTCGCAATTAGCCCAACTAACCCAAACTAGTCGTCTGGTCAGCGAAACGGTAAATTTTACCCCAGAAGAGAGAGCTCCTTTTGTCGGACGTTCTGCTTTTGCCCATAAAGGGGGGATTCATGTTTCGGCGGTGGCCAAAAATCCTTTGACCTATGAACATATTGTTCCTGAAGCGATTGGTAATCAAAGACGCATCATGATCTCCGATCAATCAGGATTAAGTAATGTTTTATACTATGCTCAAAAATTTGGCATTGAGCTGGAAAAAAGAGATCCTCGTTGCCGCAAAATCTTGGAACGACTGAAAAACCTGGAACACCAAGGCTATCACTTTGAGGCAGCCGAAGCGAGCTTTGAATTGATGATGCGCTCTCAGTTAGAAGATTATGCACCTTTATTTCAGCTTCAGACCTGTATGATTCACTGTAATCTTTATCAAGAATCAGATAGCACTGCTAGCAACACAGTCGCTACAATCAAGGTAGCGTTGAACGGCAAGCAGTTACTAGAGGTTGCCGAAGGCAATGGCCCAGTTGCCGCCCTAGACTGTGCTTTACGTAAAGCCTTAACCGAATTCTACCCCGCGATTTCTGAGTTTCGGCTCACAGACTATAAGGTGAGAATTCTTGATGGAACTTTGGGTACAGCAGCCAGAATAAGGGTTTTAGTCTCTTCTAGTAATGGCCAGCAAACTTGGACAACCCTAGGAGTTTCTAGTAATATTATCGATGCCTCCTATCAAGCAGTAGTAGAAGGTATAGAATATGGTTTACTACTAAATTCCTTCTGTAAAATCCCAGAAACAAAAATTGAGATTGGTTAGTTTATGAATGCTCTCCCCCAAAATACCCAGCGTCGATTGCAAAAAATCCCCCAAAATTCCAGTGTCTGGGAAGGTGATCGTCGTCCGTTGGGGTCAATTTCCGAGCATTTTGAGTCGGATGCCGGGATGGATGGAGAATGTGTAATCTGGGTGGATGGGACAGAAGGTACAGTCAGAGGCATGGAAATTGTCCCGGCTCATATGGGCTTGGAAGCAGTAGTCCGAACTTTGTTACGGGCGATCGAATCGCCCCATCATCCAGCGACTCCGGTACGCCCTCAGAAAATAGTAGTCCGCGATCGCCAACTCCAATTCTTTCTCCGGGGAGCGCTACAGGGATTAGATATTAATATCGAGTATTTTGCGGAATTGCCGCTCATTGATCAATTATTTGCCAGCTTTGAAGAATTTGGCAGTAGTAAACCCCCTGCTCTCCCAGCTCCCTACGAACCAGTCCTAGAAAAAATCGCTTATCAAATTTGGGAGACCGAACCTTGGGCCTATCTCCTTGATCGAGACATTATCGCCCTTAAGATAGAAGACTGCGAAATAGAAACTATTTATGTCTGCGTTATGGGTAATCTGGGTACTGAATTTGGTGTCTTACTCTATCGTTCAGAAGAATCCCTCAAGCAATTCCGCCAGGCTGCGATCGAAGAAGAATCTCCAGAAAGCTTGGAAAAAGCATTTTTAGCGCAAAATTGTTGGTTTTTGAACTACGAAGAAGAAGACGAAGCAGAGGAGGATTGGTCATCAGAAGAATTCACCGAAGTTAAACCTTTTTTTGGTAGTCTACATCCTTTTGAAGGAATGCGAGCTTTTCTGGATGCGGAAGAGGCAGAGATAGTCTATTTAGCGTTAACCGCATTGCTAAAATTCTGCGGGGACTATAGTGACAAGCTCATGCTAGATCCGATTCCCGAGATTACTAAAACCTACCGAATTCGACCTTCACAAAAGACAAAGTCGCAAAAAGCAACTAAAGTTGAAGTCTGCTCTTTACCTGGGCTTACTGCCGAACTTTTGGGCATGGAGGACGAAGGGGCTAATTTATTACCTAATATTAAAGAGATTGAGATCCCAATCCAAGATGATTTTATTCCTGATGGCTCCTTGATCACCATGGGAAAAATTCCTTGGGATTTACTGGGATTTATTACGATACAAAAAAAGACCTACTATCAAACATTGAATCAAGACCCTATCGGAGAAGGTTTACCCTCAATTATTATTCAAACTTCTCGTCCCAAAGCCAAAAGTTTAATTGAAATCATCAAAGATGCAGGAGGACTTAAAGCAATTTGTTTTAATCCAGGGAATGATCCTTTCAGTGGCGAAATTTATGATCTAGGGATGTTACAAACCCAAAATGGCAATCTCTATATTTTCTCTGAATATTCCCGCGATTCGACCCCCCATGCCAAAGCTTTACAACGTTGGCAGCAGAGTTGTGCTGAAACCAAAGGCTATTGCAGTTTAATTATTTCTATGGGGGTTACTGGGGCTAGTCGGGGCAATCCTCAGCCCAAAGATATGCTAGCAGTCTTTGAAACTCAAGCTATTACAGGGGCGGAATTGGGCATGGGAACTTTACAATTAATGCCTCAATTTGAATTTGAGTAATTCTATGATTGGGTCTTTTCTTTAAACTGAAACTTGATAGGCTCAAGAAGGGCTAGAGCATGAATCTCGATTTTTTTCTGATTGCTAGTTTAGGCTTCGTAGGTAGCTTTGGTCATTGTGCAGGGATGTGTGGCCCATTGGCGTTATCCTTTTCCCTATCAAATACAGATTCCAAAAAATGGTTGAATAGTTTTTCGTTTCATTTCCTACTGAATCTTGGGCGAATTACTAGTTATGGCTTAGTGGGTATTGCTCTGGGCAGTTTTGGTTCCCTACTATTTACAGCCCAATTGAAGCAAATTATGGGGATTACAACGAGTTTATTGCTCATCTGGCTAGGACTAACCAGAATTAATCCGAACTTACTACCTAATGTTCCCGTAATTCATCCTTTGCAAGGAAAATTGCACCAAAATTTGGGTGCTGCCATGAGCCAAATTGCTATCGAAAGTAAATGGTGGACTCCTGCTGTTCTTGGCTTATTTTGGGGCTTAATTCCCTGCGGTTTTCTTTATGTTGCCCAAATCACCGCTGCGGAGACAGGGAATATCTGGTCTGGTGCTATGACCATGGTGGCTTTTGGCTTAGGAACTGTGCCCACAATGCTGACATTAGGGATCTCAGCATCTCGTCTTAGCATCGACAGACGCAGCCAGTTATTTGGTTTAGGGGGCTGGATTACTCTTGTTATTGGGATTTTAACTTTGTTCCGCACTGATGCAATGGTAGATTTAACGGGTCATGGAGCGTTTATTTTGCTTTCCTTGGCTTTAATCGCTCGACCGATAAGCCATTGGTGGTCAACTCCTCTCAAATATCGTCGCGGGATTGGGGTAGGTGCTTATATTCTTGCGATCGCCCATATGCTACATATGATGGATCACTCCCTAAATTGGGATTGGCGAACCCCAATGTTTATGCTTCCCCAACATCGTCTAGGGTTGATCTTGGGAATAACTGCTTTGTTAATACTAACTCCTGTTGCCTTGACCAGTACTAATCACTGGCAAAAATCCCTAGGCAAATCTTGGCGGAGCATTCATTTATTAGCAGTTCCCGCATTAGTTTTGGCGACGGTTCATGGCATCTGCATTGGCTCCCATTACCTAGGAGAATTAAATGGTAATTGGGAAAATCAAGTCAAAGCGATCGCTCTAGCCACCATTACAATCGCAGTATTGAGTTTAAGATTATTAAGACCAGTTAGATAAATAAGACTCAATTCACTTCGGCAATAAAAATGGGATAAGAAAAAATGCTTATCCCAAACAGAAGGAAAGATGTTTCGTTATATATTCAATAGATAGATATATACTAGAGCGCACCAACACTAGCTAAGCCTAAAATCATCCCGGCACCAATTAGATGACCCAAACTAGTAGTACCTAATAACGCTGGTAATCCCATACCACCAAAATATTCAGCAGAGGGTAGAGCAGGTTCAGAGCTGGGATTCTGAATGGTGTATTTGCCAATAGCGATCGCAATAATGTTGCAGATAATCATAACAATTGCAACTTTAGGACTCCATTCTACGGTAGCTGGAACCGAAGCTGCGGCAAGCAATGTAATATAAGACAAAATTAAGTTCTCCTGTTTTGCATGTTTTGCATTTTGAAACAATGATAGACTCTTTGTTGCAATAATTATTAGTTAAGTAAAGTTTTCTATACAAAAATTTTGCTAACCACCACAGAACCAATTTTAATTACTTTTATGGTTTAAAATTTGTAGAATGTTCAATTTGGGGCTGTAGCTCAGTAGGATAGAGCAAGTGCCTCCTGAAAGTGATCGGGCATGACAAAGGAAACCTTGTCAATGAATGTGGTCAAATTCAAGGAAGCCTAAGTCTAAAAATCTAGATAAGGTAATCTTGAGCCAAGCTCTATAAACTCTGGTAGAGAAGGTGCAGAGACTAGTTATGGGGAGCAACAGAGATAATTTGTTTTAAGGCAAGACCTAAATGATAGTCCCATAACATAACGGCCACCACCTAAAGGCTAATCAACCCAGCTCATGGTGAAGAGATAGTCCAGAGAGTAGGGAAACCTGCACAAATCTGAAGCACTAGGTCGCTGGTTCGATTCCAGCCAGTCCTGTTTAACGAAAAAGGCTTTTAAAAAGCTACATTGTCATTGGAAGCTTATGCTTCCAATAATTTTCTCACTAAAAGCACCAAGATTGGAGTGAATTTGACTTCTTTTGAGCTACCAACATTACGTTCCCTTGCTCATTAATGATCCAGGTTTCTGCTTCGACAATGGACTCAGTAGATTGAGCTTGGGCATTATTCCATTGCTGGGGAATTTGCACATCACCGAGAATTTCCTTACTATCTAAAATGCGATCGCCTTGGGGTCTGAGACCACCTCTGCCAATATTAACAAAACGGCTATTATTTGCTTTTCCTGGGGTACAACCTTGGGCTAATGGAGGAGAAGTAAAGTTAAAAGGTAGTTCAATAACCCCTGTTTCTGTTTGTAAGTCTTGAGTGTTGAGAGTAATATTTCCTGCCAGACCAAATTCGGAACTTGCAGTGATGTCGCTCAAAGGTGTCGGAGCAGAACGGGGTTCAATACCTAAAATATCTAAAGCGGTAATATCTACTCGACCACCATCACCAAAGATCGCATTAGCTGTAATATCGTTATTTTCAAAATCTGTCGCAACTATAAAGCCATTTCTCGCATCAATAGTAATATTGCCTCCGGTAGCTGTACCTTGAGCGTTGGTGCTAATTTGGCTCGCTTCTCTCATTGACAGTAACTTGGTTGCTAAACTGATATTCCCGCGATCGCCTGAAAAGGTATCGGCTGAAATAATAGATTGCCTGGTAAGGTTAATTTCCTCAGCTACGATATTTAAATTTCCTGCTGCTCCTGTTCCTGGTTCAAAGGTCGAGTTCTCGCTACTAGGAAAGTTACTGACACTAATAGTTGCCCCCTCTTCTAGTTGCAGTAAATTGGTGACCAAATTAATGTTGCCCCCAGAGCCATTTTCTGAGATAGCATTGGCAAATAAACCACTACTTCCATTATCAGAGCTACCGTTAATAATTACTGATTCCCTGGCATTGACGGTTAAATTGCCCCCATTTCCGCCGTCTAGGGTACTGACGGCAATTTGCGCTCCTTCCCTAACTTGTAACTGATTGGTCGTAATCTGAAGTTCTCCGCCATTGCCAATACCTCCTGGCTGAACAGTGGCAAATAGACCACTAGGGGTTCCTCCTGGGGAAGTTGCGATCGCATCAATAGTATTAGCAGTAATATTTAAACTACCGGCATCTCCTTCACTAGCAGTAAACGCAGCAATTTGTGCGCCGTCGGCGACTAATAAACTATTGGTTTCTACAATAATATTTCCGCCATTGCCGATCCCTTCTGTGCTCGCAAATAATCCACTAGAGCCAGTACCACGAGAACCAGAAAACAGTTCGATCTCTTCGGCTTTAACGGTTAAAGTTCCGCCATTTCCTGAGTAAAAACTGGTGGTCGAAACTTCTGCACCATCAGCTACGAGTAAATAATCAGTTTCTATATTGAGATTCCCGCCATTACCTGAGTCTTCAGAACTAGTAAACAAACCACTGGAAAATTCTCCTGAAGCTCCCAGTAATTCGATTTCCGTAGCTTGAATTGTTAAATTCCCCGCATTTGCTGAATTGAAAGTAGTGGTCGAAATTTGGGCCCCATCGGCAACTAATAGATAATCTGTGAAAATATTGAGTTCGCCACCATTGCCTGTTTCACCAAAATCGGCCTGAGCAAATAAACCACTCGCAAATTCACCATCGGCTGATTCGCCAATAACTTCGATCTCAACTGCATTAACGGTTAATTTTCCTGCATCGCCTAAATCGAAAGTGCCACTATTAATTTGTGCTCCATCGGCAACTAATAAATAATTACTATTAATAATTAAATCTCCGCCATCTCCTGTTGCACCCAGGTCAACATCGGTAGAAAGACGAGTCGGAAAATAATTATCTATTGCTGCTCCTGTAATTTCTAAGCTTTCGGTAGCTGTAATAAGCAATTGCTCCCCTGATACATCTCCCAAAGTATCTGCCAAAATTGCCGAACCATCAGCTATATTGATTGCTCGCCCTAAAAGCTGAACATTGCCGCCACCATTGCCACTAACTTCAATCGAAGCAGCTTCAGTAAGACTAATATCCTGAAAATTATTGACTGCCTCATAGTTGAAATTCCAACCCAAATCATCTTGATTAAGACTAACTAGACCTGCTTCAGCAACAGTTCCTAGCTCGATCCTGCCATCTGGTGCTGTTAAGTTGCCTCCGATCAAGGAAATATTCCCGCCGACCAAAGCCAATGTGTTGCCTGATGCGACTTGTAATCCTGTCGGGCGATCGCTTCGATTGACAGTAAAAGTATCAAAGTCAATGCTGAGATTATTCCCTGTACCTAAAACCGTAATATCTTGAGGGTTAGTTCCATATTGCAAACCCAGAGGAATACTAATCGTTAATAAAGGTTCAACTTCAGGGTTTACCGCACTAAATTGACTGCCATCGGCAAATTGAATACTATCGGCTGTGCTACCAATAAAGGAACCCCCAATATCTAAGGCTGCGTTTTCGCCAAAAATAATGCCATTGGGATTAATTAGAAATAAATTGGCTGTGCCGTTGGCTTTGATGAGACCTTCAATATTAGAAATAGAGCTGCCTGTAACTCGACTGAGAATATTTTCTACGGTTAATCCATTATTAAAAAATACTGTTTGATCGGCTAGTGCAGAAAATTCGCTGAAACTATGAAATAAGTTATTGCCTCTGCTAGTGCCACCTGTAATTTCTAAAACGTCGCCTTGGGGAGTAACGATGGAGTTATTGGGAAGAGTTTGATCTTCAATAACTTGAGCTGATGCGATCGCGCAGTGCCTCGCTAAGTTTATCGATATTAGTAAACAACCAGCAACCAGTGAGACATATTTCATAGAGATTGGGTAATCAAAGCTGAATTCTCCCCAATGCTAGTCTGATTCCCTATTATTGTCATGGGCGATTATCTTTAGAGGGGCGATCGCATTTTAGCTACTTTATGAATCAACTAGAATTTCCTGACATCAAAGTACTTGAATTTAACTATCGAGTCTTACAACTCAATCAACTTAATTGGCGAGATTTTCTCAACCAGCGTAATCCCGTAGCATCAGCACTTATGGCTAAGATGCAGATTGCCACAGAAGATCAACCCAAGGTTAGTCTGCGCTTACTGGTGACCTTAAAATTAGACCCAGCTAAAATGCAATTAATCTCAGGATTTATCGATACATATCTCAACTTAGATGAATCAGAAGAACAAATATTTCAAACCGAACTCAGTACAATTGAGTCAGAAGATAGGGAACAAGTTATGGAAATAGTTACCAGTTGGATGAGAACAGGAATCAAACAAGGAAGACAAGAAGGAATACAACGAGAAACTGAGCTAATTCTTCGTCTGCTCAAACGGAAAATTGGGCAATTGACCCCAGAAATAGAAGCTCAAGTCAAAGGCTTAAGGATTGAAGACCTGGAAAATTTAGGTGAAGAATTATTGGATTTTGAGCGACTAGAGGATTTGACTGCTTGGTTTGCAGAAGAGGAATAGAGAAAGCCTATCAAAGTAAAGGTTGCTCAAGATTGGGTAGTTTTAAATGAGAAGGAACAAAATCTCTTGAAGGCCATAAATCTTCCTGTTGGCGATCGCGAGTAGCCATTCTTCTACCTTTTTTAAACAAAGATCTTCTAGCTAGTTGATCAGGTTGAAAATCTAGATTCTGCAACTTATCACCCCATTCCTCGCCCCTAGCAAAACGCGATCGCGAATGCGCCAGCGAAGCTGATTGCACTTCTGGAGAACCATTATCTATTTCCGCGATCGGAATTTCACGGTTTGAGTCACCAGAACTATCAAACTCTGAATCGAATTCCGATGACTTACTCACAAAATCAACATCTGAGAGATCCAACTTTTGAAATTTGATCTTGGCCCATAAACCCACTTGCCAAGAATTACCTACGCTGCCACTACTGCGGCTTCTTCGCCCTTCATATTCTTCACTTTCTTTAAGCATTTTTTCAATATCTTTGGTATGGTCGCCTATCGCCACGGAATCTGCTTTTTCTAGTGCAGTTTGGTGTATTTCATCCCAATCTAGATTTACTTGCTCTTGAACATTCCAACCAATAACATCCATTGCTGTGACATCTAGATCAGAAATCTTATTAACTTGACCTGGCTTCAAAGCTGGATTCATAATCCCCAAGGGATTGTCTTGATGTTTCCAATGACTTGCTTGATAGCCATCTCCCCCCAAATCTATGGCTTCACCTGTGGAAAACCCTGCCAAGTTGGTCGTCCCACCATCAATAGAGAAATAAGGATTGCCTCCCACAGAAAAATCCAAACTACCAAAGCCAATTCCATCGCCAGAATAACGATATAGATCTAGAGGAGTGGCAAATTTCATCGCATCATCTTTGATCGATTTATCTTTAGTTTGCGCTTCGGTAACGACTTTAAGCCATTTGTCATTATCAACTCCACTAGCAAAACCTAAAATATGACCAATTTCATGTAAGGCAACAGAAAGAAAGTCTAATTGATCACTGGCAATATTATTACTGGTACTGTTCAAATAATCATAATTCCAACTAACAGTATCTTGACCTGTTAGATCATTCATCACAATATAGCCATCGAGTTTTTTGCTATCGTGATTTAAAACTCCCAGGGCTTTGGCATTAGCATTGGTTAACTTGAGTTTCTTGGTTTTATTTATTTCTTCTCCATCAACTAAGGCACTAAATTCTTTTTCGTCAGAGATTAAGTTTCCAAAAGCAAGTAAGTCATTGTCGGAGGAGATATCCCGAACAAACTCTTTCTTAAATTTGTCATAATCTAATTCTTTTTTCTTTCCTGGTAATGCTCCGCCAATAACATCTTCTGGTAATAAATCTGTAGTTTCTACATGAATTCTAACCGCTACATCATCTTTGAGATAGGTCGACCAGATTTCCCCTGCCATTTGAAATCCGACTATTTGTTCCCAAGATGTCCCTTCGGCAAAGCTAAAATCAAATTGAGTTCCAATATCAGTTCCGTCCATAATTTTATCGATTGATTGTAAAAAGCCTTTCTATAGCTATTTGAATAATAAAAAACATAATAAACTTAAGCTTAAAGTTATCAACCCTAAACTAATCTAGTCAATATCTCGTAGAATTCTTCTTTCTTTCTTCATCGAATTATTAAAAGTTCATCAAGTAGATAAAATTATGATAAAGAATCTTTAATTATGCTCAAGTAAATATGAAGGATAACGCACAAAAATCATATAACTATGCATATTGTTCGACTTAAAGTATTTTAGGTAAAAATACTGAAACTCTCAAACTCTTTATCAATAAGCCTTAAGGGTTTCACTTGATAATAAAATAAAAAAATCCTTGTTTATCGAGATATTTTTTCACCATAAATTCACTGACTTTAGGGCAATAACACCGATGTATTTTCTCTGAATTATTAGTTATTCTCTACATGGAACATAATTTTTTTATTACGGGAACAAACATTATGTCAGGTAAATATGCCAAATTATTCAAATTTGCAGCGACCAGCTTTTTCGCAACATTAATTGCTGGAGTTAGTACAATTCAACCTTTGATTAATCAAGATTACCAAGCACAAGCACAATCCAATACACCAAGATTGTGGGGGATTGACGAAGATGATGGACAACTATTTTCCTTTGAAGACTATCTTACTTTTACTGGATTCACAAACTATGGTGAACTCAAATGGGATAATAATGGCAGTATCGAAGCCATTGGCGAAGATATAGAAGCCATGACTCTTGATGAAGATGGCACTATGTATATGGCGCTAGATCGTATCCTAGGTGTTCCTGATAATGGTGAATATTGTGCCACTCTGATGTCATTCAAGATTCAAAATGCTTTAGAAGCTCGGACTGGAAACAATACAGTCAGCATATTGGGTGCAATTCAAATTCCTTGCGATAGCTATAAAGATAATGTGTCAGGAATATCAATAGATCCTCTGACAGGGGATTTAATAGCCTTACTCAAAGACTATAACAATGGCAATCAGTCAGTACATGACAAACTGTATCGAATTAGTAAATTTGACGGTAGTGTTGTTGACCTTGATAATAACGGAGATCCCCAAGCCATCGGCACAATTCAAGGACTAGGAGAACAGTCTCGAAGAGCAGAAGATCTTGAACATGCTCCTGATGGGAGACTTTTCGTAACAGATAATGATGATGATAAAACCTATGAAGTTGATCGCAATACAGGAGAAATTATTGCAGTCATCGATCAATCTCAAGAAGATGGTTTAGGTTTAAGTAGTGGCGATACTGTAAAGTTTGAAGCCTTAGGTTGGGATTTTGGCAATAATATTTTAGTTGGCAATGATGATGATAATGAGGTGATTGCGCAACTAACCTTACAAGATGGTCAAAATCAAAGTTATGGGGACACAGATGACATGGGTCTAACAGATGTTGAGGGTATTGACTTTGTTCCTACTCCAGATGGCGAACCTATTGACTCGACAGTAGCAACACCTTTTTCCGACTAAAATCCATCAATGCACATAAGAATAGATATGCATTAAATCTGATACTGCTAAGGTACATCTATAAATTGTTGGCGACTAATGACTGAGGAGATGGAAAGAAGAAAACAAGTATATTTTCTTATGCTTCATCCTTCACTAGAACTAATAAATGATGTACATATTTTTGTATCAACAAGGTTGTAACCTAATTTTTCCTGAATTATTAACCGTAAAACATCCGCCATAAAAAAATTATGCATGCAAAATTATATTTCATCTTTTCTTATTTTTTTTTCTAGTAAGATTTACTTTCCCTTTATTTAATTACTAATCGTATATGACATATTGTAATTAATGAAATATTTGTAGTCTATATATTATTCAATACTCACATTCAGGTTTATTATGAAACGTAATTCAATATTTCGTGTTAAAAAAAACCAAGCCAATAGTCTTAAAGATAAATCTTATGTTGTCATTTCTTTAGTTTTAGCCACTGCTATCTCCGCGCTAACTCCCAAAATAGCTTTGACGCAGACAGATTCCATTACTCTTGGGGAAGCTAGTAACTATGCCATTTTTGGCTTAAAAGACGGTACTGTAATAATTAATTCGGCAACTCAAGTTAATGGAAACATTGGATATGGTGAAAATGTTGAAAGTTTGACTAATCAGAAGATTGGAGAAAATAATGATTGGTCGGGAACTGCCTATATTCACAGTAGTAGTAATTTCAATTACACTGACAAAAATTTTATTCCCAGCAATGGAATTATTGACGATGGTTCCTTTGATAATGAGCTACAACAAGCTAATTCAGACGCTATCGCCTCCTCAGCTCAAATTGCTGGATTAGCTCCTAATCATGTTCTAGGGGCATTAGGAGATGACGATAATTTAATTTTGAATAGTAAAGGAAATTTAAATGTTATTTCTCTTACTTCTCTTTCTTACAACTATGACACGTTAGAATTAGTTGGAGATAGTGATGACTACTTTATTTTCAACATTACTGGAGATTTTGACTGTAGTGGTTGTGAGATTGAGTTAACAGGAGTTTCACCTGAGCATGTATTGTTTAACTTTCCCAACCAATCAACAATTAACATTAATAAATCAGACACAATTTTCAGAGGCACAATTTTAGCGCCATCAAGTGATGTTTTATATCATAATCCTGCCGTATTTGAAGGTGCTATTGTAGCTAAAAATATTAATGTTCATTCGGATTTTAATCTAACATATATGGGCTTTGAACCTTTAAGCTCACAAACACCACCTTCGATAAAAACATCGCCTTCGATAATTTATGCTGATTAGTATATTTCTTCACTATGAAAATACAATACTAAAGTCAAAATATTATAATTATTTTCAGGCGAAATTCTGAACATTGGCGATAACTACCAATGTTCTTTATTATTAAGACTTAGTAGTTGACTGTTCAAGTTCTAGTTTCCATAAAGGCATATTTATTAACTCCTCCCGTTGAATAACTTGTAAAAGTTTTAACCATTGTTGCTTAAGAATTTCATCTTCTGGTGTAATGAGTAATTCTCCTGCTACTTTTGCGATCGCATCATGCCAAATCCTCGGCTCACCCTGTTCAACTTGTAATTTTCTTGCGGTCGTCGCTTCAACTCTTTTGACCCAACCATTAACTTCTAGAGCAGCGGTTGTATTTGTACAATAAAGTTGAAAATACCAATGATATAGTGCCGATTCTTCTAGTAAAGGCGAGGAATCTTGCGGTAGTTCAACAATCATAATTCCTGGAGATTTCGGCAAAGTTAAACGATTTAGATAAACACGGGTTTTTTCATCGGCTGTGAGGATTGAAAGTTCAGCAAAATCAATATCGGTGGGGATATCGGGAATGTAAAATAAAAAAGTCGGATTAGAGCTAATAGTTAATACAGGACTAGCAATGGGAATTAGAGCAATTAAAGATTCTGTATCATTATTACAAGAGCGTCGAAAAGCACTTAATCCCCCACCAGGTTTGACTTTATTGGGAGGAATTCTCTCTGGTGGAGAAGGACGTGGGGGAACAGGATTTTGGTTTTGAATTGTCGAGTTTTCTGGTTTTGCAGTTTCAGATTGCGCTATCTCGAAGAGCTCCGCCTCACTACGTGCATAACCGTTATCTAAGAAGAAAATATTGATACTTAAGATAAGAAATAATAATTGCCGATAAAACATAAAATCTAGATTTTTATTGCAATGACGTGAGTTCGATAAGTACAAAATTTACTAGTTCTGAATAAGGATTTAGGGATTTGGGGATTTGGGGATTTAGGGAAAAGCCTATTACTTCATTGTTCAACTTGGAAAATTTAATCAAAAAGAAAATTCGTCGAATTCCTAGGAAACAAATTGTTTCTCTCGGACATAACGAATTCCTTTCGTTGGATGCTGACGTTGTAATGGCTAAAATATCAAGCTTTTCTCAGGAAAAATTTTACATCACGACAAATAACAATTATGCTTCCTGTCACCAGAAACGACAATAATGTCGGAACATAGGGCATCCAACCACCATTAATCAAGAGTAAGAGACAAGCTTGATGCAAAACTAAAATTATCACTCCAGTAGTTAAAATCAGATAACGAAATCTGGGACTAATAGTGGAACTAATAATAGTTATGGCGATTCCGCCAACTATAGACCAACTCCAAACCCAAAGCCAATCGCCCCATTGTATGTTGCCCCATTGCGGTAATACCCAGATTAGAGGACGTTGATCGATAACTGCACTAATCATTTGACTTGTCATATGGCCATGAATCCAAATTCCTGGCATAGTTCCATAGGGAGTTTCAAAGTAATCTTTGGCCACTGGTGCAGTATAACCGAATAAAATAATGCGATCGCGAATCAACTGGGGTTCGATTTTTCCTGATAATAATTCGGCTAAAGTAATTCTCTGTCCTGGTTGCTCAGAGCGATAGTTAATTGGTATTTGACTACTAGATCTTTCTACATTTTGATAGCCACCAAAACGAGGCGACATCTCAGCAAAAACTACATCTGCAAACTGCCATTGTTCTTGTTGATTAACTGTTAATGGTTTTATTTGTTTTGCCTGTAAATATTGAAAAGCTAATTGGAAACTAAAACTATAGGGCGTAATACAACTAGAGGGACTAGTCGCTAAACTCGGGTCATAGGAAAGCAGTTGACGGCGCACCATCAGATTTTTATGGGGTAAATTTGCTTTGATTTGCAAGTCAATGCGATCGCTCTCTCGATTGCTAGTTTTACCATCAATTAATAAATCACTAAATCCCATTTGATAAGTTAATTTCTCCTGAGAAAGTTCCTGTGGTGGTGCGTAGCTATGATCCGTTGCGCCATAGGAACAAACTAAAAAAAGATTAGGATATTGGCGAAAACGATTAATTAGCTCTTGATAGCCAGAACTTCGGGCATAGGCGCGATGTAAATCTAATCCGATCGCGGCTGGTTGATGTTCTTGTAAACGATCAATTGCTTTAACTAAGGTACTATCTTGGAGGGGATAGCGATCGCGATTGGTATCTGATTCCGTAATTTCTACCACTAAAATACGAGGATCGATATTTTCTGGGGGACGCTGTTGGATTAGAAGATCATAAGCCATAAGTTCCAGCGGTTCTAATAGGGATAGCGATCGCAATATCATCACAAAAATACTGGTAACCAAGCTGGTAAACACAACAAGCTTAACTCCCCAAACGGGAGATTTTTTTCGCACCAAAGGAGGACTCTCAGAGCGCTGAATCGGTTGTTGTTGATGTAAGTCTGACCAGCTTAGAGCCTGGGCTGTAGGATTTTTCCAGGTTAAGGGAAGCCAACTGGCGCAGGGAAAATCTGACTCCCAAGCTTGCAATCTTTGTCTAGCTTCTCGGATTGCTAATAAAAAACTGCGATCGCGACTTAAGGCTTCTAGGAAATAGCGCAAAAAAGCCTGCGCTACCAAATCAGGTATTGGTTCACGCATCACGACGGTTGCGGGAAAATTTAAATCGGCTAACTTAATGGCCAAGCCTACGCCATCACAAGAATTAAAAATGGCAATCTGCAACCCATTAGCGATCGCAGTCTCTAAGGAATTTTTTAACTGGGCAATGGTCAAACTTTGCTTGTCATTCAGATAAATGCGACCATCCTGGGACTCACTAGCACTATGTCCCGAAAAAAGGATAATATCCCATCCTGGTTTAACCCATAGTTTCTCATTGAGTTCTTTGATTGTCGGCTCTTCAAGAATTTCTAATTCCGTATTCGCCAACAATTTTAAAGCTTCGCGATCGCTGGTCACATCAATGCCCACACTATTGCCCAAAATAGCGAGGACTCTCACTTTGCCAAGATTTGGGGCCTTAACTGCTATCTGACGCCATTTCAAAGGACTTAAGGCTATTTCTGCCTGGGGATAATCAGCAAAAAAATGCCATAAATGCCAAGGCAGTTGCTGTAATTGAGAATCTTCAGTTTCGATAATTACTTCTATAACTTCATTGCGAGCTAATTCTGTCCGCAATTGGCGCTCAATTGGTCGAAAGGAGAGCGAATCTAGCCATTGATTAATTTGTCGAGGCAACTTCTGAGCTATTTCGGCAAACTCTGATTCTGAATAACGAAAACCCTCCGCAGGTAAAACACTAATACGAGTTGCCTGATTTTGATTATAAGCTTGATAACAATCGTGCCATTTTTGATAGGAAGCAGCCAACTCAGGGGCAGCAGGCAGAGAACCAATACATTGCCAAGGAACATTATTCTCTACCGTTCGGATCTGAACTGTTACTGTTTGACAGCCATCTTGTAAATTACCCTGCCCAAAATTGATAACAACCCTTTTCATTATTAACTTCTGACTTCATTTCAGATCACAAATTCTTCTATGTGACTTTGACCCTCAAGAGATAGCTCAATCTTAAAACTCTCTGTCAGCTCCCCACTAAAATAAGGCAATTGAATAAAATTGTCCTTACTCTGAGCAATTACCTCAGCCAGAGTCTCATCTTGGGTGTTTAGCAAGCTCATTTTGATCTGAGGAGGTAAAGTTTTTTGCTGTTTAATCGGCTGAGTTTGCACACAAATTTTGAAAGTTTGCTCTGTCTCTTTTTCGATCGCAACTAACAAGATTACAGTCGGGCTATCACTTTGCTCTCCCAGCCTGACTTGTTTAAATCTTTTGACTGTAGCTTCTCCTCGAAGATTGAAAGCACTTCGCAATCGCACAGAAAGTTCTGGGGAATTAATTAATAAAGCTTCTAGAGGTTGCCAAGACGTCTCAATTTGATTTTCTAACCATTGACTTAAACGAGTGGGTTTATGACCCAAAGAAAGAATACTCGTTGCTCCTTTCTTTGCCAAAAATCTCTTTTTTTGTCTAGCTTGAGCTGAAAATTCACCACTAATCTGAGCAATAAATTTATTAGTCACATATTCTTGAATGATCGGAGGCAGCAGAAACAAAGACTGCTCATTAATCGAACTTGTCTCAATTAGCGATCGCTGTTGCAAAGACTCTAAAGCTTCTATCAATTGCCCTGGATAAATAGATAAAGGAATTTCTTCCTGAATTTGCGATAAAGAAATCGCGGTACCTTCGCTAGCCAACCAATAAAGAATTTCCTGCTCCAAATCCGATAAGCGAGCAAAGGAATTAGCCAGCAATTGAGCTATCTCCCCAAAAACCAAAGACTTTTGAGCTAAAAATTCGGCAACATTGCCATTAAAGAGTTTTGCGATCGTTTTCGCCACAATTCTTAAATAAAGAGGATTACCCTGATAAAGATGAATCAAATTTTGCCATTCTGTAGTTCCCGATAAATTTTCTGAGCTCAAAATAGGACTAATATCCTCAGACGATAATCCCAATAATTGCCAAGAGCGGACTACTGAATTATGCTCTTTAACTTGTAAAATTCCTCGAGGCTTTTCTAAGCCTGTAATTAAAACTGTACTTTGATGAGAACTTTCCACCAAATATTGAAAAAGTTTTTCATAATCTTGATATCCATCACGGTATTTTCCCGCTAAATTTCCAGACTCCAGTATTGACTCCACACCATCAATAACCAACAAGAAAGAAGAGGATTTCAGCAAAGAAGTCATTGCAACTACCAAATCCTGCTCACAAGTCTTATCCGGAAATAACCGATACAGACTATCGACCAACTCCTTTAGAGAAGGGGCTTTGGCAAAAGAGCGCCAAATAACATATTCAAACTTGTCTTGAATTGATGGCAATAACTTTTGAACTAAGGTAGTTTTGCCAACCCCACTAGCACCCCATAATCCAACCAGGCGACATTTATCCTCAATAATCCAATGTTGTAGAGCTGCCAGCTCAGTGGATCGATTATAAAAAACTGAAGGCAGAGTGGGAGCTTCCCTCAAATTTTGCCTAGTATTTTGAGTTAAAGCTTGTTGTTCAGATGCCCTCACAGAATTTTGAGTAATACCTTCTAAACTTATAGTTGCTTCTTCACTTAAACTTTCTAAAGCAATTCTGATATTAGTTTTACCCACTTTTTTTCCTAAACTTTTAGAAAGTAATTTCCAAAACTTAGGCGCAATATCACGCATCAAATAATTGACGCTATACCCAGATTCCTCTGCCATTTGCTCATAAGTCAAACCTTTCCAAGTACCTTTGAGCAAAATAATTTCAGAAGAACTCAAGTTTCTATCCGCTTGCGTCTTAATTAAATTATTGATGTATTTTATAGCAGTTTCTAATTTCACTTACTTAAGATTCTGAACAATTTATAGATATATCTAAAGATACTCGTTTTCAATATTTGTTTTATTAGTTTAAACACTTACTTATTCATACCATACAAAAATCTTTTTGTTCAATTGTCTAGATATGAACTTCAAGATTTCTTCGTCTATTAAGCAATTTTCCTCATGAAAGCTTCATAGTACGACCGTGTTTTAAATTACAGCAACCACAATCATAACTTGATAATGCAAATACTTCCTGATTTCTTGACTAAAAAAGTTATGTATTTTGCCTCTTTTCTGACTACCTAAAAACTTGTTTGACTATCAGTAAATAACTCAATCTCTCAATCATTTCTATTTTGTAACAAAGCTCCGAGTTCTTTACATTAAATATATATTATTTGAAGGGTTTACTTATGCATAAAAATTATGTAGTATGTCAGCATAAGAAAAATTACGTACGAGAAATTCATCTTAGTTATTGTTGCTGAGATGAATTACAACTTAAATTATTCAACAGGAAAAGAACACTATGTCTGAAAGCTATCCTAAACCACCACAAAGAAAAGGTCGCATTGGAGATTTTGTCTGGGAAGATCTAGATCGCGACGGCATTCAAGATCCGAACGAGCCTGGAGTAAAAAACGTCGTTGTGAAATTACAAGATCGTTATGGTACTACTTTAGATAGTACGGTAACTGATTTTAATGGCGAATATTCCTTCGATAATCTCGATGCGGGCAAATATAAAATTTCCGTAGAAAAACCATTGGGTTTTGACTTTACTCAACAGTTTGCTCGTCCAGGAGGAATTCTCAATCCAGCACAATTGGACAGTAATATTAATCCCAATAATGGAATGAGCAATATCTTTTTCCTCAGGGAAGGAGAATTTAATAGAACCATTGATGCTGGTCTAATCAAAAGAAAACCACCTCAACCCAAGAAAGGAGCAATTGGAGATTTTGTCTGGGAAGATATCGATTGTGATGGCATACAAGACAAAAACGAAGGCGGTCTAGCTAACATTAAAGTTAACTTGTTAGACCTATATGGCAATGTTGTAGCAACAGATATAACTGACGCTAATGGTAAGTATTTATTCAATAATTTAGATACTGGTAAATATCGAGTTGAAGTACTCAAACCAGGCAACTTTAATTTTACTGAGCAGTTTGCCACCGTTAATGGACAAAGAGTTCCTAGGTTCGATAGCAATATTAATCCTGGTACTGGCCTTAGTAATGTGATCAGTCTTCGTCCAGGAGAAAGAAACCTAACTGTTGATGCTGGATTAAAAAGAGATAAGCCTCCTGAACCTCCGAAAAAGGGAGTAATTGGAAATTTTGTTTGGGACGATGCTGATTGCGACGGTATTCAAGACGATAATGAACAAGGTCTTGTTGGTATTAGAGTTAATCTATTGCAAAATGGCAATATCATAGCAACTGATACAACAGATGTTACCGGTCAATATTTTTTCAATAATGTAGTGTCTGGTAGTTATCAGATTGAAGTTATTAAACCTGATAACTTTACCTTTACAGAGCAGTTTGCCAGAATTAACGGTCAGAGAGTTCCTACCGTCGATAGTAATATTAATACGGCAACAGGTAGAAGTAATGTTTTTAATCTACGTCCAGGAGAGAGAAATCTTACTATTGATGCTGGGCTTAAACAAGATCAGCCTCCTGAACCTCAACTTGCTAGTCTAGGAGACTTTGTCTTTGATGACTTAGATAGAGATGGGATTCAAGATAATAATGAACCAGGGATCGCTGGAGCTACAGTTAAGCTACAAAGCCCTAATGGTACTATTTTAGAGACTACTACTACCAATAGCAATGGACTATACTCCTTTGATGATCTAACTCCTGGACAATATAAGGTGATGTTCGACATTCCTGACGGATTCGACTCGGTAAGTCCTTTCCGAGTAGGAAATAATCCGAGTATCGACTCTGATGCCAATCCCAATAATGGCTTAATGTCTGAAGTTGTCACTTTAGCTGCTGGGGAAAGAAATGACACTATTGATGCTGGTTTCTTTAGTAATCCTGCTAACCCAGGAATTGACATTGAAAAATTTGTCAGAGTAGAACTTCCAGGTTCCGGTGGAGTTTTTCCTCCTATTGGCGGCAAGGGCGGCAAGGGAGGTAAAGGCGGCAAAGGTGGCAAAGGCGGCAGTGGAGGCTTTTTCCCCAACACTCCAAGTGACCCCATCTTTTCTGATGATTTAGATGCCGATAATCCTCCAGGCCCTGATGCTAAAGTAGGGGGCGATGTTATCTTCACCTACGAAGTGAATAATACTGGCGATGTACCTTTAGCTAATGTCGAAGTAACAGATGATCGTCTTAGCAACGTTCAATTTGTTGGTGGCGATAGTAACAATAATAATTTGTTGGATCTCAATGAAACCTGGACTTATACTGCATCAGAAATTGCGGAAGAAGGTCTACAGACGAACAAAGGAACTGTTACCGCCAATCCTGTAGACAGTCCCGATGAAGTTATGGATATGGACCCCGCTAATTATACTGGAGTTACTCCACCTTCAATTCCTGGCGATGTCTGTGATGTTCTAGGTAAGCCAGTAGCTCTTGTCTTCCGTTACGATCCCAGTATTGGAGTTAACAATAATCAAAACAAAAAATTTGAGATTAGTGGAACGACAGATAATGACGATACTGCTTTTATCTCTGCTGGTGACGGCAAAGGTGGTGGTAGTCTTTTCCAAGGGACTGTGAATACTGGAGATATTATCACTTTAAGTGGTGACTTTGGCTCGAACACGAATATTTTAGTCTTTGACGATGCCAATAGTGTTGGTAGTGGGCCTTTAACAGATATCGACTATCACACTTCTTGTTCTGATGCCATTACCATCGGTGATCAAATTGGTGGTCTGGAATTAATCGGCTATGTAGGAGAAGATGGCTCAACCGGAACTATTTTCTAGTCAAAAATTAACGAGATAAGATTCCCGAAAATGAGGGTATGATCTATCCTCATTTTTCTTTCCCAGTAGAAATATTACATTTATTATTCATAATGAATTTGCAGTTACAGGAAATTAGTATTACTTTTATTGTTGAAAATTTCAATCCTAACATCTTAAATTTTGATATTTTATTTTTAACTGAAGTTATTCCCCATGATTGGCAATTAGCAACTACACCTATTCATGATGATCAAGAGATAATCATCTGCTTTGATAATCAAGTTAGTATGATAGTGCAAGAAAATCAAATCAGCCTAGCAGAATTTTTATTACCAAGCAAGTCTTGCCGGCAATTAAACTTGGGAAAAATAGCAAAAAATCTAATCACAAAATTCCCCGAAATCATGATTTCAGGAATATCGATTACCCCAAATTTTTATCATTCCACTAATCAAAATACTACATATCACAAATCATATTGGGAAAACAAATTATTCTCTCAATCTTGGCACAAATTTAATGGACATAAAATGCTGTCTGCTGGATTTAAAATAGCATATCCCTATAAAACAGGACAATTAATTTTGCAAGTAAGTCAAGGATTTATTCAAGTAGAGGAACAAATTCTGTCAGCGTTCTTTTTCACTGGTAACTTTGATTATCGAATTTTCTCCACTAATCTTGATTCTAGAGCATATCATATTCAACAAATCCTGGAAAATTTGCAGCCAGATATTGACAAATTCCAAGAATTTATTAGAAAGAAATTTTCAAAATCTCTAACAAATAATTTGGCGGCTTGATAAAACATCGGGAAATACTGACGAAGAACTTGATTCTATTCGGTTAACATTATAGCTATATAAAAAATAATTACAGTATAGGATATTTTTAGATATGTCAAAATTTGAAGTAAAAATTATTGAAAATTCTAATTCCAATCAAGTCCCCATAATCAACTTGCAACAGAATTTCCCGCAAAACGAGTTACGTAACCCTGAGCTAATAAAAATAGCGCAAAATCTTTTTCGTAAAGATGGGGTACTGCAAATAAATAATCTCTTCCCCAAAGATTTAGTTTCCCAACTCTATGCTTCTTTTCTCGAATCCTATCAAAAATATTTTGATGATGCCGAATATGCCGATTCCTTAGATGTTGGCAATAAAAGAAGAATGATTACTTTGGACATCAAATCTGCATTTAACGATCCTGCAGTTTATGGCAACCTATTATTGCTCAATATGATGCGAAGATTGCTGGATAAAAAATTCATCCTGGGTACAATGGGCGTCGTGATTTCGCTCCCTGGCTCAAAGCATCAACATGTGCATCGAGATCATACGCCTCTATTCGACCTTGAAGAACTTGACAGCAAACTTCCTAGCTATGCCATCACAGCAGTTATTCCTTTGGTTGATCTGACCGAGGATACGGGCTCGACTAGAGTGTGGAAAGGGAGTCACTTGACGCCTCGTTCTCAGGACAAAGAACGTAAATTGGAAGAATCTACAGTCCCTTTGATGAAGGCAGGTTCTTGCTATCTAATGGATTATGAACTTTTACATGGGGGAACGCCTAATGTTTCTAATATCGTGCGTCCGATTCTCTATGTAATTTATTATCGTTCTTGGTTTAGAGAATCGATTAACTTTGAGAAGCAAGAAAGACTTTTGATCTCACCATTCGAATATCAAAGAATTCCCGACCATTATAAATTTTTATTTGCTGGATTAGAAAAATTTTCCCAAAAGCAGGAAAAACTAGACTTATCTAAGGGCAAATTTGAGGAATTAGATGCTTATAATCAGGAACTAAGATTATTTAATTTAGCGAAAAAAGCTTTAGTTGCTTATGGCCTCAAGGATGCCGAGATTAAATTGATTGCCCATCGCGAATGTACAACATTTAAAATCGAGATTCCCAATGCATCTCAAAAAACAGAATCCAACAGTCCCCACCTCACCAATTGTTTTCTCTTAAGAATTTATCGAGGGAATTATCTCTCTCCTGAATCTGTAGAATCGGAGTTGCTCTGGTTGCGATCGCTGTATCAGGAAGCTAATTTAGCTGTCCCCGAAGCAGTGCCAACTCTAGATGGCAAACTCTTGAACGTAGTTGAAGCGCCAGGAGTCCCAGAACCGAGAATTTGCTCCCTAACTCGCTGGGTTTACGGCTATAAAGATAAACCGATGAATATCAAGGCAGTAGGAATTCTCATTGGCAAATTACATAATCAAGCGGCAAATTGGGCAATACCAGATAACTTTAAACGTCCATTCTGGGACTGGGATGGCTTGTTCGGCTCTGGAGCTGGTTATAGTAACGACGGACAAAAAATTTGGGAACTCACTCCAGAACCCTATCGAAGTCTTTTTGCCGAAGTCGGAGCAAAATTTAAAGAGGTCAGCGACATATTAGGTCAAGACAAAGAGCAATTCGGGATGATTCATGCAGATTTATGTCCTGGCAATCTTCTAATTTACAAGGATGAAATCCGACCGATAGACTTTGCCGACTGTGGATTTGGTTATTGGGGCTATGATATTGCGATGTTTCTCAGTTACTATTCCCAAAGTCCTGAAGTACCAACCTATTTGCAATGGCTCTTAGAGGGCTATGGCGAAGTAAGAAAATTCCCAGAAGAGCAACTACAATATATGGATATTTTTATTGCAGCCCAGCATGTAACACTGGCATTGTGGCGAGTTAATCGCGCTCAAGATCATCCATATTTTCGTTCTATATTGGACAAAGCTTTGGCCGAAGCTGGGGAACAGGCAAAGTTGCTGCTCAATCGTTGATCAATGGCTGTTGAAGAAGAGCTAAATTATTCAGATTTCCCCATGTCCCCAATTCCCTATTTCCCCAATTCCCTATTTCCCTAAGTCTCTATTCCTCATGATTTATCTATATTGAAACACCACTAAATTAAGGTTGGAGATGTTATAACCGAGGTGATTTTGCGATCTCGATTAGGCAGATTTAGATATTTATCGAATATTTATGATTAATTGCACCAATCCCTTTAGTGATCAATCACAGCGATGGCAAAAAGTTTTTTATGTTTCGATGCTCACTACTTTTGCCAGTTTAAGTTCAGGTCCAGTATTGGCTCAGGATTTTAATTCTGTGACGACTCTTAGTGGGTTATCATCTTCGCAAAAGATAGCTCTAATTAAGTCTACAACTGCACTAGAATTATTACAAACAGGAATTGAAGCTTACGAAACAAGTAATTTTGCCGCAGCAGAAAAAGCTTGGTCAGAATCTGTAACTCTCTTTACTCGACAGTCAGATATTTTGGGTCAAGCATTAGCGTTAAATAATCTTGCGTTGGTTTATCTGCAACAAGGGCGATCGCAGGAAGCTAAAGTTACGGTGGAGCAAGCTCTGGAACTGTTAGAAGATCAGACAGGCTCTCAGCAGGGCTCAGCCTATCAAGAAATTCTAGGCAAAACCCTCAATACTTTGGGCAATTGGCAATGGGGCAACGGTCAAACAGAATCAGCCTTAAGCAATTGGCAATCAGCAACAAAGCATTATGAGGAAGCCAATTATCAACCAGGAATGGTGATTTCGCAAATCAATCAAGCTAAAGCCTTACAATCTCTGGGTTTAAATATTCAAGCTGTGAAACTTTTGCAAGAAGTTGTGCAAAATTTGGCATCCCAACCCGATTCGACTCTAAAAGCTACGAGCTTAAGATATTTGGGCAATGGACTCAGGAATATTGGTCAGTTGGAGCAATCGGCACAGGTTTTGCAGCAAAGTCTGGAGAGCTCTCAATCTGGGGATTCTCGGAGTACCATTTGGTTGGAGTTGGGAAATACAGCACGAGAGCAGCGATCGCGTCTTCTGGCGATCGGCAAGCAAACCGCAGCCGAACTATATTGGCGACAAGCAAGGGAATATTATCGCAAAGCGGAGGAATTTGCTGATTCTGAGGCGCAAAAATTGTCGGCACAGTTAAATCAATTTAATTTAGCCATTGAGGTGGGGAATAATATTGAAAGCCTCAAATTACAGTCTCAACTAAATGAGCCAATAGTAAGCCTGGCGCCGAGTCGTCGCAATATCTACGCCCAAATAAATTATGCTCAAAGTCTGAGGGATTTAGAGTCCCAGGTAGATC
This sequence comes from Xenococcus sp. PCC 7305, assembly GCF_000332055.1. Taxonomy (GTDB): domain Bacteria; phylum Cyanobacteriota; class Cyanobacteriia; order Cyanobacteriales; family Xenococcaceae; genus Xenococcus. Next base: position 56,443 of record NZ_ALVZ01000232.1, on the reverse strand, counting down.
CTGTCGCCTTGGAGTCTCTGGGGAGAAGAGAATCACCCAATGATGAGCTAACTATTGCAGATTCCCAAATTATTGGCGTTTTAAACACCGCGATCGCGAATTCTCGTCTTCTCGGAGATCAGCTTGCCGAAGCCCAAGCGGTTGGGCAATTAGCCGCCTGGCACGAATCAGCACAGCAAATGAAAACTGCGCAAAAGCTGACGCAACAAGCTTTATGGTTACTCGAAGGTAAACAAGCGACGGATATTGCCTATGGTTTGGAATGGCAACTAGGCCGCATCCTTAAGCAAAGAGGAGAGTCTCCACAAGCGATCGCCGCCTATCAAAGAGCAGTTGATGCTCTAGAAGTTGTGCGTCAAGATATTCTCTCGATTGATTCTAATGTGCAATTTGCCTTTCGCGATCGCGTTGAACCCGTTTATCGCGAATTTGCCGATTTGTTACTGCAAACAGAAGGCGAGCAACGACCAAGCCAAGTTAATCTCCACCAAGCCATTAAAGCGATCGATGCTTTACAACTGGCAGAATTAGAAAATTTTTTAGGTTGTAATTTATCGGAATTAATCGAGCTCAACCAAACCCAGATTGATCCTACCGCCGCGCGCATTTATCCGATTATTCTTCGCGATCGCTTCGTCACCATTATCGAAATCCCTGGACAAGAGCTTCAATATCGCGAAGTTGCGCTTTCCCAATCAGAGCTGGAAAATACATTACAGTCTTTAAGACATAATCTAATCTCACCAGCGAAAACCCCAGAAGTTTTGGCCGAAGCCCAAAAGGTCTATCAATGGTTAATCGCACCCTTAGAATCGCTGCTTGCTGCCAACTCTCAGCTCGAAACATTAGTGTTTGTCCCAGATCGAGAACTGAGAAATATTCCCCTAAGCATTCTTTATGATGGCGAAAAATATTTCCTAGAACAGGATTATGCGATCGCCATTGCTCCTCGACTAAAATTATTTGCCCCCAAATTCCAGACCGCGCCTTTAAAAGTTTTAACTGGGGGGGTCGATATTTCTCAACAGATAGAGGGAATTGGGTTTCCCATTATCGAACAGGTAAAACAGGAACTATCGCAAATTGCTGAAGTTGCGATCGCAAGCGAGCCCCTACTCAACGAGCAATTTACCAAAAGCAATATTGAAAAAGAATTACAAACCGGAAACTTTTCCGCTATCCATTGGAAAACCCATGGAGTTTTTAGTTCCGACCCCAAGGAAACTTTTCTCGTTGCCTACCAAGATAGTATCAAAGCAGGAGAACTACAAACCCTAGTTCAAACAGCAATTCAAAGCAGGATTGAACCCTTGGAATTATTAGTCTTAAGTGCTTGTGAAACAGCGCAAGGAGATAATCGAGCAGTATTGGGCCTAGCAGGATTGACGGTTAAAACTGGAGCCCATAGCACCTTATCAACTCTCTGGAAAGCAGATGATCGCGCCACGACTCTTCTGATGACAAAATTTTATCAACAGTTATCTTTACCAGGAAAGACTAAAGCTCAAGCATTAAGGGAAGCCCAATTATCTTTAATTAGAGAAGAAGGATATTTGGCTCCGCACTACTGGGCTACTTATCTCTTAGTTGGCAATTGGCTATGAATGCTTCTTGCTCTCTATAAACTAAGGTAAGACTACGCTTAGTATAGATTATTTAAGTTAAATTATCGTCTAGTTTTTAAACGGCGTCCATATTGAGGACTGAAGTTTTGAAATAAAGTTATAGAGGCCTCAAACACTGTTCCCCATTCCCCATTCCCTATTCCCTGTTCCCGAAACAATGACAAAGGCTACAGGTTTCAAACTAGACGTGGTTTAGCTTTAAGCTACCGAATGCATTTTTTTGGCTAATTGTTCATATACAGTAATGCACTAAATTTTACTATACGCAAAATAAATTTATTATGTATACGGCAACTGACGAAACCTTGGATCAGTCAATTTTAGGAACTGATAATGATGATACTCTGCTTGGTGGTGTAGGGAACGACACTATTGTTGGGAACCGTGGCAACGATCTAAAAATTGGTGGGGAAGGCAATGATCTTCTAATTTGGAACAATGGTGATGGCAGCGACATCATGGAAGGTGATGCTGGTTATGATACGACTCAAGTTAATGGCGCAGTAGATAATGGTGACAATTTTGAGTTAAGAGCTAATGGCGATCGCGCTGAGTTTGAACGTCTCAATTTAGGTAATTTCGTCTTAGATGTCGATAACGTTGAACAGTTTGAAATTAATGGTGGTGGTGGAGATGATACCCTGACTGTTAAGGATTTAACTGGTACTGATGTTCAAAAAGTATTTTTTAATGGTGGTGAAGGCAATGACTTTCTTGATGCTAGCCTTAGCAATGTAGAAATTATTGCTAATGGTGAAGCGGGAAATGATTTTCTCTCGGGAAGTAGTGTTCCTGCAATTATTGATAATCTTGATGGGGGAATAGGAGACGACACTATTATTGGTAATCGCGGTGACGACATCAAAATTGGTGGCGAAGGAAATGATCGTCTAATTTGGAATAATGGTGACGGTAGCGATATCATGGAAGGTGATGCTGGTTATGATGTCACTGAAGTTAATGGCGCCGTCGATAATGGTGATGATTTTGAGCTCAGAGCTAATGGCGAACGCACTGAGTTTGAACGTCTCAACTTAGGCAATTTTGTCTTAGATGTCGATAATGTTGAACGTTTTGAAATTAATGGTGGTGGTGGTGATGACACCCTTACTATTAAGGATTTGACTGGTACTGATGTTGCAGAGGTTGTATTTACTGGAGATCTTGGGAATGACATTCTTGATGCAAGCCAGACTAATGTTCAGGTGACAGCCTTGGGTGGAGATGGTAATGATAGCTTAACTGGCGGTTCTGGCAATGATTTCCTGGATGGGGGAGATGGCAATGATACTTTGATTGGTGGGACTGGCGCTGATACCTTTGTTGTTGGGGCTAATGGGATCAACACTATTGCTGATTTTAATTTCTCTGAAGGGGACAAAATCCAAATCTCAACTTTTGAATTGGGGATTTCCTCTTTTTCCCTTGAGCAAATTAGTTATGACCTCAATGATCAGACTTTATATTATGGTGACACTGGATTGGCCACTTTTTCTAACTCATTAGAAGGATATAATGCTGCCGATTATATAGAACTAGTTTAATATCTAGTAAGCCTGAAGACTAGTTGTAAGTTCTACAGACTAGCCTTCGGGAATATATTATATTGCTGAAATGCTCCCTCTACCTTCAGTTAGCAAAGCTCATCACACGGCTTGAGGTTGAGGCTGAGGCTTAAATTGGAAGAGAGAATAAACGACATTACGACGGATATCAATCATCATTTCCAAAAACATTTCATAGCCTTCTTGTTTATATTCAATTAGAGGGTCTTTCTGACCATAACCACGCAAACCAATGGATTCTTTTAAAGCATCCATGGCCTGCAAATGCTCTCGCCAGAGAGTGTCAATTTGTTGCAAGATGAAGAACCGTTCTGCTTGGCGCATCAAACCAGGCTGATTACTGTCAACTTGATTTTCTTTGATGTCATAGGCTTTGCGAACTTCTTCTTTGAGGAAAGTTTTCATTTCATTAACCGTCATATCCTCAAGATGCTCCGGTTTAACATCTGCTAGAAGATAGATAAACTCCTGGGATTTCGCGACCATTTTGTCCAACTGCCACTCTTCAGGGGGCAGTTCAGGATTGACATAAGCATCAACGATTTCTTCCATCGTTTTTTCTGCATATTCAATCACCTGTTCCTTGAGATCCAATCCTTCAAGTACGCGACGACGTTCGGCATAAATAGCACGACGTTGATTGTTCATCACCTCGTCATATTCAAATACCTGTTTGCGGCTGTCATAATAAAAAGTTTCTACTTTTTTCTGAGCGCCTTCTAGAGAGTTAGTAAGCATTTTCGATTCGATAGGCATATCGTCTTCGACACGCATCATTTCCATCAACTTGCCAACGCGATCGCCCCCAAAAATCCGCAGCAGATTATCATCTAAACTGAGGAAAAATCTGGTGGAACCAGGGTCACCCTGTCTGCCAGCTCGACCACGCAATTGATTATCCACACGGCGCGATTCATGACGTTCTGTCCCAATCACATGGAGACCGCCCTTCGCGATTACTTCCTCATGTTCTCGGTCAGTAAACTCATCATATTCAGCGCGAATTACCTTATAAACTTCCCGCAATTGTTCAATTACCGGATCTTCAGCGGGAGAATTCTCTGCTGCGATCGCAATTTTTTCTTCCGCATCCAATTCGCTCAAACTTTGCTCACCATATTCTTTGACAGCAAACTTAACCGCGTCGGTTAGCATTTTGATAGTTTTGTCCGAAAGTTCAGTCGGAAAAATATCAGCAGAAGCGCGCCAGGTTTTCTTCTTCGGTGCTCCCTCACCAAAACCCTGAGGTGCTTTTTTCTTTTTAGTCAGTTGGGGAACATTGGCCATGAGCTCATCATCTTCAGGAATGACAATTTTGGGCATAAGATATTCGCGTATTTTTAAGCGCGCCATGTAATCAGAGTTGCCACCCAAGATAATATCGGTTCCACGACCTGCCATATTTGTCGCAATAGTGACCGAGCCTTGGCGTCCAGCTTGCGCTACGATTTCCGATTCTCTTTCCACATTTTCTGGACGAGCATTGAGCAGATTATGGGGAATTTTTTTCTTAGCCAACAAAGAAGCGAGCAATTCAGACTTCTCGACGCTAGTTGTTCCCACCAACACAGGACGACCCATTTCATGATTTTGGGAACAATCGTCAGCCACAGCTTGCCATTTGCCAATTTCTTTCTTGTAGACTACATCAGCCAAATCATCTCTTCTTGAGGGTAGATTAGTGGGGATGATCGTTACTTGCAGATTATATACTTTCTCAAATTCAGTTTCTTCAGTTTTCGCAGTACCAGTCATTCCTGCCAGTTTGGGATACAAGAGGAAGAAGTTTTGGTAAGTGATGCTAGCTAAAGTTTGAGTTTCTTTTTGGATTTGAACGCCTTCTTTGGCTTCGATCGCCTGATGCAGACCATCACTCCAGCGCCGACCAACCATCACCCGTCCGGTAAACTCATCAACAATGACAATTTCACCGTTACGAACTAGGTAATTAACGTCCTTAGTAAAGAGCTCCTTCGCTTTAAGAGCATTAGAAATATAATGGGCCCAAGGATCTTCTGGGTCATAGAGATCTTTAACTTTTAGCAATTGTTCCGCTCTAGCAAAACCTTGGTCAGTCATGAGAACATTGCGAGCTTTCTCATCTACTTCATAATCCCCATCTCCTTCCTCTTCTTCTGTGCCTTCATTTTCCTGCTTCTCTAGCATCGCGGCAATTTCTGCGGCGCGAACATATTTTTCCGAAGGACGCTCTACTTGTCCTGAAATAATTAACGGGGTGCGAGCTTCATCGACCAAAACTGAGTCAACTTCGTCAATCACACAATAGCTGAAGGGCCTTTGTACAACCTCTTCGATCGAAGTCGCCATGTTATCCCTTAGATAATCAAAACCTAATTCACTGTTAGTGGTATAGGTAATATCGCAATCATAATTTTTTCTTCTTTCAACAGGATTCATCCCTGCTTGAATTAGTCCTACCGTCAAACCGAGAAAACGGTGAATTTGCCCCATCCATTCCGCGTCTCTACGGGCCAGATAATCGTTGACTGTTACGACATGAACCCCCTTGCCTGTGAGGCCATTAAGATATGCGGGTAAAGTACAAACCAGGGTTTTACCTTCTCCTGTTTTCATCTCCGCTATTTGCCCTTTGTGGAGTACGATACCCCCAAGAATCTGGACATCATAATGACGCATTCCCAAAACCCTAATCCCAGCTTCTCTCACTACAGCAAAAGCTTCAGGAAGAATGTCTTCTAATATATCGTCCAATTCTTCTTCATTTTTAGCTTTTTTTAGTAGCTCCCTAAACTCAGTAGTTTTTGCCCTAAGCTCATCATCTGATAATTTTTGAATATCTTCCTCTAGAAGATTAACTTCTGTGACTAGAGGTTGAAATTTTTTGAGTTTTCTGGCGTTGGGATCACCCAGCAGTTTTTTAAACATAGTAACTGTATTTGATAGTTGGGGTTTACTTTTTAGTATTTAGGGTTGGGGATTGAGGGTTGAGGCAAATCTTTTGATTTTGAGCCTAACCTCTTGCGACTACATTAAAACTGTCATTAAAATAGACAATTTTTTTTAACTTATTGTTGATTGTTGATCTATAAGAACTGATTTTTTATCGGAGTTGTGCCCAATCTTAGCGCGCCTCGGCAATTTGCTTAAACACACAAGCACACGCACAAAACCAGGAGCTGATTAATAATACTCAACAATTGTTAATAATTTTACCATTTTGCCTATCAAGAAGAAGCCAACTAGGAAGTAGGAAGTCGAAAAACCCAAATTTTCAATTAGGATAGTGAGGCAATTAGACTGGAATTATTCAAGCTCAAAGAAATATCACTGATGGCATTAGCGATTCCATATCCTATAGATTCCTGGTTGACAGAACATATCTCTATCTTATTGCTATTACAACATCCGTTGATTAGTGTCGTAGGATTTGTAATTACTTTAGTTTTGTTTGCCAGGTTATTAGTTGCGATCGCAACTTTGATAGATCGCCTATGGTTATGGATTTTGAGGTTGCCAATCAACTTATTCCAATCTATTTTTGCCCCTAGGGAAAAGACCAAAGAAACTATTGCACCAACCATTAATTATGAGCTATCAACCAATCTTGAAACATCGGAGCAAATCTTACAAAAATTAAACGCGATTGAGCAGCAACAAAAAAGAATTCTACAAGATCTCGCTACTCTCAAAAAGAATTCTCAATCTAGTCAAGCTAAAAAAACCAAGTTAATAAAACAAATTAAAGGTCAAACTTAACAAGCTATTCCTTAAAGTCAAAATAAGCCTCATTCAAATCTAAATTAGTATTATTTTCCACTTTAGCAATCAATTCCAATTTCTCAGTAGAACCGGAATAAATTTCTGAATCGCTGCCATTAATAGCAATTAGATAATCACTTGGGCTGCCATGTAAAATTATTTTATCTTCACTGGTAAAATCCTTGATAATTGCCAAATCCGATTCAGCATTTTGCTGATAAAATACCGTATCCTCGTTGCCCAATTGGAAAGAATCTTTCCCTGCTCCACCAGTCCAGACATCCTGATTATTTGAACTCGGCTCAATAAGATCGTTGTTTCCTACCAAGACATCATCATTGCCTTCTCCATCGAGAGTATCATTGCCATTACCACCCAATAGAGTATCATTTTGTCTGCCTCCGCGGATCGTATCATCATCATGACCGCCAGCCATAATGTCTTTGCCATTGCCACCGACTAAAGAGTCATTCCCCTCCCCGCCAAAAATACGATTACGACCATTAATTCCGGAAATAGTGTCATCTCCCAATCCCCCATAGAGAGAGTCATCTCCCGCCATCCCTACGATCACATCTTGGCCTTGATTGCCATAGATTGTATCGTTGCCTTCAGACCCAAAAATGCGATCGTCCCCTTGATTGCCATAGGCAAGATTAGATTCAGAAGTTGCAGTGGCAAATAACTTTACTTCTGTAGTTTTGACATATATTGTGTCATTACCATTTCCCCCTTGGATAACATCAAATCCTGACTCTCCGACAAGAAGATCATCCCCCTTTTGTCCCAAAATGGTATCATTTCCCGATCCGCCAAAGATGGTGTCATTCCCTTGCAAGCCTTCTAGAAGATTGTCTTCGCTATTCCCCTGCAACAGATCTGCGTTCAATGTGCCGACTATTTTCATAAAGATTAAAAAAATCGATAAACCGACTTGTCATGCCAGACAAACAAGCCATAAAACTTTATTTTTTATTTTCAATTATCTCAAACAAAAATAATTATGCTGATGAAGATTAGAATAAATTTTTATGTCAAAAGAATATACAGATATCGCATTACAATTTAGCTAAGTATTTATGAGCTATCAAATTATAATTCCTTAATAGAATTTAAACTATGTACTACTTGCTCATAGATCGCTTCTAATGGCATGGGCGATGACTCAACTAGAATATCTTGATTTTCAGTTGGTGCTAGATTGAGAATATCATCTACTAGAGAGATGAGATTTTTTGTGCTGTCATTAATAATATCAAAATATTTTTTCTCTTCTTCATTCGCAATATCTGCAACCTCTTCTTTTGGCAATTCCTCAGTACTATTGACAGATTTTATCGAAACTTTTAGTTCCTCGGTAATTTGAGTCAATAACTCAATTTTTATTAGACTATCGGCATCAGTACTAATAGATTCCAATTTTTTCAAACACCATTGAGCTGTCAAAGCAAGAAAATCCAAGTCTTGAGAATAAAACTTTTGAGATTCCCTATTCTCAGCTTTTTCCTCATAAATTCCAGTTGTTTTAGCTATTGGGTTCGACTCTGCCGAAGAATTTTGAGCTAAATGAAGACCACATTCCTGCTTTCTCCCATTAAAACGAGTATCCCTCTCATGATTATCATCGGCAGTTAGAGGACGACTAGAATGCCAATCACCGACTGTAACATAACCAAGATCAAAATAGGGATGATAAGGCAAATTATGAGTTGTTAGATATTGATATATATCCTTTGAATGCCAATTTAAAATAGGATGAATCTTATAGATATCTCCATGCTTCGCAAATTTGCCCAATGTTTGGCGATGTTGTGTTTGATTACTACGTAAACCTGCCAACCAACCCTTAACATCGAGCTCTTTTAGCGCGCGTTGCATTGGTTCAACTTTGCGAATATAGTCATAACGATTGAGAGCTTCTACATCGTCCCGTTCCCAAAGCTTTCCATATAAAGCCTCCATTCGGGACTGAGACATATGTGACTGATAGACCTTGAGGTTTAAATTTAATCTTTGAGTTAATTCCTCGGCAAATTGATAGGTTGCTTTGGGGAAATAACCTGTATCAATCCAGACAACAGGAATATTTGGTATTAATCTGGTCACCAAATGTAACATAACGGCAGATTGAATCCCAAAACTGGTAGTCATAATCAGATGACCACGAAAAACGCTATCGCTCCATTTAACTAACTTTATAGCTTCAGAATCATCTAATTTTTGATTAATTAAGCTTGAATTAAGTTTTGAGTTTTCTCTGGAGGCACTAATCATATTGTTTCAATAAAATCGGATTATGAGTATAGAAACTTTTAATTAATACCGAACTTATCTAAAATCCATTCTATAGTTACAGAATACTAATGGCCTGATTCTAACCAAGGTTTCGGATAGTGTCGATAGCATCAAAATAATAGCTTTAAAATCTATTCAACATCTATTGTGCATTTTAGATTCCATGGAACATAATCTTCGAAAAACCCTGTTTAACGAGCAAGAACGCGGGCTTTAATCATTGTGACCTTCTGAATCAATTTTCGGTAATTGTAAAATATAGCGATAGCCCGATTCAGATGCTCCTTGAACAATTACTTTGCCCTGATGAAGTTCCGTTAGGTGACAGCAAAATAGCAACCCTAGAACGTCGCGGGAAATCTTATCCTGGTTGGTGTGCTGTTTCTTTTCACTATTAATGACTTCCATGAGAGCTGATGCGGTTAAAACCCGATTTCCCAATAAAACATCACTCATCCCAGAACTAAGACTATCTTCCCCTTGAACATCTGCCATTGCTAAGGCTTTAGTAACCGATTGAGAATAAAATTCTACCTGTGGCAATCCATCTCCCAACCAAGGGTGAGAAAGCCAAACAGCAATATTCAGAGCTCGATTGCGTCGAGAAACATGAATTCTGACTTCCCCACCAGATTCCGACATTTCTAAAACACTTATTATCAGATAATATAGAGCTTGTTTGACTTTATCCTTATCTAAAGACCAAATACGGTTTCCTGGTTCTACGGACAAGCGAATATTCTGTTGATGTTGTTTTGCGGTATCCCCCAAGCCATTAATGACTTGCTGACAAAGCATTTCTAGATCAACGGAGGATGCAACTATTTTAGCTTCTTGATTGCCCAAAACTCCTAAATTAACAATCTCATCTACCAGTGAGATCAAATTTTGACCACTATTATGAATAATTTCAAGGTATTCTCTTTGCTTAGTTGTTAAAGGACCATACACTTCCCTTCTTAATACACTAGCCATACCGATCACAGAAGTTAGTGGAGTTCTCAACTCCTGGGTAAGTTGAGCCAGCAATTTAACCTTTATTAGATTAGTAGAATCAACATTATTAGATGAACCATCAGAAAGATTAGAGCCCCCCCCATTGATCTCCACACCAGTTTCCCACTCTGGCTGCTGAATAACATTTAAAGCTACTTTATTCTGGTTTTCTGGATGATTTTGCTTTTGTTGAGATTTAAGAGCATAATCCCGTTCAAATTCTCTTAAGCACCACCGAGCGGTTAAAGCCAAGAAGTCTATATCTTTCGAGCTAAACTGCCGCGATTCTACATCCATGACTTCTAATGTTCCGATACATAGACCTTCAGAACTAATCAAAGGAACTCCAAGATAGGCTCTTACTCCATAATGTTGCGTTAGATTGCTTCTGGCAAAAACTCCATTACTAATAGTGTTTTCAATCACTAAGGGTTGCTCACTATCAATAACATAGGTACTAAAAGACTCTTCCAAGCTAATTTTTCGATAGGAAGCTAATTGATTCATCAAACCAATTGTCGATAAACCAAATGCGGACTTGAACCACAGCTCTTGTTCTACGGCTAACCCAAGAATGCAGATGGGAGCTTCCGTAAAATTCGAAGCTGTTTGCGTTGCTTCCTCAAAAACAGGCACAGCCTCCGATTTTAATAAACCCAAACGGTTCAACGCCATACACCTTCTTTGGGCTCTAGCGGTCGGAGTAATACCATCTAAACGACAAAAGAGTCGGTTTCCTGGTTTGTTCATTTTGGGGACTTTGATCCCTAAATCTACTGCTTGCACTTGTATCACTGATTCATCATCGGGGTTAGGGGATTCTGCTTTGGGAGCGTAGGTTGACGAATGATTCTCTTCTAAGTAGATTAAATTAAAATGTACATTAAAATTAAATTCGTTTATGTAAATTTAAAGAGAACTATAATTAAAGTCTCCCTTAGCTTGTTATAACTAAAGTTCCCGAAAAAACCTTCAAACGAACATTCCCAGTATAGATTACCCAAAATGATATTCGATAAAAGTCTCAGACTATCTTTATATGTAATGATTTTTAATTTTTTATTTAGGTTAGAATCAAAAAATAATATGTAATTCAAAAGCATATTGACTTTGTCTGTTAAAAGCTAAGTTTTAAGGCATTTACCGGAACCTCATCCCAGGATTTGACAGTACGCAGTTTAGCAGTCCAGCCTTCTTTGTTTTGCTCTGATGTCAGGTTGTTTTGCCAGTGGAGATGACATTCTCGTGCTACCTCTTCGTTACAGCAAGCAATACAAGAATAAACAATTCCACAAGAGTCGATTTGTTCATTTACCCAAATAGTCATTTTCAAGGATTCCTTTTGATATTTAATTAACTTACCTTGAGATAATTTTATCTGCAATGGAATCGAGGAAACTATTAACTAATTTTTCTTCTAGATTTGGGTCAGTAATTGAACAATTTGGTCTCCATCCAAAGCCAGAATGGTGTTCCCTTGAGGATTACTTTTTTCCCCCATTAAACATAAAGATAGTTTTGAGGTCGTTTCCTTGATGGCGCTATGATGAATTTGCCCTTTTTTACATAGAACTAACTGTCCAACCTGACGAACTGCTAATCCCAAAATTTTATTTTGTTTTTTAATTAGAAGTACATTGTGGGAATTATAGTAATTCTGTTTATACAATGGTTCTAATTCCAGTAACAAAGCTAAATCGACAACCCAAAGTACATCTCCTCGATGGTTATAAACTCCCATTATAGAGGGTAAAAGATCAAATATAGGGACTATTTGGCTAGGATCGATTTTGATGATTTCTCCCAAATCCTCTGTCGGCAGCATGGCCTGCAACTGAGCAGTCAGAGAAAAACTAAGAAATTGAGATATAGTGGGTTTTGCCTGCATGGGAAATACGGATTAAACTTTTAAAAGCTACCCAGAAAAATCTCCTGAGAAGTTGGTTTCAACAGCTTCGAGTTTTAATAAAATCTTTGGCTTCAGTTGTTCTAATTCTCCTTTAAGGATTTCTTTCGAAGCTTGAGGATATCCTGATGTCTTGCTTGATTTACCGATACCTGCCCATTTTTCAAGCATATTAGCATTTTGAGGATCAATATTCGATGTGCTGACATGTTGACACCGCTCGGGGTGATCAAGAGCGAAAAAAAGAATGCGATAAGAACCCAGGCTAGCTAGAGCACGACTTAACTGTTGGCCCTTATGGGATTTGAGGTCTAGATAGCACGGGAGCCAACGCGGACCATGTTTTTTAGTATAGAGCAGTGTGATCCATAACAACATGGGATGGGGATAATTTAAAAACAGGAATTGATTATAGCGAATGCTAGACATTCGATTAACGATATCTGTTTTATCAAGCATGACCGAGAGTACAGGAATTTCTCCTAAAGGAGACTGCAGTACCTGGGCAAAAACTATCTTCTTAACTGGTTTGTCTTTTGGCCAAGCATGTTGTAGACAAATTTCAGTCAGAGAAGGTGTCCCTTTAACAGTTTGCTCTTGACCTGAGTTTACTTTTTGAGTTGATGGTGGATTTTCAACCTGGGAAGATTGTGTTGTGGCAGGAACCTTAGGTGTTTGGTTTAATTCTTCTAACTCTTGTAAAATGTTTCTAATGCTTTGGGGTCTATCTTCCTTTGCTTTTGCCAGGCAAGCCATCACTAAGTTTTGCAGAGCGTTGGGAAGACCTAAATGAGATTTAAAGGGTTCTGGTTGAAATTCATTGTGAGCTTGATACCAACCACCAAAAGAAGAGTTTTGGGGCATTACTGGCATATCTGTAGTCAGCATTTCATACATCATAATCCCTAAACTATAGATATCAGAACGATTATCTAATTGTTGGCCTTTCATTTGCTCAGGAGAACAATAGGCTAGGGTTCCCATAAAAGATTGAGTTTGAGAGGCATTAGCTAAAATTAACTTGGCAATGCCAAAATCAAGAATCTTAGCTAATTCTCCTACCGTAGGATCTTGAATTACAATAATATTACTTGGTTTAATATCTCGATGGATGATCCGACAAAGTTCACCACTAAAGGGAATTCCTTGATGCGCTGATTCTAGGCCCAAACATATGTGACGAGTTAAGATTAAAAATCTGGATAAAGAAAGAGGCTGATAACGAATAATATCACTGAGACTTTCCCCAGAAAGATATTCCATAACGTAGAAAGGAATATTGTTCTCATCTACTCCATAATCTTTCACCCTGACAACATGATTGCTTTTTTCTCCTAGTAATGCGGAAATTGTGGCTTCTTTTTCAAAGCGATCTCGCATATTTTGGTTAAGTAGAGCCTGGGATAAAAACTTAATTGCGACGACTACACCTCCCAGTACAGTGTCCTTGGCACGATAAACACGCCCCATTGCGCCTTCACCGACTAATTCGGCAAGCTGATAGCGATTGGCGAGTAAACGACCATAACTAGGATCTCTATTCATACTCATATCTGGGACGTTAAATTAGATGCTTAAAGTAGCTTCCATAATACTATTGAGGTTGTGACGGTCCAAAACCACGCTAGTCAGAGCATAAGTATTATCACTAATACGAGAGAAAGTGTCAAAACCAGTGTGATGCTGATTTTCAGCAACAATCCAGTAATATTGAACGATAGATTGGGAACCAATCCAACCTTCCCCTTCTATATTGCCCAAAAGACTATGTTGTAGAACATAAGTATAAGATTTTCTCTCCATATCCAAATGACCTCTAGATTTGAATATTATTTTAGGTTTACCTTGGTCCTCAAATGATAGTTCGCTCACAATTTTGAACCAGTTGTCTTCTTTCCAAGTAATATTCATAAAGCCTTGAACGGCTAAAGGCAACTGGTTTTGTGCGGAGAAATTACCCTGAAAATTCCAGGTTCCGGGTCTTAGTAAAAAGCTATGAGTCACAAAATTAGTGCCGCTGCGCGGAGGTAATTAGTAATAGTCAATTAAAGGGGCAGGTGAATTTCTCCCAATAACATTGGCTTTTTAGCTCCTGTAACTTGGGTTAAATTTCCCGGGATTGAACAATGAAAACGCCAATAAGCTAGAATCGCAAAGGCGATCGCTTCTTTGTAATCTCCATCAAGTCCCACCTCATCTGTTGTGAATATCCTTGTCGATGTTAACTCAGCTTGTAAGCGTTGTCTCAGATACAAATTCCTGCTGCCCCCACCACAAAGTAAAATTTCTTCGGGCATTTGTGGACAAAAGTTTTGATAACTATGAATAATTGAGGCCACTGTCAGTTCACTTAAAGTAGCTAACCAGTCGGCCTGACTAAGTTCTTCTTGTTGGGCATCCTGCCAACATTCTGCTAGATATGCTGGTCCAAACAATTCTCGGCCAGTGGATTTGGGAGGAGCTTGTTGAAAAAAATTATTTTCTAGCCACTGATCAACTAATTTAAAATTAGGAGTACCTTGGGCTGCCCATTGACCATTATGATCATAGGCTTTACTACCATTAGTCAGCTGTTGAACTGCTAAATCTAACAATACATTACCCGGCCCGGTGTCCCAACCCGAAACTTCTTGCTCCCATTCTAACTTGTTATTTGGTGGTATTAAGGTGACGTTGCCAATCCCTCCCAGATTTTGGACTGCTCTATACTTATGGGGATGGGAAAGTAAATAGGCATCTACTTTGGGGACTAAGGGTGCACCTTGTCCTCCTGCGGCAATATCAGCTGCGCGAAAATTGCTTACAGTGGGGAGCCCGGTCGCATTGGCAATCACGGCCCCTCTTCCTAGTTGCACACTGTAGCCTATATGTATCTTATGCTGATTTTCCTGCTTCGCTATCGCACTAATTGGTGGTTGATGATAAACCGTCTGACCGTGAGAACCAATCAATTCAGCTTTGCTTGAGTTGTTTTGAATATCTTGGGCTGCTAAAGCAAACTGATTTGCGATCGCATCATCTAATTGAGTTAGTTTCTCAACAGATAAAGCTTTTCCGCCACAAACTTCCAGTATTTCGGTTCTTAAACCTAAAGGGTAGTCAATAGTTGTTCCTGCCAGCAAATTTACTTGTAGATCGAGTTTTGTTCCAGTGATTTCGACTAAGGCTACATCTATCCCGTCTACAGAAGTACCACTCATTAAGCCAATGACTTTCATATCTACTTAGTTTGTCAATAAATCCATCTTTGACCAAATACTAGTTCAGAATATCGGCAGTGTCAGGTGAATTTGCCAGTTCGGCCAATCTTTCTTGTTGATCTTGAGAGATACAAGACTCAATAATATTGTCAATATCCCCTTCTAAAGAATTTGCAAGAGCAAAATTTTTCCCCAATCGATGATCAGTAATGCGATTATCCTTATAGTTGTAGGTTCGGATTTTTTCGGAGCGTGCTCCCGTTCCCACTTGAGATCTTCTCATCGAAGTTACTGCTTCTTGTTGCTCTGCTAGCTTAATTTCATATAATTTAGCCCGTAAAATCTGCATTGCTCGTTCGCGGTTTTGCAATTGCGATCTCTCTTCGGTACAAAAAATACGAATTCCCGTTGGTTTATGGATCAAATCGACAGCGGTTTCTACCTTATTGACATTTTGTCCTCCCGCACCGCCAGAACGAGCAGTTTTCATTTCAATATCTTTAGGATCTATTTTAACTGCTACATCATCAACTTCTGGCATAATTGCCACGGTGGCCGTCGAAGTGTGAACTCTTCCCCCTGCCTCAGTTAAAGGAACCCTTTGTACCCGATGTACCCCCGCCTCAAATTTTAATTTGCTGTAAACAGATTGCCCCTGAATTTCTAAGATCGCTTCTTTGAATCCTCCCATATCCGCCAGAGATTCACTTAGGAGTTTAACTGTCCAGTTTTGTGTTTCAGCATATCTTGAGTACATTCGCACTAGGTCACCCGCCCAAATACTAGCCTCATCTCCCCCAGTTCCAGCTCTAATTTCTAACATAATATTTTTGTCATCATTAGGATCTTTCGGCAACAGTAAAACCTTGAGCTGTGTTTCTAATTGGGGTATTTTTTCCTCCAGTTCAGCAATCTCCAGAGCTGCCATTTCCTTCATTTCAGGATCGCTGGCAGCTTCTTTAAAAATCTCTTTAACTTCTGCCAACTCTTCTGTAGATTGCTTCCATTGCTCATAGGTATTAACAGTTTCTTCTAGGGAAGAACGAGCTTTAGCAACTTTTTGCAATTCTTCGGGATTGGTCGCAATATCAGGATCTCCTAGGCGACGAGTTAATTCCTCAAAAGTTTGCTCGACAGATTTAAGTTTTTCTAATAAATAAGTTTCAGCCATTGTTCGATTACCCGTAAATATACAAAGAACCCAGCAACCATAAAACTGGCTACTGGGTCGATAAATTTAATTAAAAAGCTATTTTTCTTTATTGGAATCTTCGTCACTGGTCTCAAGCATGCCATATTTCCGCAAGAAACGATCAACTCGCCCTTCGGTATCGACAATTTTTTGAGTGCCAGTATAAAAAGGGTGGTTTCCCGACCAAACATCAACGTTAATTTCAGGTTGAGTAGAACCAACAGTCATTACAACCTGACCATTACAGATGACCTTAGCTTCAGGATACCAAGTAGGATGGATATCTGGTTTGGGCATGATTTTTCCTTGATCGCCTAATATATATTGTATAAAAAAATTAACGTTTTGAGAATTGAGGTGCTTTCCGCGCTTTGTGTAAACCGTATTTTTTCCGTTCCTTACAACGAGGGTCCCGAGTCAAATAACCTTCGGTTTTTAATGGTTGGCGATTACCGGGGTCCTGCTGACATAAAGCTCTAGCAACTCCCAATTTAACCGCGTCCGCTTGACCATTTAGTCCTCCACCATGGGCATTGACTAAAATGTCATATTCACTCTCAAAACCTAAAGTTTCTAGAGGGGCCTTGAGTCTTTGAATATACCCAGGAATACGATTAAAATAATCTTCACCAGGCTTTTTATTCACTATCACTTTGCCTTCTCCAGGGACTAGTCGCACTCTAGCGATCGCAGATTTGCGACGGCCTGTTCCCCAATACATAACGCGGTCTTGATTTTCAGTTCCTTGCATTAGTTAGCTCCTTTGGGAATAGTATTAATAGTTAGCGTTTCGGGATGTTGTGCTCCGTGGGGATGCTCAGCACCAGCATAAACTTTTAGTTTAGTGAAAAGCTTTCGTCCCAAAGCATTTTTCGGGAGCATTCCTTTCACTGCTTTCTCGATGATTCTTTCTGGGATGCGCTTTTGCAGTTGCTCAAAAGTCTCCTGTTTCATGCCACCCGGTCTTCCAGAATGACGGCGATAAAGTTTTTGTTGCGGTTTTCTACCAGTAACTATTATTTTTTCGGCATTAACGACAACAACAAAATCTCCGGTGTCCATATTAGGAGTAAAACTCGGTTTCTTTTTACCTCGTAAAATCATGGCAATTTCTGTTGCCAAACGACCTAAACGTTGGTCCGCAGCATCGACTACATACCATTTTTGATCTAAGGTTTCGGGGGTTGGTAAAGCGGTTTTAGTCATTTTCTTAGGAATTGGTAAATTTAGATTTTCTGCTATAACAATTTATTGAGCTAGGACATACTTTGGTTGGGTGTCAAACCATAAATTCTCGGTAAAGGGAAATTTTGGATAACCAACCCTTAACAGACAGAGTCCTTTGGCTGGGGCCGAATATTTAACTTCTTCCCGCTGTTGATTTTTCCAGATTTGAATGAAGTTACTTAAAGAAAGCTTGCGCGCTCCCACTTCAACCAACATACCCACTAAAAGTCGCACCATGCCATACAAAAAACCATCGGCCTGGATTTCCAACTGCAGTAGGGCATCTTGGCGATGACATTTGACATCTTGAACATGAACCCAAGAATGCTTCCTTCCAGAACCTGTCCGCCTAAAAGCTGCTAGATTATTTTTACCTAATAGAGTTTCTAGGGCTTGCTGAATCAATAATTCATCTAAAGGGGCATGGTAATAATGCCAGCTCACTTGATTGAGAAACAGATTCGCTACTTTATCTGTATAAATGGTATAACGATAACGTCGCCATAGGGCAGAAAAGCAGGCATGCCAATCACTTGACACCGCCGCGGAAGAGCGAATCAGAATATCATCTGGCAGTTTGGCATTGACAATCTTGGCCCATTTGGAGGCAGGAATCGGACCTGAGTATTCAAAGTGAGCTACTTGTGCCGCGGCATGAACTCCAGCATCAGTTCTCCCGGCACCATAAATAGTGACTTTACTCCCTACCTCAGATGCGATCACATCTTCGATAGTTGCTTGTATGGTCTTGACTTGAGGTTGTCTTTGCCAGCCATGATAATTAGTCCCTAGATATTGAATTACTAGAGCAACTCTTGGTGATGAGAGATTTTCCTGTGTTTTAGACCCTGCCATCATCCATTCATCATCTAGCTTAAACTAGCTCGATAATTGCCATTTCCGCGTTATCTCCACGACGACGCTTGGTTCTGACAATCCGAGTGTAACCGCCTTCGCGATCACTATAGCGCTCCTTAACTTCATTAAAAAGATCGCTGACTAATTTTTTGTCATAAAGATAAGCCAATGCTCTTCTTCTAGCAGCTAAAGAACCGTCTTTAGCTAAAGTTATCATTCTTTCCACCTCTTTTCTCACTGCTTTTGCACGAGTTTTTGTCGTGGTAATTTGACCATGACGAATAATTTGGGTGGCCAAAGAGCGCAGCAAAGCTTTTCTTTGATCCGCTGGGAGTCCTAATTGTGGTACTTTACATCTATGACGCATGATTCTTGATTTGTTTGCCTTAGCTTTTACCTGATTTTTCCTGGGATAAAGTTATACCCAGACGTTGTTGCAAAGCGTCAATCACTTCATAAGCTGATTTTTGACCGAAATTTTTGATTTCCAAGAGATCCTCTTGGGTATAGTCTAATAAATCAGCAACTGAGTTGATTTGTGCTCGTTTTAAACAATTGTATGCCCGCACTGAAAGCTGTAGTTCCTCGATGGGAATTTGGCTAGTGGGATCTTCATCTTCTTGATAATCCTCTTGAATTTCTTCTAGAGTGAGATCCTTGAGGGGGTTAAATAATTCTACTACCGTAGATGCTGCTTGAGATAGGGCCTCTTCAGGCTTAATGCTGCCGTTGGTCCAAATCTCCAAGACTAGCCGTTCTTTAATTGTTGAACCATCTATTCTGGCATCTTCAACGCTGTAGTTAACCTTGGTAACCGGCATGAAGACAGCATCTACCTGTAAAAAATCCAGTGAGCTACCTTCTTCTTTACCTCTCTCAACTGCTCGGTACCCTTTGCCTTTTTCGATCCGAAACTCCATTTCCAAAGAAGCCCCATCTGCTAAGGTGGCAACATATTGATTGGGATCAATAGATTCTACTTCTGAAGGCAAAGAAAAATGATGAGCCGTTACTGTCCCAGGCCCCGTAGCCGTCAGCCGACCGATTTGAGGTTGAGCAGCATAACTTTTGAGGACAATCTCCTTCATATTGAGAATTATCTCTAAAACATCTTCCCTAACCCCCTCAATCGTGGCAAATTCATGAGTAGCAAAACCAAATTTATGTTCTTGCTTGTTACCATCCTTTGCCATGCCGCCACCAATACGAATCGCAGTCACGGCAGTGCCTTCGAGATTAGATAACAGAACTCTCCGTAGAGCATTCCCCAAAGTAGTACCCTGACCTCTATCTAGAGGTTCAAGAACAAATTTGCTATACTGATGCTGATTCTTTTGTGTTTTCGAATCTACACACTCAATTTGAAATTGCGCCACAGACTAACCTCCGTTCTTTAAAAAAGCAATTTTCCAGTAACCTTCAGAGCAAGCGAAAACCACTTTTTTTTGCTTAATCCTAACTATTGCCATTAAAGTTATACCCTTTATACCCTACGTCTCTTGGGTGGACGGCATCCATTGTGGGGAATTGGGGTTACATCGCGGATCAAGGTAATTTCCAATCCCGCTGCTTGTAAAGCTCTAATGGCTGTCTCCCGACCTGCACCAGGGCCGCTCACCATAACTTCTAGCTGACGCATTCCTTGGTCCATAGCTTTTCTCGCCGCACTATCCGCCGCTGTTTGAGCGGCAAAAGGAGTACCTTTTTTGGCGCCCTTAAAGCCGCTTGCCCCTGCAGAAGACCAGGAAACGACATCTCCCCGACTATCGGAAATAGTCACAATTGTGTTATTGAAGGTAGATTGGATATGAGCTACACCGTTAGGAATGTTCTTTTTTTGTTTTCTTGGCCCGGTTCTTCTCTTTGGTTGCGCCATGTTAATTTACTAATATCAATTGAACTAAGTAATTTAAAGTCTATTTTTTACCTGGAGGTTTTTTCTTGCCAGCAACAGTAAGCTTTCTACCGCGACGGGTTCGACTATTAGTGCGAGTTCTTTGCCCTCTTACTGGTAGCCCCATCCGATGACGACGACCACGATAAGTACCAATGTCGGCTAACCTTTTGATGTTCATTGCTTCCCATCTTCTCAAGTCACCTTCAACTTGATAGTTATCTTCGACATAGGCCCTTAATTTGGCAACATCTTCGTCAGAAAGCTCTCTAACCCGAGTGTCCGGATTGACTCCTGTTGCTTTTAAGATATTCTGAGCGCGAGACAGACCAATCCCGAAGACATAAGTAAGCCCGATTTCTACGCGCTTGTCACGGGGAAGGTCGACGCCGGAAATCCGTGCCACGTTTTGACTCTCCTGTTTTTCTTTGGTTTACAAAATACTGAGCAATATTACGGTAATTACTGGGTTAACCCTGACGCTGTTTATGTTTGGGGTTGGTACAAATTACCATAACGCGACCGCGTCTACGGATGACACGGCATTTTTCGCACATTTTTTTTACTGATGGTCTAACTTTCATCCCTTTTTGGGCAACACTGCAAGCTTATGATTATAATGGTTTTCGGATATCATGTCAAAAATAGTCAAAATTATACTTCGATATATCTGACTAATATCTAATGAACTTTTGTTTTTGGTTTATCGATTTTTAAGGCGATAAGTGATTCTACCTTTGCTTAGGTCGTAGGGGGTTAATTCCACCTTAACGCGATCGCCTGGTAGAATTTTGATATAGTTTCGACGTATTTTGCCGGAAATATGGGCTAAAACGTTAAAACCATTCTCCAAATCCACCCGGAACATGGCATTAGGTAGCGATTCTGTCACCGTCCCTTCCATTTCTATGAGATCTTGTTTTGCCAATTGAAATATCCTCCGAGGTTACTTACAAACTTTAGGCTTGATCGATAATAGCTTTTAAAGCAGTAGTAACACCTTCTAGAGAATCATTACCATTGACTGCTTTTAAGATGCCGCAATCGCTATAAAAACTAATCACCGGCACAGTATCTTGATGGTAAACTTCTAGACGGCGACGGATTGTAGTTTCGTTATCATCCTTCCGTTTACGGGATAATAGTCTTTCGACTAATACCTCATCAGGGACTTCTAGATTGAGGACACAATCAGCAGCTAGGTGCAATTCTTGCAATAATTCTGCCAAGAAAGCCGCTTGGCTGACATTACGGGGAAACCCATCAAGAATCCAGCCTCCCCTGGTATCTGATTGACGTAAACGCTCTTTGATCAAATCCAGAATCAAATCATCAGGAACTAATTCCCCTTGATCCATATAACTACGAGCTTTAATGCCCAAGGGAGTCTCCGCCTTAACAGCAGCCCGGAGAATATCCCCAGTAGAAATATGAGGTATTTGATAAAGATCTGACAAAATCAGAGCCTGCGTTCCCTTACCTGCCCCAGGAGGACCCAAAAAAATTAATCTTTTCACTGTTTTATTGTGGTTGTAACCATAGCTTTAGGAAAAAATTGCATTCCGCTAAATTTCGCATTTTGTTATTTTTTCACCATCCCCTCATATCTCTGAGAGATGACATAAGTTTGAATCTGCTTCGCCGTATCAATCGCCACACCGACCAGTATTAGCAATGAGGTTGCGCCGAAACCGTTAAAAGTTTGGACTCTAGTTGCAGCTTCAATCAAACTAGGAATTGCCACCACAACGGCCAAGAAAATCGCGCCCAACAAAGTCAAGCGATTCATGACCTGTTCTAGATAATTACTCGTGGCCTTACCTGGTCTAATACCTGGAATAGATGTTCCCATCTTTTTCAAGTTTTGCGACATGTCTACAGGATTCATGATCAAAGAGGCGTAGAAATAACTGAAAAATAGAATCAACAATGACTGAAATGCGATAGCTATCCAGTTGATTTCACCTCGCAGAGGAGTCACCGCATTGGCAAATTGGACTAAAATCTGGCCAAAACCACTATCCCCTCCAGCAAACTGAGCCAAAGAAGTAGGCAAACTAATCACAGCTGTCGCAAAAATAATCGGCATAACTCCACCTTGATTCAACCTCAAAGGCAAATAGCTGGTTCTTTCGCGATAAAGTCTTTTTCCAACCTGACGACGAGCCGAGATAATAGGTATTCTTCTAGTTCCCTCCTGGACAAAAACAATACCTACAATGGTCACCAGGAAAACTAATAACAAAATTACAACCTGAGCAACAGCCTCTCTGCCACCCTGTTGGGCAAATTCGATAGTATTCCCCAAATTCTTTGGCAAGGTAGCCACAATGTTGATAAAAATCAACAAAGACGCCCCATTGCCAATACCTCGTTCTGTGATCAACTCGGAAACCCACATGACGAACATCGAGCCCGCAGTCAAAGCCAGAACTGTTTCTGGAATAAACCAGAACCCAGGATTCAGTGCATAAGGACGTAACAGCCCGATTGTCAGCCCTAGACTTTGTAAAATTGCCCAAGCCAGAGCCACATAACGGGTATACTGGGATATCTTGCGACGCCCAGCCTCTCCCTCATTTTTTTGCAGATCTTCTAAAGCTGGAATAGCAGCCGTCAGAAGCTGCATGATAATAGAAGCATTTATAAAAGGTAAAATACCTAAGGCAAAAATCCCGAGAGCAGACAGTCCACCGCCAGTAAAAATATCTAAAAAACCTAGAACCGGAAGATTTTGAACTGCTTCAGCGAAGCTTGCCCGATCAATACCTGGCACAGGGATGAATATACCTAAACGAACCAAGATCAAAAGACCAATGGTTATTAGCAACCGACCTCTCAGTCCAGCTGCTTGAGCCATTTGTAAAAAAGTTTCCTGTGCTGTTGGTGTCTTATCTCTAACCATAAAAGACTACCTGTGATTTCTTATACATTTCAATTAATTTATAAGCTGTTTAATAAGTTAGGCAATGGGGATTTATCTTGTCTTACCATGTAACTTATGATAAACCAACCGTGGCGTTTTGCTTATTTGCCAATCACCTCACAATTCCCACCAGCAGCCTCAATTTTTGAGCGGGCAGTTTTAGTAAAGGCCGCAGCTTTAACATTAAGAGCTACATTTAGTTCTCCATCCCCTAATATTTTTAAGGGACCATCTTTGGTTGTGGTGATGCCCTGAGCCAACAAATACTCTAAAGTCACTTCTGTATTAGCTGCTAAAGAACCTAAAGCGCTAACATTAACGATTGTATAAGTTTTTTGATTAACTAGGGGGAAATGTTTTAGTTTGGGAACGCGACGGTATAAGGGCATTTGACCACCTTCAAAACCAGGTTTAGTGCCAGTCCCAGAACGAGATTTTTGCCCCCGCATCCCAAAACCACAGCTAGCACCTTGTCCGGCAGCAATCCCCCGACCAACACGCCTTCTGCGTCTTTTAGAGCCCTCTTGAGGGGCAATATCATGTAATTTCATTCGTATGTTCCTCTCTATATAGCGAATTAAGCGTATAGGCGCTCGATATCAACCCCTCTTTCTTTAGCCACTTGGGACAGAGTTCGTAAACTGCCTAAGGCGTTGACTGCCGCTCGAGCGTTGTTCAAGGGATTATTCGAACCCAACTGTTTTGCCAGAATATTTTTCACCCCAGCCAGTTCAAGGACCGTGCGTACAGCCCCCCCAGCAATTACCCCTGTACCAGGAGCAGCAGGGCGCATGAATACTTTGGCTCCCCCAGCAATACCGTTAGTAACATGGTTGATAGAGTTAGACTTAGTCAAGGAAACCTCTACTAATTGTTTTTTGGCGTCCGCAACACCTTTACGAACAGCGCCAATAACATCAGCAGCCTTGCCGACTCCTACTCCCACTTGTCCTTTCTCATTACCAACGACGACAATAGCACGAAAGCTGAGCTTTTTTCCGCCTTTAACCACTTTACTTACTCGACGGATCTGGACTACCCTTTCCTGCCAGTTGGATTCTTTTTCCTTACTGCGATTCTTTTTGCGCGATTTTGATTTTGCCATAATGTTACGTACTTGAGTCAGGGATTAATTAAAAGTCTAAACCAGCTTCGCGAGCAGCTTCAGCTAGGGATTGAATCCTACCATGATAAAGATTACCACCGCGGTCAAAAACAACTTTAGTGACTCCTTTCTCTAAAGCTCTTTGGGCGACTAGCTTGCCGACAGCGGAGGAAGCTTCGCAGGTGCTAGTAGATTTGAGATCTGACTTGACCTCGGAATCTAATGTCGATGCGGCAGCTACTGTATTTTGAGCTACATCATCAATAACTTGAGCATAAATATGCTTATGGGAACGAAAAACGCACAAACGAGGGCGATCGGGGGTTCCACTGACCTTCTTGCGGACTCGCCGATGACGACGGATCACTGATTGTTTGCGAGATAACTTCATAGTTATTATTTACCTGTTTTACCTGCTTTACGTCTGACTGCTTCATTAAGGTAGCGGATTCCTTTACCTTTATAGGGTTCAGGAGGTCTGACGGCTCTGATCTTGGCAGAGACATTACCTACTACCTCTTTATCGATGCCCGTTACTATGACATCAGTATTCTTTTCTACAGCAACTTGAATTCCTGCAGGCATTTCCATTTCCACAGGCTTACTGTAGCCGACATTAAGGGTCAACTTACTTCCCTGGGCTTGAGCTCGATAACCAACTCCAATAATCTGCAAGCGCTTTTCAAAACCCTTAAAAACACCTTCAATCATATTAGCGACCAAAGTGCGGGACAAGCCATGTAACTGACGAGCAGTACGGGAGTTATTTTTAGGTGATACTGTTAGTTGATCATCTACCCGCTCTATCGAAATTAAATCGGCTAAGTCTCTTTCTAAGCTTCCTTTCGGTCCTTTTACGGAGACATGAGAACCTTCGATGTTTACGGTTATACCAGAAGGGATTGGTATCGGACGCTTACCAATGCGTGACATGAATATTTACTCCTTAAATTACCAGACATAACAAAGAATTTCTCCGCCAACTCCTTGACGACGAGCTTCTCGATCTGTCATTACTCCATGAGAGGTCGAAACAATCGCAATCCCAATACCCCCTAAGACCCGGGGAATATCTTTGCGCTTGGAATAGACGCGCAGTCCCGGTCTACTAACTCGTTTGAGAGTTCCAATTACCGGCTGACGTCCTTTTCCTTGATATTTGAGGGCTATACTGAGGTACTTGTGAACACCTTCTCCTGTTTCCTCGTAATTACCAATAAAACCTTCTTCTTGAAGCACTTTAGCAATGCTTCGGGTCATTTTCGTCGAAGGTACTTGAGTTTGTTGATGCTTGACCATACAGGCATTACGAATGCGGGTCAGCATATCTGAGATAGTATCGTTTGCTGCCATTATTACCTTTTGTTATCTCCCGATCCTATAGTTTTAGTTTGTACGGAAGGGCATTCCCATTTCCTTGAGTAAGGCTCGTCCCTCCTCATCGGTATTGGCGGTGGTGACGATGGAAATATCGAAACCCCGAATTTGATCGATGGTATCGTAATCAATTTCAGGAAAGATGAGCTGTTCTTTGACCCCTAGGCTATAATTGCCCCGTCCGTCAAAGCTTTTGGCACTAATTCCGCGAAAATCACGAATCCTTGGTAGAGCTAGGTTAATCAAACGCTCCAAGAAGGCGTACATCCGATCTCCTCGCAATGTAACCATCACGCCAACTGGCATTCCTTTACGGAGCTTGAAAGCTGCGATCGCCTTTTTCGCTCTAGTAACCACGGGTTTTTGACCTGTGATAGTTGAGATTTCGCGAATCGATGATTCCAATGCCTTAGCATTTTGAGAAGCTTCTCCTAAACCACGATTAACAATTACCTTAACGACTTTTGGTACTTGATGAATATTGCTATAACCAAACTCTTCTTTGAGCTTGCCAGCAATTTCTGTTGTATAAGTTTCCTTGAGGTTTTTTGCCATGAGCTTTTTCTTATATTTCCTGGGCTTGGTCAGGAAATCACTAAATTTATTTTTGGTAATTAATCAATAATCTCTCCAGTTTTTTTGAGCATGCGTACTTTTTTGCCATCATCCGTAAAGGTATAGCAGACGCGGCTCGCAACTTTCTCCTTTTCGGAGTAGAGCATTACATTAGAACTATGGACAGGAGCTTCGAAGGTACTTATCTGACCTGACTCCCCCTCTTGCTGAGGCTTCACATGCTTAGTGCGGATGTTAACCCCTTTAACGACTACTTTGCTGGATTTAGGCAAAACCTGGAGAATCTCTCCCACTTTGCCTTTATCTCGGCCAGAAATAACCTGTACGTTATCTCCTTTCTTGACATGCATGTTATGTCGTTTGCTAGTAGTTTTCTGAGCCATTAGATTACCTCCGGAGCTAGAGAAACAATTTTAGTAAAGTTTTTATCTCGTAACTCTCGTGCCACCGGGCCAAAAACCCTAGTACCCCGAGGATTGTTGTCAGGATTTATAATCACAGCTGCATTATCGTCAAAACGAATGCTCATGCCACTTTCGCGGTTCACTGCTTGTTTCGTCCGAACAATCACAGCTCTAACAACGTCAGATTTTTTAACTGCCATGTTAGGGAGGGCATCTTTGACTACAGCGACAATTACATCACCAATGTGACCATAGGGACAGTTACCTTTACCCAGCACTCGTAAGCACATTAGTTTACGAGCTCCGCTATTATCGGCAACATTAAGATAAGTCTGTTGTTGTATCACGGTGGTTAGATTGATCTAAATAAAAGTTAAGAATTTTTCTTGTCAATGATTTGGGCCACAGTCCAACATTTAGTCCGACTGAGAGGTCTGGTTTCGCGAATTTTTACGCGATCGCCAATATGGCACTGATTTTCCTCATCATGGACTTTATACTTTTTGGTGCGGACAACGGTTTTCTTGTATTTAGGATGGCGAGTCCGATTTTCTACAGCGACCACAACGGTTTTATTCATTTTGTCACTGACGACTTCGCCAACAATTTCTTTAACTGCCATATGTTGAATTAATCTTTACGCTTCTGCTGGAGATGGAGTTTCTGAGCTAACAGTTGTTGTCTCAGTACTAAGCAACTGACGTTCCCTTTCTACAGTTAACAGTTGAGAGAGACGATGTTTAGTATGCTTAAACATATGAGGTTTTTCTAAGCGACGAGTAGCTTCTTCTAGTCTTAGTTGAAATAGTTCCCGCTTAACTGCCAGCACTTCTGCTGCTAATTCTTCATCGCTAAGATTTCTTACCTCATCAATTTTAGGTAAAGCCATAATCTTACGTATACTCCTCATCACGAGTAATAAATTTAGTTTTTATAGGCAGCTTTTGAGCAGCTAAGCGCATGGCTTCTCTTGCTATGGTTTCTGAGACCCCTGCCATTTCAAACATAATTCTTCCAGGCTTAACTACAGCCACCCAATATTCAGGAGAACCTTTACCAGAACCCATGCGAGTTTCGGCTGCTCTCATGGTCACCGGCTTGTCTGGGAAGACCCGAATCCAGATTTTCCCACCCCGTTTAACGTAGCGAGTCATAGCTCGTCTAGCTGCTTCAATCTGACGGGAGGTAATCCAAGAAGGTTCAGTTGCTTGAAGAGCATAGTCACCAAAGTTAAGAGTGCTACCTCTATGGGCTAACCCTCTCATTCGTCCCCGTTGTTGTTTGCGAAATTTTGTTCTTCTAGGACTTAGCATAGTTACTCCTTTGCTAACTACTGGTTATCATTCCGAACGGTCATCAAATTTCTGACGACGACGATTACGGCGGGGTGTTTTCGCAGGAGTTGCAACAGCGGTTTCTTCTTGTCCAGGAATAACTTCTCCTTTAAAGATCCAAACCTTGACGCCCAAAATTCCGTAAATGGTCAGCGCCGTCCGATAAGAGTAATCGATGTTTGCTCTTAAAGTATGTAATGGCACCCTACCTTCACGAACCCATTCCGTGCGGGCAATCTCCGCTCCATTAAGTCGACCGCTTACCTGAATTTTAATGCCTTGAACCTCGGCTCTTTGAGCTCTTTGGATTGCTTGGCGGACTACTCTACGGAAAGAAACACGACGTTCTAGCTGTTGAGTGATATATTCAGCAATCAAAGTAGCATCGGCATCAACTCGAGCAACCTCAATGACATTAATCCTTATTTGGCGATTATTGCCCACTGTGTCTTGCAACTCAGTACGCAGCTTTTCGATCCCCGCACCACCACGCCCGACAACGACCCCAGGACGAGCGGTATGGATTGCCAAGTCAATTTGATCAGCTTTACGCTCAATCTTAACTTGGGAGATTCCTGCGTTACTTAAACCCTTGGCTACATAGTCTCTTATTAATCGATCCTCTTGTAGCAGTTGGGGGTAATTTTTGGTATCGGCGTACCAACAAGACTGGTGTTCTTGAGTGATACCTAAACGAAAACCAGTTGGATGTATTTTTTGACCCACTATATTTCCTCTGAATACAACAGCTTATTCGGTCACTTCCGGAGCAACCGCGACAGTAATATGACAGGTCGGCTTACGAATTTGATAAGCTCGACCCTGCGCTCTGGGGCGATAACGTTTTAAAACAGGACCTCCATCAGCAAAAGCTTGACTAATAACCAAGCTCGCAGGGTCCAATCCCGCATTATGTTCTGCGTTAGCCACAGCAGAGCGCAATACTTTCAGTACTGGTTCACAGGCTTTGTAAGGCATAAATTCGAGAATAATTAGAGCTTCTCGATATTGACGACCTCGAATTTGATCCAACACTCTTCTCACTTTAAAAGGAGACATGCGGATATATTTTGAGATCGCTTTTGTTTCATTGGTCTTATCTACTGTCATGATGCTTTTTGGGATCTTGGGATCTTTAAAATATTGCTATCGCCGAGCTTTTTTATCACTTTTGGAATGACTCCTAAAGGTTCTAGTCGGGGCAAACTCCCCTAACTTATGACCAACCATTTGATCGGAAATAAACACGGGAATATGTTGACGGCCATTATGAACAGCTACTGTATGGCCAACCATTTGAGGCAGAATAGTAGAAGCACGGGACCAGGTTTTTATGACTTCCTTTTTGTTTTCTGAATTCAACTTCTCAATTTTTTTGAGCAGTTTATCAGCAACAAAAGGACCTTTTTTTAAGGAACGGCTCATAATCAGTTATCAGTTATCAGTTATCAGTTAAGGCGCAACAAAATTTACGCTAAAAAAAGCTTTAAGTATAAATTAACGACGACGAACAATAAGTTTATCGCTAGCTTTCTTCTTCTTACGGGTTTTTAGACCCAAAGCCGGCTTACCCCAAGGAGTAACAGGGCCACTTCTGCCAATGGGAGCCCTTCCTTCGCCACCACCGTGGGGGTGATCACAAGGGTTCATGGCACTCCCTCTAACTTGAGGTCTTCTCCCCAAATGACGACTTTTCCCTGCTTTGCCGAGCTTCAAGTTTCTCACTTCGGCGTTGCCTACTTGCCCAATAGTGGCGTAGCATTCTTTCCGAACCATGCGGACTTCTTTTGACGGCAAACCAATAGTCACATAGTTGCCCTCTTTTGCCATAAGCTTGGCGGCAGTTCCTGCAGCTCTTACTATCTGACCACCTCTACCAACTCTAAGCTCTATATTATGAATCGTTTCCCCTAACGGAATATTGCTCAAAGGTAAAGCATTACCGATCTCAATAGGAGACTCTGGCCCAGAAATAATTTCTGTGCCGACGGTTAATCCAGCAGCAGCTAGGATATAACGTTTTTCTCCGTCTTGATATTCCACCAGGGCAATTCTGGCATTGCGGTTGGGATCATATTCGATCGCGATTACAGTGGCGGGAATATTGAGCTTATCTCTTCTAAAATCAATAGTCCGATAGCGACGCTTATGACCACCACCACGACGGCGGCTAGTAATAACCCCTCTATTATTCCGTCCCTTCGCTCGATGCTTGAACTTGGTTAAGGACTTTTCGGGTTTACTTTTGGTGATTTCTGAAAAGTCGGCAATTGTCGCTTGCCGAGTTCCAGGAGTTAATGGTCTAAAAGAACGAGTACCCATAATTTAAATTGTAATTGCTAATTCTAGCTCGTTAGTTTTCGGGTTAAATAAGTTTGTTTTCTACACGTCAGGGAATAGTTCGATACTATTTCCTTCCTGTAAGGTTACGATCGCCCTTTTGTACTGAGCTTTGTAACCGACAAATCTCCCTACACGACGTTGCTTGCGAGGTAACTTAAGAGTATTCACACTAGTGACTTTAACGTCAAATAGACTCTCAATAGCTGCTTTAATTTCCGGCTTGGTCGCTTTGGGCAAAACATCGAAAACATATTTGTTTTCTTCCATTTGCAAGGTTGCCTTCTCGGTAACGATTGGCTTAAGGATCAGATCCGCGAGATCTCTTGGATTATAATCAGTCACCATAAACCTCCTGTATTTTGGTCAAAGCATCTGTGGTTACTACAACTTGCTGCGCATTGAGCAAATCGTAGACATTCAAGTTGCTTGCCTTGAGTAGCTTTACGTTGGGAATATTGCGGGTGGATAGATTCAGATTTTCGGTAATTTCTGTGACTATCAGTAACACTTTTTGATTGGGATCTACTTTCCATCTTTCCAAAGCAGAAATTATCTCCTTGGTTTTGGGACGAGCAATCTCTTCAGCAAAATTCTCTACTACTACCGCATTTTCTAAGCAACTACTGAAGGCAGTTCTCAATGCCAGACGCCGCTCTTTTTTATTCATTTTGAGGTCGTAGTCTCTGGGTTTAGGACCAAAGATCACACCACCACCACGCCAGAGAGGAGAACGAATCGAACCGGCACGAGCCCGTCCAGTTCCTTTTTGTCTCCAAGGCTTGCGTCCACCACCTCGAACTTCAGCTCTAGTTTTAGAGGAAGCTGTGCCTTGACGAGCTTTAGCCATTTGTCTAACTAATGCCCGGTGGACAATATGATTAGCATTTTCTTCTTTTGCTACTTTTAGCTCCAGGGAGGCCTCTGAGACTTGTTCCCCTTGCCAATTTTTAACTACACAATTCACCATGGTCACTTGTTACTGGTTGATAACAGCTTATTTTTTAGCTCCGACAATATTGGCGGGAGTAATACTCAATAAAGCCCCTGGCTTTCCAGGGACTGCCCCTTTGATTAGGAGCAAGTTGCGCTCAGCATCTATTTGAACAACTTCTAGCTTGCGAATCGTAACTTGTTTACCGCCGTAGCGCCCGGCCATCTTTTTCCCAGGATAAACACGTCCCGGAGTAGTACCAGCACCAGTAGAGCCTGGGGCACGATGATTTTTGGAACCATGAGCCATTTGACCTCTTTTGAAGTTATGGCGTTTTTGGTATCCAGCAAAACCACGGCCAATAGTCTTCCCACTGATATCAACAATGGCTCCGGCATCAAATAAGCTGGCACCTAGTGCTTGACCTAATTCAAAGTTCGCAACATCGTTAGTGCGGTATTCCTTGAGATGACGCAGCGGAGAAGCCGAAGCTTTCTTCAAATGGCCCAATTCTGGCTTAGAGAGAGCTTTTTCTTTGACTTCTTGGTAGCCAATCTGAACGGAGCAGTAGCCGTCAGTTTCTTGGGTTTTGATTTGGGTAATAGTACAAGGACCAGCTTGAACCACAGTTACGGGAATAGCAGTTCCCGTTTCTTGGTTAAAGATTTGGGTCATGCCTAGTTTGGTTCCCAGTATGCCGACAGACACAGATGTTAACCCCTTTTTCGCTAAAGAACATTAAATAAGATCGCAGCCGCATGTTAAACTGTTACTTTTTTATTAATTAGCAACAGTTTAGATGGTCATGCTGCCTATTGAAGACACAAGAAATGTCTACCAAAACAACATGGGTAGCTACTTAATATATGGTTTTGTTTTCTAAAAGTTATGACCTAACAACCCGACGGAACAGATGTTGCTTGAGCTGAGGTCTTTATATTTGCCTGGGCTCTTCTAGACTTAAAGGTAAATTCCCTTCAGTATCCAAGGAAGCAGGCAGAAAACATTAATGGTTGCTCAGTAACTCGAATAAAGTTAGGAAACTTTACTATTGTCCGAGCAGACAATAAATTTATTTAGCCACAATCATAAATTGTACATGATGATTGCGATTTTCTCCAATTTTTTTTATCGACTAAATTATAATGACTGTTGATCGTCAGTTTTATGTCAGAGTCAATGTTCTAAAATCAATGACAGAGCAACCAACCAAGTCTAATTCTAATCCAGAAAATCTCATCCCAGACGGCAATCAAGATGGCCAGAATGCTCAGGTTGAAATTGAGAACTCATCGCTCAGCTATAAGCCCAATACTATTTATACTCTGATTAACCCTCTGGTAACAAAAATTTCTACCTTCAAGATGCCCTTGACTAAATCCCAAATGCTCCTGATTTCTTTAGTTGTTATGGGAATCGGATTATGGTCGAGGATTGCTTTTCTAGCTATTTTAGGAGCTATGGGAGCTTTATTGCTTTCTCTGGGGGTTGTAATTAATTCTATTAGAGGCTTAATTGCCAGATTCCTCACACCTTCAGAAAAAAGAAATCTTTTAGCCTTTATTAGTTTTGCTCTGGCGATCGCAGTATTGCTCAAATATTTGGGGTTTTATGTCAGTATTGGCAATTGGTTAAACAATTTTAAATATGATGAATTTGGTTCTTGGGCAGAATGGGTCGGAGCCTTAGGCCAAATCTCGATCGCAATTCTCGCAGTTTATGTCGCTTGGGCCCAGTATATTATCTCCAGAGATTTGACTATTCAACAAAATCTGATTACCCAGCAACAAACTATTGATGCTTACTTTCAGGGAATTTCTGACCTGACGATTAATGAGGAAGGTTTACTCGAAGATTGGCCCCAAGAAAGAGCGATCGCAGAAGGCCGAACTGCCGCCATCCTGTCAAGTGTTGATTCTGCTGGCAAAGCCAAGATTCTGCGTTTTTTATCCCAGTCTCGATTATTAACTCCGCTTCAGCGAGATAGTCGTCTTGGGAGACCAATGCTTGATGGCACTGGAGGTTATGCCGAAGATCGGCTTCATGGTATTAGAGTGATTGATCTAGGAGTAATCCTGGCGGGAACAGATTTATCCGGTCAGGATTTGCGTTGGACTGATTTGAGCAATGCCAATATGGTGAGAACCAATCTTTCTCAAACTGATTTGGTCAAGGCCAATCTCTCTCGTACAGTCTTATACGAAGCGAATCTCGAAGATGCAGATCTCAAGGGCACCATTTTGTTTTACGGTGAAGCAGACACGGCAACTCCTCGCACTCGCACCGCGATTCCTAACTATAAAACAGGTGAACATACAGGAATGGTGGTAGAAAGGGCAAATTTATCGCAAGTGAAACGCCTTAATGAAGAACAGCGCTACTATCTTTGTGCTTGGTGTGGCGAAAAAAGCCGGGAGACAATTCCTGGGGGGTGCCAAGGAATTCCCAATAAATTGGGAAGGTAAATTACAAGATTAGGGGACGATTTTAGGGTATTTGATAATTAATTATTGACAATTGTTAAAGAAATTAGATATCCTGTAATGAATCGCATCATTCTTTAAATCATATTGTTTAGTAGCTCGTATTATTTCGGAGTACTTAAGAGAAAATTCGGACAGGGGAAACTACGTGTTTTCCGTTAAAGCACTGAGTATTTTGAGGAAAATGCATAAAATACGTATTTTTACGGTTGTAGAATTAAGTAAGTACAGCCCTTAATATACATATGACTCTATAACGTTTACCTCCACACAAAATAAAATGACTTACTATTCCCAAGAGCTAGCTAACAATCGCTGGGGTATTTACGAGGAAAACAAACTATTAGCAACTATTGGTTGTTACAAAACCTGTCAGCGCATTGTCGCGTTATTGAGAGCTAGCAATCCTAAAAAAATCCCTATTACTCAAGATTTACGTCCACTAAACCAAACCAAGAAATTTAAAACCAAAACATCTAGAAAAAAATCAATCTCCCGCAGCAGGGTGCTTGTATAGCAACTATATAACGGCTGATCCTGTTAATAGGTAGCAGTCCTACTTTGCTTAGTATGAATTGTATAATTACTTAGGCAAAATCCCGAAACTTTTGCTCTGAATGTTTCCTTAATCTTAATTTGGGATTGCTACCGTTAAATTTTCAAAATTCAGCCAGGGTTTTTTGATCTAATTGCATCTTCCAATGAAGTTTGTAAATCCTGGGTTAAATTAGCAATAGCTTGGCGGCGGTTAGACTTATAATCATCCCCATAATTAGCAATAATTAGTGGTTGTTTTACTGTGAACTGTGCCCATTTGTTTCCTAAAAAAGGCAGCTTCAGATTAGATTGTCCTTTTAGGCGAGCTACTATTTTCCACAGTAATAAAATAGTATCAGCAAAGCGTTCTGCGGTAGGCTTTTCCGCCACATATCTCCCCGTAACACTAACCAAGTTTTCTACTAGTCGCATATGCCAAAGACGTAGTTCAGCTTCCGAGGCAACCAGATTTGCTAAGCCTTTAACGGCGGGAGCAAGACTATCCAATTCGGCTAAGTCCTGACGATAAATCCGCTCCCAACCTGCCTGTTCAACTCGCCGGCAGCGATCGCTCAAATTTCCATTGGGTTTGACGGCAAAAGCTTGTTCGGTAACACTTAAAGCAGCGTTCAATAAGGCTTGAAGGCGGGATGGCAAGTCTTCATTTTCAGGGGTAGGAGTTTGCCGATAAAACTGACTGTAAAACTTTTCTAGCAATGATAGTAAATGTTCTGCTAGTTGAGAAAGTCGCCCGTAAAATAGTTTCTCTTGCTCTAATGTTAAGGGATGCCCGTTTCTTAACCCCATACTAGAGCTTGCTTGCTCTGTTAGTCCGCTGTCAACTTCGAGTTGAGACAACAGTTTTTCTAAAGATCGCCAAGGGTCTTCAAAAAAATGATATCTAATTCCTAATGGTGCGATCGCAACGTCCGCATCAATCTGAGCTTTTTGCAAATCCTCCTGGCACCAGAAACCGAATTGGGCAATCCCAGGTTCGAGGGGACTAATGATTTCATTATGGCCATTGGTCGCACCTTCTGGGGCGGCGGCGAGGGGAAACTGACCATTGACAAATAAGTCGCGAATTGATCGCAATCCTTGGCGATCTAAAGTGCCTCGACGAATGGGGGTCCCTCCTAGCTGGGAGATCAGCCATCCCACCTTCGGGCCTGCCCAGAGAGGAATCCCGCGATCGTAGATAAAATGGGTATGAACCTGAAAGTTTAGCGGGTTCCCGGATTGTTTGGCAATTTGGGGCAATAGGTTCCACAATAGCTGACTGATACAGGGAGGATCGATAGTAGAAGGATGACGAAAAGCAATTAAAAATCGGGTTTTTCCCTGATCAAACTGACGATAGAGTTCAATCAATTCTTCGGCATTATCTACTCTGACATCAGTAATGCCCTGGGTATAACGCAACCAAAAGGGGACTAGCGATCGCGATCCTCGCCAAACAAGGTCATTATAGGCTGGAGGAATGAATTCCAATGAAGGTTGTACATTAATCATGCGATCGCCCAGATAGATAAAAGGAACAATGGAGTTAAATTTAGCTTACGCAAGATGGGTTGCCAAGTCAGATCTCTCTATAGAATGATTGACCAAATCTGGTTGAAATAAGTGTCGCGCGATCGCACTATAGAGTAATCTGCTTAAACAAATAAACATCGTTAATAGTACTCATTGTTCGTTCTATTCCATAGTCTAAAGTTGTTTACTTATCAGAAGGAACTATTAACTTTAGCTGCTGAATCAAAATTGGTATTTCATTTTGAACAACATCCCAAACGATATTGAGGTTAATATCATCGTATTCATGAACTAAGCGATTTCTCATTCCGTTAATCTCTTGCCATGAAATATTGGATAACGTGGTTCGAGTTGTTGCGGAAACCCTTCTTGCGGCTTCAGCAATGACTAACAATCTTCTAATTACTGAATCTTGAAGTTGAATATTTTCAATAAATTCATCTTTTGAACATTGATTGGTGTATTGTATGATAAGTTCCGCCGATTGCAACATATCAAGCAGAAATTGAAGATCTCTTTGCATAAATCACCTGAACCGAGGATAGGATTTCTTGACGGCGCAAATAGTTACGACTGGATTCAATACCTTGACGAGTAATTAGATCGACTTCTCTTTGAAAAATAGTTTTTAACTCTGCTTCCATCTGCTCAAGATTTAAGAAGGTAGGATGAGCACTAGCATCAAATTGAACCATGACATCAATATCGCTATCGGGACGAAAATCATCCCGTAAAACCGAACCAAAGAAAGCAAATTCAATAATTTGCCAATTTGCGCAAAATGTTTTGATCTTCTCTAGGGGGATTTCTATATTTTCTACTTTCATCTTGGAAGTTAAGGAAGCTAAGAGAATTTTAACTCTAATTCGTGATCTCAAAGAGATCCGCTTCGCGGGTCGCGGAATATTATCTATGGTGCGATCGCTGGATAAGCTATGAAATGCAATGTAAATTCTTTATTGATAAAATAATTATGACCATAGATATATAACCATGACTAAAAATGGCACAAAATCGAGAACAAGTAGGTGCAGGAGAATTTAAAACCCATTGTTTGAAACTAATTGATCGCGTTAACCAAACAAAACAACCAATAACCATTACTAAACATGGTAAGCCAATGGCTCAACTTACTCCTATTGAAGACGAAAACTATTCTTTATTCGGTTGTTTAGCTAATACTGTTGAATTTCATGGAGATATTGTTGAAAGCATTGGGGAAGTTTGGGAGGTAGATGTCTAATTTAGATCGAGGCATCCTACTCGATACTCATACTTGGATTTGGCTATGCACTGGGTCAACAGAATTATCGACAGATACAATTACTTATATCAATTTAGCTGGAAGTAAGGGAAAGGTATTTGTCCCCGCTATCTCAGTTTGGGAGTTATCGATGCTAGTCTCGAAAAATCGAATCACTTTGACCAAGCCAATCAATCAGTGGGTAAAAGAAAGTTTAGCTCAACCTGGTGTTAACCTATCTTTGCTTACTCCAGAAGTAGCAATTGAAAGTAGCTTTTTGCCAGGAGGTTTTCACGGAGATCCCGCAGATAGAATGATTGTGGCTACGGCAAGACTCAATGATTTAACTTTGCTTACACGCGATCTTAAAATTCTTAGTTATGGAGAGAATGGTTATGTTTATTGTCAAAAATGTTGATATCTTATCGTAATCGCGATCGCGTAATATCATGTCTAGTGCGATCGCAAATTATAGACTTTAAGGCGATCGCTTGTGTTTAATAAAAACTCGCTCATCCTTTTGCGACATAGCAAACTTCCATTTCATCTAAGATTTGATCTCGTATCTGATAGTTGAGAAATTTGGGAGTAACTAAATCAATTTTTCTCCCATCAAATAATTGGGAAATTTCTTCTTGAATTTGATGGAGTTTAAAAAATCCAGGTGTATACCCAACTTGAAATTCTACCAATACATCTATATCACTATTGGGCATAAAATCATCTCTCAGCACCGAACCAAATAAGGCAAATTTATTAATATGGTAGAGCTGGCATAGTTCTTTGATTTGTGCGATCGGAATTTTTACGTTTTTAACTTTCATCGTGGGTTCAATTCTATCGCTGGTTATCCATATCATATACATCTCAACCATAGCGCTATTAATAAGACAAGTATTGTGCGATCGCGTTTAGTGGATTTGATTTCGTCAGGCAGAACTTCTTTTAAAAGAGTTTTTAGTTGATCTTTAGTGGCATGATGCTTAAAGATTACTACTGAGAAATACTACTGAGAAAAATTTAGGGTTAATCAATTCATATTGATATTTTCTTAAGAGAATCTCCGCGATCGCGATCGCATCAGGAACAGCAGTTTGTAACCGAGCAATCCCATTCTGATATTTATTGATGCCAATGACAACAGCTAAGCTACGTTCAAACTCACTCATCATCTTGTACATAACGTGAGTTCTATGAGTACAAAATTTACTAGTTCTGAATAAGGACTTGGGGATTTAGGGATTTGGGGAGCTAGGGAAAAGCCTATTACTTCGTTGTTCAACTTGGGAAATTTAATCAAAAAGAAAATTCGTCAAACTGACGTTGTACATAAGAACTACGATAATGATAAGGCGTTTTTATAGATCGTCATATTAACTTATATTTAAGTCCAAAAAGAATAGCCTTTTTGCTTATGCTGGATGGGTTGCCAAGTCAGATCTTCCGGCTTCGATTAAGGCACGATCTCTAATCCGGCAAGAATCACATACTCCACAGGGAACTTCTTGCCCCTGATAACAAGACCAAGTATGTTCGATAGGCACTCCTAGAGCGAGGGCGCGTTTTACGATATCTACTTTAGAGTCCTTGACTAAGGGCGCTTGCAATTGGATGTTATGCCCTTCAATAGCAGCTTTTGAAGAGAGATTGGCTAATTTTTGATAGGCAGCTAGATATTCAGGACGGCAATCAGGATATCCAGAATAGTCCACTGCGTTAATTCCTAGAAAAATTGTCCTGGCATTTTTAGCTTCTGCTAGGGCCAAAGCGATCGCGATAAAAACTGTATTGCGTCCTGGAACATAGGTGGAGGGAATGATATCTGAGACAATGCCATCTTGGGGAATTTCCATAGTTGCATCGGTTAAGGACGAGCCACCCCATTGAGACAAATTAACATCAAGAATCACATGCTCTTTAATCTCCAGCAGATGAGCAATTTTTTGGGCTGCGGCCAATTCTTTTTGGTGACGTTGACCATAGCGAAAGGATAGGGCAATCACTTCATAACCTTCAGCAATTGCGATCGCGGCGACTGTCGCTGAATCTAAACCTCCAGAGAGTAATACTACTGCTTTTTTTTGGTTCATAGAAAATTTTAATTGGGCTCTAATTGTTGGCTCATAGTTAGTTCAACTGATATTCATTTTAGAGTTTTTAGATGTCATTATTCTCTATTGATCATTCTCAATGAAAAAAATATTATTGCTCTTATTATTCTTGCCCATAGTGACGCCCACAACTGTATTTGCCAATGTGACCAATTATGAGTCAAGCACGATAGTTGAAAATCCTCGTATTTTTCTAACTCAAACATCTTTTAATTATCAAATTTATAATGAAATATTGAAAACCTATGTTAGCGATCGCGGATTGGTTGATTATCAAAAATTACAAGCCAGTCCCCAAGACTTAGAGCAATTTAATCAGGCTTTAGCCGGAGTGAGCAGTGCAACCTATAATAGTTGGAGCCAGCCAGAAAGATTGGCTTTTTTGCTGAATGCTTATAATTCTTTGACTCTTCAATCGATAATTGGGCAAAATCCTCTTAAAAAAAGTATTAGAGATATTCCTGGGGTTTGGAACAGACGCAAATTCGCGATCGCAGGGCAAGAGAAAACTTTAGATAATATCGAACATGACATTATTAGAAAAGATTTCAATGAACCAAGAATTCACATGGCATTGGTTTGTGCAGCGATGAGTTGCCCAATTTTGCGAAATGCAGCTTATACTGCCGCAAATTTGGATTCACAATTAGATGAGCAAACTAGAAAATTTCTTACTAGTCCTCAAGGATTTAAAATAGATCGCAACCAAAATATTGTCTATCTTTCTTCTATTTTCAAATGGTACGGCCAGGATTGGATAGCAAGTTATGGAATTAATGATAAGTTTACTGGAAATAGAAAAGAAAAAGCTGTACTCAATTTTATTAGTCAATATTTAGACTCTCAAGATAGTCAATATCTAGAACAGGGAAAATACAAAATATCTTATTTAAAGTATGACTGGTCTTTGAATCAACAAGGAAGTTAGTGAAGCTGCGCAGGAGGGATAAGTAATAAGTAATAAGTAATGAGTAATGAGTAATGAGTAATGAGTAATGAGTATTAATCTATTGGCTCTTTTAATTTTGATATCTCAATCTTTAGAAATGTATCTCAATTAAAGAAAAATCATCACCAAAATTTTCTTGGGGATTAATTTGCTGAATTTTTTGTAAAAGGCTGCTCAAATTAGAATGGGGCTGACTACTATTTTGATAATATTCCTCAAGAGTTATAGATAAAGCATCAATTCCCCAAGTTTTATTCTCCGATGTGGCAATTTCATAAACTCCATCACTAAAAAGATAAAGACTACTATTTGGTCTTACATCACAAACAGACTGCTCAAATTCAAACTCACTAAGCATCCCCACGGGAATATTTTCATTAGATAATTGTTGCGTATTGAGCTGATTATTTTTCTGTGGATAAATTAATAAAGCAGGAGGATGAGCAGCAGAACAATAAACTAATTTTCGTTCTAAGATGTCATAAACCCCATACCAAATAGTAAAATAATTCTCGCCCCTTTCATCCATCTGAAACATGCGATTGAGCTCACTAACAACTGTATTTGGTTCAGAAAAATCAATATTGGAAAGAGATTGCGATCGCAATAAGTTCTGAACTGAAACCGATAAAAGAGCTGGTCTTACACCATGCCCTGAAACATCTAATAGATAAATTACAAGTTTTTGTTCATCAAGCCAATAATAATCAAAAATATCTCCACCCAAATCAATTGAAGGAATAAATAAATGTTGAATTTGCACTTTATCTTGTAAAGGACTTGGCAATAAAGAGATTACATATTTTCCCGCTTGCTTTAATTCTGATTGTAAAAGTTTATTTTGTTGTTGGAGTTTAATTTCAGCTTGTTTGCGTTTAATAAATTGACCAATTTGACTACCAAGAGTTGTCATTAGTCTAAGTAATTCTGGATCTTCTTGCTTTTTTTTGTTGCAAAATAAAGTAATTATTCCCAATTTCTCTAAACCATGAAATACTAAAAAACCAAAACTG
Source organism: Xenococcus sp. PCC 7305 (assembly GCF_000332055.1). Taxonomy (GTDB): domain Bacteria; phylum Cyanobacteriota; class Cyanobacteriia; order Cyanobacteriales; family Xenococcaceae; genus Xenococcus. The sequence continues at coordinate 15,079 of NZ_ALVZ01000232.1, read as the reverse complement.
GTCACTAAATCAGCCTGCTGTGACAAGTCAGTTCGCAGAAAAATAGGATGTTCTATCAACTCATCTATCCATAAAGAATTTTCTGTCTCCCAAACAGTGCCAACTAAACTCTGACCAGACAAGAAAGATATTTCCGAACTATCTCGAATAAAGTGAGTTAATTTATCCCCAGGAAAAGACCAAGAAGTTATTGGAGAAAGGCAATTATCCTGTACCTTAAATTTCCAAAACTCTCCTAATTGCCAACCTAAATTATTACAAATAATTTGAATGATATTGGTGATAGCATCTTTAATACTTAAAGATTCGGCCAGTACCTTGGTGGTTTGATAATCAACTTTTTGATAGATTTCTCTAAGTTTTTGCTTGGTGATATTGTTAATTGTCCCTGAGATACCAATTATATTGCGGTCGCTGTCTTGAATCGGACAAGCATAAATTTTTATCCAGCCTACATCGCCATTTTGACTATGGTACTGGAGCTCAAAACTGCATTCTGGTTGATTCTGGGTAAGTAATAACTTGAGATAGTTTTGATAAACTAAGATGTACTCGTCATGAATAAATGTTGAGAGCTTTTGTCCTAGACTTTCTTCAACAGAAAACCCAGTAATTTCTTGCCAAGCAGGATTGAGAAATGTGAGATTATCTTCGAGATCTAGTTGAAAAATACCTTCGCGAAGATTGTTAACCACCAAGCGATATTTTTGTTCTTTTTCTCTCAGTGCCTCTTGCGCCCATTTTGCCTCCAAGAGATAGCGCAAACGCTGACGCAAAACATCCCGATGAAGAGGTTTTGTAATATAGTCTATGGCCCCTGCCTCAAAGGCCAGATCTACAGATTTTCGATCATCTAATCCTGTAATCATTAATATGGGGATTTGCTGAAAGCTATCAGAAGCAAAAGCTCTCCGGGATTGAATTTGGTTTAGTTTCCGACAACAAGTAAAACCATCCATAATAGGCATTATGGCATCAAGAAGCACTATTTCTGGTTGATATAGATTAAAGGCATTTAAACAATCCTGACCATTTTCTGTCTCGATAACTTGATAGCCTTCTTTGTTTAAAATCAAGCGTAATAATCTTCTGGTCGATATTTCATCATCTGCTATTAAAATTATCGGCGCTTTTTTGGTTATGGACAAATTCATTTATATGAGCAGCACAATTAAAATGTATTATATAGTATCACTTAAGATTATAGTAGAATCCAATGTTCCTTACAGTTCAACTGCTACCTTAATTTGACAGAGTTTTGACCAAGCCTAGTAGATGTAGTCATAAATAAAGCCACTATATCAAACATATCAAAAGATTGAGATTAAAAACTTTTGACTCTTGACTCTTGACTCTTGACTCTTGACTCTTGACTCTTGACTCTTGACTTCTGCGCAGAGAGACTAGTCAAGTTAATTTTTAGGAAAATAGTCAATAAGTACCTGCTTAATGGCCTCAATAATACTCAGTTCAAAATTCTTTCCTGGCTCTGTCGCATAATGTTGTGGTTGTGACCAATTATAATCTTCGGAGGGCAACCGAATGTGCTTGGCTATTAAGTTTTCTGGAAATTGAGAATCATCGGGACCGAAATTTTTTTCTCCGGTGTTTATATACAATAACTTATGATTAACCTCTTTAAACTTATTTTGAATAATTTTAGCAAGCTCCAGAGGAAAAATATTTTCTTTAGGCTTGTTGAAGTATAAAAAAATTATCGAATACTTGTTAACATCATGATAAAAATTCTTAATTCTTGCCTCATAGATTTTGATCAGTTGTCTAAAATTATTTTGAGAGAAATAACTATCTCTTTCATGATTAAAAACTATTTGATATTTCTTGTGTTTCGGAACCCCATTATGATTTTTTTTAAGCAATATAGGATCTAAGTAATCTTGAAACTCATTTTCTATTACTTGACAAACTGAGTTATAGGGATGAATTGATAAATCAAAAGGATGAGTCAGTTCTCCCATGCTTTTGGATAACTTAAGACCCCATCTTGTAGGTATTGTCCTAGACATACAATTAGAACCAAGAGAAACAATTTTACAATTATGTTTAGATAACTCTCGGTGATTATTAATTCTAGTTTCGACATTATAAATCGCATAATTAGCCAACCAGTCTAATTCATTATTTGGTGCAAAATTATCTAAACTTTTTAATTGCCACAACTCATGATCTGAAATATCAAATTTTTTTCTTGAAACAAGTTTCACTAGTTGCCAATAAAGAGATTTTTTTTTGGGCTTTTCTTTAATTTGTTCAAGTAAATAATCAATAGATAGTTGTTCATTATCTAATTTCTGGGGATTTTGCAGCTTATTTTTTACTAAACTCATAATGTTAAATTTGCCTTAACTGATAGGTAATATAGCTTTTCAATAACTAAACTATGAAGTAGCCAACTAAAACGAGTTGATCCTAAACGATACTTGCCCTTATAGAACTATTAAATTAAAATTTTCTTTATGAATTCAGTGATAATTTCTCAAATCATTGCCCAAGAATTTTCTATCGCACAGCAAAATATTAACAACGCCTTAGAATTATGGACAGAAGGGGCAACGATTCCTTTTATTGCTCGTTATCGCAAAGAAAGAACTGGTTCTCTTGATGAGCTGGAATTACGAAATATTTTTGAGCGCTATACCTATCTCACGGAACTCGAAAAACGCAAAGAAACTATACTCGAAAAAATTTCCAGTCAAAATAAGCTGACAGCAGAATTAAAAAACCAAATCATATCTTGTCTCAACAAAACTGACCTTGAAGATATTTATCTGCCGTACAAACCAAAGCGTCGCACTCGGGCTAGTATTGCCAGAGAACAGGGATTAGAACCTTTGGCCAAATTTATCCAATCTCTCAATCATCCTCAAGCAAAAACAGTATCCCTCGAAGAAGTAGCACAAGAATATATAAATGAATCCCAAGGCATTGAGAATGCCAATGATGCTTTATCAGGCGCTGCTGATATTTTGGCTGAAGCTGTAGCTGATAAGGCGGAGATTCGAGCTTATTTACGAGCTTATTTGTTCAAAAAAGGAGTTTTTGTTTCCCAAATTAAGAAAGATTTTCCTGAAGGCAGTACAAAATATGAGATGTATCGGAAATATCAATATGCTGTTTCGAAAATTCCTCCCCACAACATTTTGGCCTTATATCGTGGAGAGGCTGAGAAAATTTTAACAGTGGATATTAAGATTGCAGAAGAGGAGGTTATGGCTTATCTCGAAGGACAAGAAATTCTAACGAAAAGCACTATCATCAAAAATTTCTATCGAGCTATGCTCAAAGATGCTTTTAATCGTTTACTTAAGCCTTCTTTGGTTAGGGAGGTTCGTAGCGATCGCAAACAATATGCAGACTTAGAATCTATTAAAACTTTTGAGACTAATTTACGGAATCTCTTACTCTCTTCTCCTGCGGGAATGAAACCAACTTTGGCTATTGATCCTGGTTTTCGGACTGGTTGCAAGGTTGCCGCGCTTTCAGAAACAGGTAGATTTATTAAATACCAAGCAATCTTTCCCCATTCAGGAACCCAAAAACGAGAGCAAGCAAAACGAATAGTTCAAGATTTTATTAGTAAATATAATATCGAGTTAATCGCGATCGGTAATGGCACAGCTTCTCGGGAAACAGATCAGTTTATCGGAGAATCGATTAAAGAATTGGATCTTAAGCCGATTAAAGTAATTGTGAATGAATCTGGGGCTTCGATTTATTCTGCGAGTGATGTAGCTCGTCAAGAATTTCCCGATCTAGATATTACGGTTAGGGGTGCGATTAGTATTGGCAGAAGATTACAAGATCCTTTAGCCGAGTTGGTCAAAATTGATCCAAAATCCATCGGAGTCGGTCAATATCAACATGATGTAGAACAAAAACTACTGAAAAAGAAATTAGCTGAAACGGTAGAAAGTTGTGTTAACTATGTAGGGGTTGATTTAAATACAGCTTCGACTGAATTACTGACTTTTGTCTCGGGAATTAGTGGTGCGATCGCAAATAATATTGTGGCCTATCGCAATGAGAAAGGTGCTTTTAAAAATCGTAAGGAATTATTGAAAGTAGCTAAGCTCGGAGCCAAAACTTTTGAGCAAGCAGCAGGTTTTTTACGGATTCGCAATGGGGATAATCCTCTGGATAATACAGGGGTTCATCCTGAAAGTTACCAACTAATTAAGCAGATGGCTACAGTTTTAAATATTCCGGTAAAGGAGATTAGTAAAGCAGAGGCTAAGCTAAAGACTCTTGATCTCAAACAATTTGTCAGTGAGAAAGTTGGCTTACCAACAATTAAAGATGCGATCGCAGAATTAGAAAAGCCAGGAAGAGATCCTAGAGAACAATTCAAATATGCAACTTTTCAAGAAGGTATTAATGAAATTAAAGACCTCAAAGAAGGCATGATTTTGGAGGGAATTGTCACTAATGTGGTGAATTTTGGGGCTTTTGTCGATGTTGGAGTGCATCAAGATGGATTAGTGCATATTTCCCAACTAGCTAATAGATTCGTTGAAGATCCAAAACAAATAGTCAAGGTGGGAGAAGTAGTTAAAGTTAAAGTTTTAGAAATAAATGAAAAATTGCAGAGAATCGGCTTATCAATGAACTTTAAATAAAACTTAGGTAATTGGCGGTTATCGGGCTTCGCCCTTGAAGGAAGATGAAAGAAGTAGATTCAACACTTCTGCCTTTATGCGAAGCGGTATCCTTTAGGGTTGCCCTCTGCCCTCTGCCTTCAATTATCAATTAGCAAGTTATATTGGTTTGAGATTGAGCTTAATAAATCAATATAGATGAATAAAGCTGATTGGATTGTTATTACTTTAGCTTATATAGTAGGTTTACTTGCCACAGGGCTATTCTATTTTGATACTTTAGAACCTTCCTGGTTAGATTTAGTTATTGTTGCAATTAGCTTGGGAGTGTTATCTCTTTTTAGTAGTTTTACCCTGCCCAAATACCTAAAAGTTAAACTAAAAATTTGGTTGATTGCCTATGCGATCGCCTTGATTGCCGTAATCTATTTTCAACTTAGAATTCCTTCCCCTCAAGTCGATGATATTAGTTATCAAATAACATCAGAGCAATCGCAAGTAGTATTGGTTACAGGTCAAGTTATCAAGGAGCCAAGATTATCTGGTAATCAAAAACTTAAGTTTTGGTTGCAAGCTGAAACTGTAAGTTTATTAGAGAAAGAAGAACTAAACATAGAAGATACAGTATCAGGAAAATTATATGTCACAGTTCCTTTATTACCAGAAAATCAAATCTATCCAGGAGCAATTGTCAAGATAAAGGGGGTTTTATATCAACCCAGATCTCCGAAGAATCCTGGTACTTTTGACTTTAAAACTTATCTTCATCATCAAGGTATCTTCGCTGGCTTAAAAGGATTATCAATCGATTTTAATACTAGTAATTCCCAGCCTAATTTTGGTTGGTGGCAACTACGCAGGAGAATTATTCGCGCTCAGGTAAAAGCTTTAGGTAGTCCTCTAGGGCAATTGTTAGGCTCCATAGTTTTAGGCCGAAGAGCGGTAGATCTTCCAGAAGATATTCGTAATTTATTTATCACCGCAGGCTTGGCTCATATTTTAGCGGCTTCGGGTTTTCATGTTTCTCTATTATTAGGGGTAATACTCAAGCTTACGAATTCTTTGTCTGCAAAATTAAAACTAATTCTTGGGACAATGATATTACTTATTTATTTGTCTCTTACAGGATTTTCTCCTTCAATTATCCGAGCTGGATTAATGGGCTTGGCGGTATTAATTGCCACAGCAATGGGCGGAAAAGTCAAACCCCAAGGTGCATTATTAGTATCGGCCGTAATTATTTTGTTAGTTAATCCTTTGTGGATTTGGAGTTTAAGTTTTCAACTAAGTTTTCTGGCTACTTTGGGGTTATTGGTTACAGCACCTGTTATTGAGAAGAGACTTGACTGGATGCCACCGACATTTGCGATCGTGATCGCCTTTCCTTTAGCAGCTATTATTTGGACTTTACCTCTAGTAACTTACTATTTCAATAGTATTGCCACCTATAGTATTTTGGTTAATATTATCACCACTCCTTTGGTAACTGTTATTAGCTTAGGTGGGATGATCAGTGGATTTGCTGCTTTGATTTTTCCCTTATTGGGAAGTATAGTATCTTGGATTTTATACTATCCAATCTTAACTTTAGTCGCAATACTTAGGTTTTTTACTAGTTTGCCAGGAAGTGTTTTTGCCATTGGCAAGATATCTCTGGGGCTATTAATTTTAATTTATGGGGTAATTTGTCTAGTCTGGATCAACAAAAGGCTACAAAAATACTGGCACTATATCTTATTGTCAGTTATGACTTTAATCATCCTTCCTATTATTTATAGTCACTTCAATCTAGTTCAGGTTACTATTCTTGCAACCAAACCAAATCCCATCATTGTCATTCAAGACTGCGGCGAGATAATAGTGATTAATGATAGCCAGATTCCGGATACAACTATCAAATATAATCTGCTTCCCTTTTTGTCTCATCAAGGAATTAATAATATTGGTTACAATGTCACTTTTGACACCAAATTATTTACAAGTGAATTCACAAGAAGTATTAAACCAAGTTCATTAATTGATACAGAGCCAAATTGGCAACAATTAGAAACTAACAATAGCATTACCGCTAATTCTACAAAACTATTTCTAGTTTCCCAAAATATATTTGCATTAGAAATTAATAATCAAGATTGGTTATTAGTGATAAACTCGACAGCAGAAACTTTATCCTTTATCCAAGAATATATCCAACAACATGATATTTCCACATTGCTATGGTGGGGCAATAACTTAGAATCTTCCTGGTTGAATAGCTTAGGTGTTCAGACAGCGATTGTGTCTGATGGAGAGTTTAATTCTACTAATTCTTTGGTAACTATTTATAGAATCGATAGAGATGGGGCAATTATTTGGCAACCAGACTCTGGTTTTGATACTCAACTATTCCGCAATCTCGAAGATATCCGCTTCGCGGGGTGAGAGCTGCAAGAATCAACCTTATTGTAACAGTTTTTTAAGAATTTAATAAGAGGCTCCGATAAAAAATCTGACTTAGACAATATTTACCTTTTAGATGTTGATAAAATCAGAGAATACAATTTACTTAATTTGGCCAACTGACTGGACAAACTTTAAAAGAGTCAAAAATTTGAGAAACGCGAAAACAGAGGATAGCACTGTGAACGTATTTATTAGCTACAGTCGAAAAGATTATATATGGGTCAAAAAAATACGCACCTGCCTTGAACCTCTTGTGAACTCAGGGGAGATAATTGTCTTATCAGATATGGATATTTTGCCAGGTCAAAATTGGGATGAACAAATCAAGCAATTTATAGAATTAGCCGATATTACTATTGTTTTGATTAGTCCATCATACGTGGCATCAAATTTTCTTAGTAAATCTGAACTTACTTCTATTCTTAAAGTAGCTCAAGAAAATTGCACTCAAGTCATTCCAATATTTGTTGAATCAACTCACCTCGAAGCTCTTGCTCTAAGTACGCAGCTCAACAAACAAAATCTACTAAACCATGATTTTTTGAATTTATCCCAGCCATTGGGTTCATTATCTCAAAATCAGCAAGATACTTATTTAAAAAAGCTTTTGCAATTAATTGAAGAAATCGTTCACAATCCAGATAAGAAAATCAATATAAAAAAAAGATTTTCAAAACGGCCCATTTGGTTGACAGAAAAAAATAGTGAAAACTATAATATTTTCTATGGTGGGGAAGAAAATATTTTTATCCAGGCTGAGAGAGAATTAGAAAGTAATAAAGAATGATTGAATCTAATGATGATAAAGAATCTCAGCTTAACAAGTCTGGAATAAATCCAAGGACAAATTCATGGGCAGCAGTAGGAAATGAAGATGCCATTGTTTTTTCAATTTTGCTATCTGGTAAAGACAAATCAGATTTTTCTCGTTTGTCAGCAATGGTGGCATATGCGCAGTATTCGCTTCATAAGCATCAGTTTATTGAAAAATATACAAGGGATGAAGGGGTTGCTCCCTCTGATGAGCAGATTAAAACTATAATTAGATCCTTCCAAGATGAAAATAGTGACATGGTAGAAAATCTTGGCAAGCAATCTGAAAAATCATTAAATGAAATTCTTGAAGAATATGTAAGTCAAATTTCTCAAGAAAACTTCGTAAAACCTATTGAGAAAATCGTTAAAGATAATACTAAGTTTTGCGTATCTGTATGTGCAGGTATTGTCGCAACTTTTATCTACTCAGTATTGGTTGCCATAGTTATCTTCACTGTTACGCCAGCTTTCCCAAATACTAAACTTTCAAGAATTATTCAAATCCTCCTTGAGAAACCTGAAGACTCAACTGAAATTAATGAATTATCTCGATAGACGAACTATCATTTATCATTTACTTCCTACCCAATTTCTGGCGAATCCGATCGCCGAGCATTTGTAACTCTGGTAACTTCAAAGGAATCGCCGCCACGAAAAAGATCGTCACAGAAACTAAACTAGCAATTCCTAACTCCAATAACAAAAACAAAATATTATCATTGCCCAAATAAGTTTCCCAAACCCAACTAGTGCCATAACCACCAATACTTGCCAAAATTGTGGCCACAATTAATCCTGAAAAAGATAAAAACCATTGCCTTAAAGGTAAACCATTCAAGCGACGATGCAAAAGCCATAAAAAGATGGCCATAGAAATAATATTTACCCCAATGGTTGCCATAACTAAACCTGGGGCTTGAAAAGCATTAACCAAAAAATAATCTAAAACTACATTAAAGAAAATATTGAGAATACTAATTTTAAACGGAGTTTTGCCATCACCTAAAGCATAGAAAACCCGAACCAAAACATCACGAGAAAGATAAAAGAATAAACCCAGGCCATAGGTTAATAATAAAGGCGCAACAATACTAGAAGCTTCGGCATCGAACTGCGATCGCTGATAAACTAATTTCACAATGGGCAAAGACAAAGCAATAAAAATTGCCGTCAAAGGCAACATTGTCAAGGCTGACAAAAACAAACCCTGACGAATCCTCATCTTGAGCTCTGTCCAATTTTCGGGGGCAGTTAAACGAGAAAATACCGGCAAAAAAGGAACAAGTATGGTGTTAGAAATAATACCCAAAGGTGTTAGCGCAATAAAATTTCCATAGCGCATTGCAGCGGCTGCCCCAGGAATAAAAGAGGCAAAAAATAAATCGGTATAAACATTAATTTGGAGCATCCCCGAAGAAAGAGTCGCAGGAGTCATGACCTTTAAGACATCCATCACTCCAGGAATGCGATAATCAAAACGCAACCGTAATCTGCCCATGCCCGATCGCCATTGAGCAATCAGTTGCACCAGCCATTGCAAAATCGCTCCCACAAGTGTTGCTCCAGCAAAAGCGATCGCGCCAAGCTGAATATATTCAGGAGTATTTAATTGCTCTCCCACACGCCACAACACTACTCCAACACAGACAAAGATTGTCACACTAGAAAACAAGGGACTAATGCTTGGCAACCAATAACTATCAGAAGCATTCAGCGTCCCAAAGCCAATACCAATCAATCCTGCCAATAAGGCCAAAGGCGCCATAATCTGAAGCTGGAGAATGGCAATGTTTCTGACTTCTTCTTCTAATCCTGGAGCTTGAAACGCAATAATGCGATCGGCAAAAATAATTATCCCTATAGTAACTAGCAGCAGCAGCGTACTAACTAAGGTTGATACAGTTTCAACAATTGGCGCGGCTTCAGATTTATCTCGTTTAGCTAAAACACTAACTAATGCACTATGAAATGGGCCATTGATGCCACCAAGGAGAATAAAAAGAAAACCTGGGATCACATAGGCATAGGTATAGGCATTAGCTACCGTTCCCACACCAAATGCAGCAGCAATAACTTGTTCTCTGACTAAGCCAAAAATTTTACTAATTAAGGTTGCGATCGCAACAATACCAGCGATTCCAGCTAACGAACGGGACGATTTTTTATTGGCAGACACAGAGTTTTGGTATATTTGATTGAGCTTTCCACAGGAATTCTAGATCAATTTTTCTAAAACGGAAAATCAAGCTTAATGGGTTTGTCACGAAGAACTAAGCAACAGAAGAATCACTGTTAATCCATGAATTGATCAATTCATAGCCCACACTCAGGGTAACAGGGCCGATGAAAAGACCAACAATGCCGTGGGCAAATGTACCGCCAAGCACCCCAATCAAAATGACCAACATTGGCACAGAGAGCCCCGATGCCATCAAAATAGGTTTAAGTACATTGTCCACCAACATAGCAGGTATCATCCACAGGGTGAAAAGAATTGCACTCAGAGTACTCATATTTGACCAGGCAAAAAACAAGGTTGCAATTACAATCAGACCCGGCCCAATCTGAATCACTGTCAAAAACAAGCATAAAAGTGACAATAATCCTGCCGCGGGAATCCCGCCAACGGTCAGACCAATACCAATTAAAAGATTTTGTAAAATCGCGATTCCTAGAACGCCGCGAGTGACATTGCGAACTGTGGCCGCTGCAAGTTGTAAAAAAGCTTGTCCCTGGTTAGGGGAGAGTCTGGTCATAAATCGAGTCAGCCCACGGGTAATGCCTTCGGCATTGAGCATTAAGAGGGCAGAAATTATGAGAGAAGCAATAAATTTTAAAATAGTTAGACCGGTATTGGCACTCAACAACAACAAACTTTTAGTGATACCTTTAATTTGCGGCCCAAACTTATCTAAAACAGCTCCTAGGTTGACGGCAGCCTCTTGCCAAATATTGTTTACCGATTCGCCAATAAACGGCCATGTGGCAACTCCTTCTGGAGGCGGCGGTACCACCAAGGTTCCTGCTGAAACATTTTCGGCAAGAGTTTGAATATTACTGACTAAAACTGTAGCGATAAAGCTCACAGGACCGATGATAATCGCGATCCCAATTAAGGTTATTAAAGTTGCCGACAATTTCGCTCGTCCCCCTAACAAGCTCTTTAGCCAAAGAAAGAGAGGAAACAATGCGATCGCCAAAATTGATGCCCAAAGGACTAGCGCGATGAAGGGACGAACTAAGATAAAACACCAGGCAGCCACTAACCCAAGAACAAAAATCCGAATAACTAAATCAATTGATTTTAAATTGTTTTCCATGAAATATTTCTTATGGCTTTAATAACTAGTTTTGTGATTGTTAAAGACAGCTAGGGTTATTGTATGACAAAAATATTAGTATAAATTTTTTAGAAAGTGTTTTTTGATGTGCCGAAGAAATGAGATCGCTTATTAATATCGCCTTATAGAAAAAGAATGTCTTCAATATTAAACTTATTATTAAATTTGTTAAATCATAGCAAAACTATATTATGAACACCAAAAAACAATTATTTATCCCAAAAATGGGTTGTGGAACTTGGGCTTGGGGAAATCGTTTGCTTTGGGGCTATGACGAATCAATGGATCACGAGCTACAAGAGGTTTTTGAGCTCTGCGTTAGTAATGGGGTAACTCTGTTTGATACGGGCGATTCCTATGGAACCGGAAAGCTAAACGGACGTAGCGAGATGCTCCTAGGCAAGTTCACGAGTAAATATGTAGGGGCTAATCAAGAAAATATTTGCCTTGCAACCAAACTCGCTCCCTATCCCTGGCGACTAACTCGCAAAGCGATGGTCAAAGCCGGTCTCGCCTCAGCTCAGAGATTTGGGAAAAATATTGATCTGGTACAAATGCATTGGTCAACGGGCAACTATTTTCCGCTGCAAGAATGGCAACTCCTCGATGGGTTGGGAGATCTTTACGAACAGGGATTGGTCAAAGCTGTTGGCTTGTCTAATTATGGGCCGAAACGACTCAGAAAGGTTCACCAAAGATTTCGCGATCGCGGTATCACTATTGCCACATTACAAGTTCAATATTCTCTCCTCTCAACTTATCCTGTCACAGAGTTGGGCTTAAAAGAAGTTTGCGACGAGCTAGGCATCCAACTCATTGCCTATAGTCCTTTGGCATTAGGACTTTTGACAGGTAAATATTCGGTTAAAGACAATTTACCTCCAGGGCTGCGGGGTTGGGTCTGTAAACAAATCTTGCCAGGAGCGCGATCGCTTTTGGACTGTTTAGCAGCAGTGGCCAAATCTCGGGAGAAAACAATGGCTCAAGTAGCAATCAATTGGTGCATTAGTAAGGGCACAATTCCGATTCCTGGAGCAAAAAACCCCGAACAGGCGAAACAAAATATTGGTGCGATCGCTTGGCAATTGGATTCGGGAGAGATTGCCGAATTAGACAAGGCTGCGGTCAAGGTCAAAAAACCAATGGTGCAAAATATTTTTCAGACTACTTAATTAGGTTTTAGGCTGGCTGCCTGACACATTTTAGGAAAGCTAAATTTAAATAGAACATTTCAACGCTCTAATTCGAGAGAATAAAATGGCATCATCGTATTGCTTTTTAGCTTTCTTAGAGGCAAAACAAGGTTGAGGATCTTGAGTCAGTAAAGCAACAGGAGAGAACAAAGTACAACCCTTATTAATCACTCCGTTAATCCATCTTAAGCCTATTTTAAGATAGCTTAGACCACGCTTACAATGTGGATTTACTTGTGTTCTCAGACCTTGAATCTGAATAACCACACTATAGTATAGCTTTTTCGGCCTACAGTTTCGCTGGTTTTCCCTCTATTTTGGCTTGATTTTCAAAGCGGGTGAGTCCTAATTTCCGTTTCACAATTAGGTCAATATTTAAAAACATTGCTCAGTAGTCCAGTCTTGAGAGCCACGTCCTGGCCAACACATTTGTTGCCAACCAGCCCATACTAAATGCCATTGATTGTCCTTGGGAATAAACTCGATTCGATATCGGATGTTACGTACAGAGTCGTCAGGGAATCCCATTTGTGCCAATGTGACAATTAACTGATTGGGATTATTCGTGTTAACTGTTAATTCTTCCTGAAAATTACCTTCTACATTATCTTTGAAACCAAATATAGCTAAGGCAATTTTGCTAGGATTTTTGCCAGTTAATGGGATATCTTCTGAAATATTCTCGATTTCAACTGGAATGTATTCGTTACGTTCTAGCGTTAAATAAGATTGTATATTAGATTCTTTTTTGCTCTTATTACTACAACCAATAAGAATTAGCAATAAAATAATCTTAAAAAGAATAATTAATATTGTTGAGTTTCGTTTCAATTAGTTGACTCCAGTTACCTTTATGTTTTCCAATATCTCTTATCTACATAATTTAAATTTTTGATCCTCAAAATCTGTAAGAAAAAATAATAATTATGATTGCCATTACTGATATTCCTGATCAGGTTGAAACGAATCAATCTTTTTCTATTAAAGGAACTACATCTAATGACTTAATAGGTGAGCAAATTAATCTAACTATTGATAACCAATTTAGATCGGTGGGTGGACAAGTTGCAGATGATGGTTCTTGGCAGGTTGATTTTGTCTTTTTATCTCCTGGTGATCGTCGAATGACTATTACCATTGGAGGCGAGACCCAAACCAGGAATATTGAAGTTGGTGTAGCAACTCCCAGTCTTCGCATTACCAATCTTCCTGCCCAAATTAAAACATTAGAATCCTTTGTTATTGAAGGGGAGGCTGATGACCTTGAGGATGGAGAAGAATTATTAATTCGTATTGATCGACGATTTGATGTTGCTACTCCTGTTGTTCAAGGAGGAAAGTGGCAAGCAACACTTGTCTTATCCCAAGGAGGACAGCGACTGCTTGAAGTAATTGTTTCTGATCAAGAGCGGATTCAAACTAATATTAACGTTACGACAGATACCGACATTATTACTCGACAAGTATGGGGCGCACCATCTACGCCATCTGGTCTTCCGACCCTCAACGCCAAGCGTATAACTCTTCATCACACTGTTAATGTGACACTATCTCCCAATGCCAGTCAAGCAACTGAATTTCAGAGAATGCGAAAAATCCGCAATGGACATGTGAATGGTAATAATTGGTCTGATATTGGTTATCACTATGTCATTATGCCAAGTGGTCGTATTTATGAAGGTCGCTATAATCGCAAACGTGGCGCACATGATGGAATCAATGATGGTTTTGGAATTGCCTTTGATGGTAGTTACCATTTACCCGGAAGCCGAATTACAGATGCACAATTCAATTCAGCTGTTGCCTTGTGTATTAGACTGTGCCAGCGTATAGGAATTACAGATCCAACTGTTTCGGTTTCAACACCAACAGCATTTCCTGGAAGACCCAATAGAAATCTTCCTCGAATTATCGGACACCGTGATCGATTCAACACAGCATGCCCCGGAATGGGAGAAGGCACGAGTATTCGAATGGCAGAGATCCGTCAAGCTGTTAAGGCTGCATTGTAATTAAGGTATTTACTGAGTTGAATTAAATTTAAGAAAACTAGCAGTGTGGAAAATTAACTTTCCATGAATACTCTCCCTTTTTCTCTTTACACTGCTATATCTTGCTTTCCACTACTTCTGTCCGTCAGTCAGGGTTTTAGGTTTTAGCTTTTGGGTTTAACCTTTCATATTTCACCCTTTACCTTTCACCTTTTGTTCTAAATAATATTTTTCCTTGTCTGATAAACCCCAAATAATATTACGACTTTGCCAGATCAATGTTGATAAAGTAAACCCAACACAAATTGCCAGACACATAGTAGACAACATATTAAACCGGAGTCCGTAGCGTACCGCTGCCCAAGTAAAATATTCTAACCAAAGTTTAATTTCATGGCGCAAACTCCAAATCCCATAACTTCCTAAAGTTAGCCAAAGAAAAACCACAAATCTCCATCGATTCCAAACCATTAAACGATAGTAATCTTCGACTTTATTTTGGAAATCCTGGTCTTGCTCTACCATAAAAACTGAGGTTTATTTTATCTTATTGAGCCTTTAGCACTCTAGTGCCGCTGCGCGGAAGTAATAAGTAATAAGTAATGAGTAATAAGTCTTGATATATCAGCTTTTTGCTCTTCGTTGATGGTTGTCTTATTTACGCCCGCGTCCACTAGTTT
>NZ_ALVZ01000231.1 GCF_000332055.1 Xenococcus sp. PCC 7305 | reverse complement strand
CCCAAATGATCGGAGCTTTCCCCCAAATGATCGGAGCTTGGTTGAGAATTTGAAGTGTTTTGAAGTAAAGAAAGCAGGTTTTTATTTTCTGAAGTCGGCAAACTGTAATGTGTTCCACGACCACGACCAGATTTATCAAGCCAACCTTTGTCTGCCAAGTTTTTAAGACAGTCACCAATATCTTTGGGATGTTTTTGACTATAACACTGAATATCGCTATTACTTATTTCTCCAAAGCGATGAGCAAGAACTAAAATGATTCTGTCCAATTCAGAAAGGTAGTGATAGTCCTCACCGACAAGTGTGCGTAATTCCCGTTCAATTTCTTCAGGAATTAAACTAACCATTGGTAATACAACCATTATCGAATCTAGATCGAGCTTTTCAGATACTAAAGGTCTAAACCATTGTTGTTCTCGCCAAGCTCGAAGAATTTTAGGAAATCCAGATCCAGCTTTTTCGCTTAAACCCAGCATCTGAAACATTTTTTGCAAATTTGGATTGCGAGGATCGCTTTCACCTCCATCATAAAGACGTTCAAGAGGAATTCTGAGACGACCTGGATTAGAAAAAATAAATAAATCTTGAAACTTTACAATCTTCAGAGGTCGAGTTGATAAGTGATCAGCATGAATTATACTGTTAACTAGGGCTTCTCTTAATGCTTGATGAACATGGGTTTCTTCTTTACGGACAGCATCTCGATCTAGTTTGAAGGGAACATCTAGATCAGTAACTAACCTTCCGTAAACGCGATAGTAAAAATTAAATAGATTAGATTCCCACTTACCATCTAACGTAACTCTATATGTCCAACGTTCTTCTGGGTCATTAGATAGTCTTTCCTGATAGTCTAAATGATAGTGAGAAAAAGCATCTAAAATACCTCTTTCATAACCAAACATTAGTAACCCAGCTACAGTTAGCCCTTCTTTCCCTGTAGAGCGATCACGTTTCCATCCTCCTAACTGAGAAAGCAATTCCTTATCGTCTAATGCTAACCAAGGATGATCTGGTTCTCTGGAACTAAACCTCTGACGGTAAGCTTTCATTGTTTCTGAGTCAATATCGTTAAGATCGAAATTTTCTAAAATCTGAGAATCTTGAGGTTGGCTACTCGCATCACGAAACATTTGACGGATTTCGTCCTCTGTACAAGGATAATCTCCTTCATAATTGCGTTTATAAGTCCCTGTCATGGGATTGTTATTGATATAAACAGGACGCTGAGTACGAGTTGCTTTGGAAACCTTGATAATGATGAGAGATTTATCTTCGACTTTTTCGACAGCTATATCAGACTCATTACAGATAGGAATGCTGAGTTTTCCAGTATTGTTATGGTTGTCCCAAAAATCTTTGAGTTGTTTCTTAGGGTTATGAATACCAGTAATTTGAAATTTACCTTTTTTCTCGGCAACACCAAGAACGATATAACCCCCTTCAGTATTAGCGAAGGCTGAAATAGTTTTCCAAGCGTCTTTCGGTAAGTTGTCTTCAGCCCTTTTACACTCAAAATCCTGGCTTTCACCAATGTCAAGTTTTTCTAGGAGAGTTTCTAAATTCATGAGAGCAATAATAGAGATCGCTGTTCGACAACAATCTACAAGCCATTACTATTTATAGCTCACCGTTAAATGTTTTATCGGGAATCACAAGAGCAGTTCAGTCAGTTTTTTGTTAGTTAATTAATTAATTAATTCCTTTGATTTTTGTGGCCCATGCTCTTGTACCTTAAGACTTTTTCTCGGCTGAAAGTCTTTTAATAATCCCATCAAAGCAGGAATTACCGTAGGAGTTAGCAACGTCGAAAGAGCTAAACCCCCTGTGAGCGCAATTCCCAAACCCTGATAAAGTTCCGCGCCTTTCCCTGGCAGAATAGCTAGGGGCAACATACCCAAGACACTAGTTCCTGCCGACATGAAGATTGGCCGCAAGCGATCGCTGACCGCATAATAAAGAGCCGCATCATCTTCCATGCCCTCGGCTTGGAGTTGTAGCGCCCGATCCACCAAAAGAATCGCATTATTAACGACAATACCCGTCAAAATTACAAAACCCAAGCCTGTAATTATATCTAGAGGAATCACCACTCCCGGAATGGCATTAGCAATTACCAAACTTAATAAAGCACCCGTCATCCCCATGGGCACAGTTGCCATGATCAACAAAGGGTAAATCAGAGAACGATATAAAGCAACCAATAGTAAATAGGTAATGACTAAAGAAAGCAAAAAAGTAGAGCCCAACTGAAACAAAGTTTCTGCTAAAACATCTGCCGAGCCTGCCAATTCTACTCGCACACCAGCAGGTATGTTTTGGCGTAATGGCTCAAGTATTTGTTCCTCAGCTTGGTCGATTAAAGCTCCTAAAGGTGCTTGCCTGGACACACTAGCAGTAATCGTAATTGATCTTTCCAAGTCGACATGGTTAATCGTATCGGGGCCAGTAGTTTCTAGCACTTGTGCCACATCAGATAATTGCACCCTCTGACCATTACCGTTATAAATCGCGAGTTGGCGCAATTGTTCGGGAGTTTCCACAAAGGTATCTTGCAACTCTACAGTAATATCAATTTCCCTTTTGCCATCGACAAACTCAGAAGCCCTCACTCCACCCAGAGCCGCCTGAACCACTTGACCGATTTCGCCCTCTGATAACCCCGCTTCTGCTAAACGCTCGCGGTTGGGAACTATCTGTAACTCAGGCGCTCCTGTAACAAAATTGGACCGGACATTTTGAATTCCCGATAACTGTCTCAGCTCCTGAGAAATTTGCTGTTCTATTTGGTTTAATTCTTCTAAGTTTTCCCCGATAACTTGAATCTCAAATTCTTTACCAGGATTGCGGAAAATGGGAATACGCCGAGGGACAAGAAAACGATAACCAGGGAAATTTGCCCCCGCTTGTCGTAAACGACCTACAATATCATCTAAATTTTTACCTGTAGCTAATTTGGGGTCAACAAAACCCGCCACAGCTCTCAAGCCACCACGATGGATATAAATAGTCCGCATAATTTCTGGTTGTTCACTGATAAAATCCCTAGGTGCTTGAGATAATTTGACGGCTTCGGGAATGCTCGTCCCAGGAAACGGTTCAGCTAACCAAAGAATTATATTGCGATTGCCTTCTGGTAAATAATCCGCAGGCGGTAATAATTTAAAACTGGTAACAAGTAAAACGACAGGAAGTGCCAGCAGGAGTAAACGACGTTTTAATTTGCCTTTTCCCAACGACCAACGCACCGTTTTCAACAGAAAACTTTCTAATTTGCCCTGCATGAAGCGGAAACCTGTCGAAGTTTGCCCAACAGCCCTCTCCAGCCAATTACCAGTTCTGGGGGCTGCATCGTCTAACATTTGCTCTGCTTCTGTGCGCTTGAGGAATAATCCTGCCAACATAGGAATTAGAGTTAAAGCTGCAAACAGAGAAAATAAAACCGAAGCCGAAAGTGCTAAACCAATATCAAAAAATAATTGTCCTGCTTCCCCTGTAACCAAAATAATCGGCGCAAATACGGCAATAGTAGTTAAAGTAGAAGCCAGCATCGCACCACCTACTTCTTGGGTGCCATCGATCGCCGCTTTCATCGGAGTTTTTCCCTGCTGCATATGGGTAAAAACATTTTCGAGCACCACGATCGCATTATCTACTACCATGCCGACCGCAAAGGCTAAACCCGCTAAGCTAATGACATTTAGGGTGCGACCCAAGACATAGAAGACAATAAAAACCGTAATCAAAGTCGTGGGGATTGCGATCGCAATCACTCCAACTGTTCTCAGTGAGCCCAGAAACAGCCATAATACTAGGGCAGCGAGCACGGCCCCAATAATTAAATTGCTCTGCACAAAGGAAATAGATTCTTTGATATAGTCATTTTCATCATAGGGAATATCAAAGGTGACACCTTCTCCTTCGCGATCAAACCTCGCTTCTAAATCAACTAAAGCTTCGCGAATTCCCGCAGAAATCTCCGGGACATTGCCCCCAACTTGACGGATAATCCCCACTGCCACCGCAGGTTCATTATTTCTGATTAACGCGCGATCGCGAATTGCCCGGCCCATGCGGGCTTCTGCGACATCGCCCAAATAAACCGTACCAGATTCATCTCGCCGTAGGACAAAACCTTCTAATTGATTAACATCACCAATCCGACTTACCGTTCTCACTCGATACTCTCGACGCCCTAAAACCAAAGGGCCACCACGAATATCTTGGTTATTATTGCGCAGAGTATTCACCACATCCCCAATGGTCAAATTGCGATCGGCTAAAGCTTTGGGATCGACCACGACTTCAACTTCTCTGGCTCGGCCCCCAGAGACCATAAACTGGCCCACCCCCTGGACTTGTCGGAAACGAGGAACCACCACATCATCGACCAAATCTCGATAGTGATAATCATCGGCGGTGAATCCTGCTTTAGGAGTTAGGATGACCCACATCATAGGGCTGCTACTGCCGCTGACCACTTCGACATCGGATTCAGCAGCTTCTCTTGGTAAGGCTTCGACCTGCTGTAATTTATTGAGGACATCGACTAAACTGCGATCAACATCACTATCCCAATCAAACTCAATATTGATATTGCTAATTCCTGCCCGACTGGTACTAGTGATTTCTTCGATCCCAGGAACTTCTTCTAGTCTTTCTTCAATGGGACGAGTAACTAAATTTTCCACCTCCGTCGGACTAGCACCAGGATAGGGAGTCGTGATACTGATTTCAGGGCGATCGCCTCCTGGTTGCAGCTCTAATGGTAATTGGAATAGAGCCAAAATACCAAATAAAGCTAGTAAACAAAATAATACCCCTGTCCCATGTCGCCAACGAACGGCAGTTCTAATTAAACTCATCTTATTAATTGAAAATTGAAAATTGACGAGCGACCCTGCGGATTTTTAATCCGCTAAGGAACGCGCGAGTTGAAAATTGAAAATTAAGCATTTGATAGATTAGTGGGTCGTTACTTCTTGTCGGGGTTGAACTTTTTTGGCAGAACTATCGATACTTAAGGCTCCTGCGCCGGCATAGATCACCATTAATAATCCACCAATCAGACCAATGTTCTTTAGAAAAGAATTGAGTTGACTAGGATCGGCAAGAGGATTGTGAAACACTAGAGTTGCTGGAATTAAAAATAAAATTAATAATATCGAGCCGAGTTTAACTTTGTAGCCCAAAAGCAAAGAAAAACCACCAAGTAATTGGAAGGCAATGGTAAAAAGCAATAAAATTCCGGCAATGGGTAAACCTTTATTTGCCATCATCACGGCGGTGCCAGAAAAACCGAAAATTTTGCTAATTCCTGAGTTAAGAAAAATCGAACAAAGACAAATACGTGCGGCTAAAGGAATGTATTTCATTTTATTTTAATTTACTTCCAAATAATTAACTATTAATTATTAGTTGACTACTTTGACTGTGGCATTATCAGTCAGTCCATCCCCACCCCTAACAACAACTGCTTGTCCTGCTTCTAGTTCAGGATTGACAATCATTATTTCTTGTCCTAAATCCGCCACCATTTCGACTTCTAGTTGTTGTGCCTGATTCCCATTCACTGTAAATACCAGCCATTGTTCTCCTCTTCTGGTTAAGGCATCTCGGGGCAAGATAAAAGTATTGGCCCGATCCACTGGCACAGCTAAACTAGCCTGGATTGCCATCCCTGGTAATAACCCAGGGGGCGGATTATTCAAACTAACCCGGACTAACTGTCGGCGAGAAGCTCTATCCGCAGTGGGAATGACAGCGGTGATTGTTGTTTCTTGTTGCCAATTTGCTAGGGCTCTGGCATTCAGCTGAACTCTCATCCCAGTCGCCACCTGTCCGCTTAAGCTTTCAGGAACTTCTAAAAAGATATCCAAAGAGCGATCGCTAACTATAGTTAGGATCGGGTCGCTTTCTTCTACATAATCACCAGTATTAACGCTTCTCGATTGAACAATCCCAGAAAATGCGGCGGTAACTTGACTGCGTTGCCTTGCCAACTCAGCTTGTCTGACTACTGCTTGAGCTGCTGCGACTAAACCCTGTTGCGCTTCGATTTCTTCTTTAGTTGGCCCGGCCTGGGCTTCGGCTAAGATAGCGGTAATCCTTAATTTTTCACTGGTAGCCGCATCTGCTTGGGTGCGAGCTTCGACCAAAACTCTTTGGGATAGGGCACCTTCTACAGTTAGAGAGGCAACTCTTTCTAAATTGTCTTGCGCCTCTAATTCTCTGGCCCTTGCGGTATTCAATTCTGCCTGTCTTTGGGCAATGATTTCGGGGCGAGTGCCGACTTGAAGCCGAGCTAAGTTACCTTTTTCCTGAGCCAATCGAGCTTGAGCTTCGGCCAAAGCCAGACTAGCATCAGCATCATCAAGAATAGCAACGGTCATTCCGGCCGTTACGCGATCGCCTTCCTTGACTAAAACCCTCTCCACTCTACCATTAACTTGCGAGCTTAAGGTAGCGATTTCTCCCGCTTCTACTTGTCCTAATAACTTTACCTGTCTAGTTGCCGTACCGGATTTGAGCTCAACAACTTCTACCGCTCTTGGTGGTGGTCCTTGAGAAGTAGTTTGAACTGGAGGCAAGACCTGAGAATTCGAGAATCTCCAAAGAGTTGCACCGCCACCCAAAAGCAAAATTACGATTAACCATCCAGGAAATTTATTGCTTTTTTTGTGAGGGTTTTGCTGCTTTTCTGGGGGTAAATTTTTTGATTTAGAGTCCAATATAGATGATTGTGGCGGAGGCGTATCAATTGATTTCATCGCTTTTGTATATTATTTTCAATAGTTATGATAAACTTAGTGAAGCTTCTGTTTGCCTTCGATGGGTAAATCCTGAGAAATACGCTGAGAACTTACAAATCAAAAAATATTACAATATATTTATTTTAGTAAATTTTTTTACATTTGCCTGCTAAATCTGACACAGATAAGGAAATGAGGTCCTAACAGTTCCAATTCTCCAGGCTAATTGCTAGACTATGTTTACATTAGTTAACAGAAAGTCTTGGGAGATAGAGCAATTAATCGCAGTGGTTGGTCATTAGACGTCAGAAATCCCGAAACAATCCATAATTTAATGCCTTTGTGGCGTTTTTTTTATGATTATTATTTTCGGGTACAGACTGATGGTTGGCATCATATTCCAGAAGAAAAAGTATTACTCGTCGGGACCCATAATGGGGGATTAGCTGCCCCAGATATGGTGATGTGCATGTACGATTGGTTTCGGCGTTTCGGGACGCGTCGTCTGATCTATGGACTGATGCATCCCCATGTCTGGAAAATGAATACGGGAATGGCCCAACTTGCTGAAGCAACAGGAGCGATCGCAGCCCATCCTAAAATGGCGATCGCAGCTTTTCAAAAAAATGCCAGCGTCCTAGTATATCCAGGAGGAGCCCAAGATGTATTTCGTCCCCATTCCCAACGCCACAAAATCAATTTCGCCGGACGCAAAGGCTTTATCAAATTAGCCTTGCGAGAAAAAGTTAAAATTGTGCCTGTAATTTCTACTGGAGCCCATGACACTTTATTTGTCCTCGATGATTTTTATGATTTCGCAAAGCAGTTGCATCAATGGGGTATGCCTTGGTTATTAAACCTTGACCCGCAGGTATTTCCGATCTATTTTGGTTTGCCCTGGGGAATCAGTGTCGGGCCATTACCCAATATTCCCTTACCCGTTCAAATTAAAACTCGCGTTTGTCCGCCAATTACCTTTGAGCAGTATGGCAAAAAGGCGGCACGCGATCGCACTTATGTCGATGCTTGCTATGATTTGGTTGTGGAGCAAATGCAAAAACAATTGGATGATTTGAGTTCGGGAAATTGAAAATTGAAAATTGAAAATACTATGTTGAATAAATGGCAATACTTATTGTTCATTCCGCTATTTGGACTTAATGCATCTATAGAATCATCATTAGCAAGTGAACCTAAACTATTAATTGCCCAAGAATCAACAGAGCAAATCCTCAAGACAGATACTGAAAATAACTACTGCAATCAAGAAGTAGCATCACTAACAAATCTATTGCTTAAAGACCTCCCTAACTATAGCAATCGCATAATCCAAAGAACTCAGAATCTTAGTCAAAATGCAGGCATATCTACCTTTATTGTCGCTGCAGGACAAGGACAATTTAAAGCTTTGGAACTACCTCAATTTCAATACAGTCCAGCTTCCACAGAATCTACAGAATCTGCCAAACAAATATTCTTTACTGTTTTAGAAAGACAATATATTGAAGAAAACACTGGAAATATTACAAACAAAATAGCTAGTCAACCACCAACAATTCGTAAACTGGAAAGGCAAACTTACCACTGGCTATTTTTAACTCCCACTAATGATGGTTGGCGGATGGTGACTATGTTTTCTAGATTTGGTTCTGCCTCTCAGGACAATTTGCCAACTCCACCGCAAGAAAGTAGTAATGGAATTATCGGCCAAGCAGTCCAATTATGGTTAAAAGATTGCCGCGCTGGACAATTTGTTAGTTAATTAATCAGACTTATTTTTTTCTTTGTATTTAACTTATTAAATTTTAAAAATTCCACTTTTTACGAAACCGAAACCAATTCTCTAATCTTTTGTTTAATCTGCGATCGCACTGTAACTTTTGTTGATAAAAACTTGTCGCCACTCGCTGCAAAATCTCAGCAAAACTCGGAGAAACAACCGGAATATTCACCTGTAACAATCGCAATCGCGAATTCTGATTTAACTTGATGTTATATTGCATCATCACAGCAATCGTCGCGATTAATTCCTCAGCGCGATCGCCTATAATTGTGCAACCCAAGATTTTCCCATTAGGTCGCAAAATCATCTCACACCAACCCGTCGTATTTCCCGAAAATTGGGCTTGAGGGATGGTTTTAAAATATTCTTTGATCAGGTAAATATTCTTGCCATAATCTCTAATAGCTTGAGCGCGATTAATTCCTAACCTGGCACAACTTGGCTGGGTAAAAATAACTTGGGGAATATAATGCTTGTTGGGATCTGCTTTACGACCCCAAGTAAAAAATAAAATATTTTGCAGCGCAATATTCGCCTCGTGACAAGCAATTGAAGTAGACTTTAAACCCCCAATCACATCTCCACAGGCATAAATATCTTTGTTAGTGGTTTGCAACTTATGATTAACTCTAATCCCTGAAGTTTGGGACTTGACACCGACACCCTGTAAATTTAAACCTGCGATATTAACTTCATAATCATCGGTAAAAATAATAGCTTCGGTTGTCAAGCTGCGCTTTTCTAAATGAATTATTTTTTGATTATTATTTTCCGTAATGTTGGTAATCTTTGCCTGGGTGAAAATATCGATCCCATCAGCGGTTAATTGCGCCTGGATAAGTTGTACCATTTTGATATCTTCTTGGGGCAAGATTCTGGTTTCGGGAATAACCAAATTTATTTGTTTATTGAACTGGGCTAAACCCTGAGCCAGCTCCAAACTTCTTGAAGAATTCCCGATAATAGTGATGTTATGAGGTAAATTCGCCAGACAATCATTTTGCCAAAGATCATCGATAGTTAAACAATTAATGCGATCGCAACCAGCTATTGAGTTAGCAGTATATCTAGCTCCTGTAGCGACTAAATATTTACGAGATCGCAGCTTACGCTTTCCCACCAAAAAAGCCTGTTGGGGCCGACGACAAAATTCTCCTTGGCCAAAAATCATATCAACGCCCGCAGCAGCTAATCGCGATAAAGAATATTCTGCTTGCAATCTCTGCAGGACCAACTTATGCCAACTATGAATGTCCACCAAATTTATTTGCCCAATGTCCCCAGAGCCAGGACTAAGGCCCCAAATATTATCCTGTAATTGATTAATAAACCGGGTAATTTCTCCAAAACTTTGATTAAAAATAGCATTACATCCAGGGAGATAGGGCTGATCTCCCTGAGTAACTAAAGCAACTCTGGCCTTAAGACTATTTGCTCGTTCCGCAGCATAAATTCCTTCATAACTGCTTCCTATTACCACCAAATCGTAGTCTACTGACATTTTTTAGGATGAGATTCTCAGGCAGATTTATTTTGCTGTTTTTGAATATTGTTCAAACCATTAAAAAACATTGGCACAAACTTTTCCATGAAAGATTGAGGATCTCGTTGCCAAGCTTTTTGTGCCGTTTGAATTCGGGTCATTTGCAATTCCGGTGCCAATAAGGTTTGTGGTAGATGCTGAATAAAATACTGAGAACGTTCCCAAACTGGCATTGTATTGGTTACTTCGAGTAAATTACTAAGCCGACGCAGTTCTGCACCAGCCATGATATCCATCCCCGACTCAAAAGCCGCCTGTTCAATTGCTGAATATTTGCATTTTGCTTGTTCTACCTTTGTTCTATGTTCTGGACTTTTCCTGACAAGTTGAGCTAGCCACCGATTCCCCCAACGAACATGACCTGCCTCCTCTGGGAAAATCTTGGCAATAGTTTCGCGAATTTTGATATTTTCTGTTGTCTGAGGTGCTTCCTTGAGGGCTTTGATATGGGCTGAAAAATATTCGCAACCCCGTTTTTCGGTGACGTTAATCGAGACTAGGGCGGCAATGAGGTAGTCATCAAGTTTTACTTCTGGGTCGTAAGATTCTTGGTCTAGCAATCTTTCAAATTCACCAATATAGGATACTCCTGGTGGCTTGCCGATATCGGCACCTAGATCTATCAGTAAATCTGTTAGCCACATAGCATGACGTGCTTCATCACAGACATGTCGGGATAATTCTTGCACCAATTCTGGGGGCTTACCATTGAGCTTTTCAATCACGCCAGTTAGTTCTGCACAGCTATGTTGTTCGTTGTAACGATAGCGATTGAGAGTAATTAGGTGCAGTTCACGATTATGCAGCACAAATTGCTTGAAGATGTCGCGAGCACCCATACCATTGAATTTACGAGGATAAGCTACTTTCATGTATGAGATGGAGTTGTTTAATTATATTCAAAAAAATCTTTATTTCATTAATTCTATGCACAAATAAGTGAGTGCCTAAGCAAAATTAATTATATATTAAGACACTTTATTAAATACTGATTTTAATGATTTAACGAGATAATCATTCTCGGGAATAGTCCGAATTGCAACTCGAAAATAATGATCTCCCAGTTCAGGGAAACTTAGACAATCACGAATTAATATTTGGTGTTTTTGTAATAATTGCTGTTGCAGCTCGGTCACAGATAGACCACTTTTAACTAATAAAAAATTAACGGCGCTGGGCAAAACTTGCAGTTGGGGAATTTCTGATAAACCCTTGATAAGCTGGGCTCGCGCAGGAACTAACCAATCCCAAGTATGCTGTTGAAAATCCTGATCTTTGAGAGCGGCGATCGCGGCAGCGGCAGCTAAACTATTAACTGACCAAGGATCGCGATAGGCTTGCCATTTTTCAATTAAATGGGGATGTGCGATCGCATAACCAATTCTCAAGCCAGGTAAACTATAAAATTTAGTCAAAGAACGCAAAATAACTAAATTGGAGAATTTCGGCACTAGATCGATCAGACTTTGTTGTTGAGAGCTGGGCAGAAAATCCATAAAAGCTTCGTCAATGACCACTAAAGCAAAACGTTCCAAACAAGGCATAATTTCGGCTTTCGGCCAAAGTTGACCCGTGGGATTATGGGGATTATTCAGCAACAACCCCGAATTCGGCAACTTATAGCGAGGAATCAGACTAGCCAAATCACCAAACGGAAGCAAAGGTGACTGCAACGAAACTATCTCGGCCTTAAATGCCCTCAAGCTTCGACTGTAATCACCAAAAGCAGGAGTAACAAGATAAGTTCTCTCTTGTTGTGCTAATTCTCTAGCGGCCCAAGTTAATAATTCAGCCGAACCATTGCCCGGCAAAATATAATCTGTACTCAGACCATGATGCTCAGCCAAAGCAGATTTTAATTCAGGATATTCCGGATTCGGATAGGCTGTTAACCCAGGAATTTGTTCTTGAATCGCCTTCAACACAGATTGGGGGATGCCCCAAGGATTGATACTGGCAGAAAAATCTTTGATAGAAGAAGTTGGACAGCCTGCAATAGTAGCTGCCCAAGCTAGATTTCCTCCATGCTTTGGTCTTGCCAAAATCAGAAAAATATCTTGAGAACTAGTTATTTGGGTGCAACTTTCTCTTTGAATAGCTTTCCTGCGGAGAAAGCAGGAACTTTTGTTGCAGGAATGTTCATTTTTTCCCCTGTTTTGGGATTACGGCCTTCTCTTTGCTTGCGATCGCGACGCTCAAAAGAGCCAAACCCGACCAATGTTACTTTATCGCCTTCTGAAACAGCCTCCATAATAGTTTCAACCGCAGCAGTCAAGACTGCATCTGCTTGTTTTTTGGTTACGGTAGCTTTCTGAGAAATCCGATCGACTAATTCACCTTTATTCATACAAATCTCCTTATTTTTTACAGTTGAGTGGATTTAAGACAAGGTCAAAGAAAATACTGTCGCCAAAAGGCGGAGTTTCTCCAACTGCACTATTCTAAGATGGACTTGACTAATATTGATCGCTGAAACTACTAATTGGTATAGATTTCAACAATTTTTTCGATTTTGACCACAAAAACCTCCTAATTTCTAAGTATTTATACTTAATTTTTTGTAAAATTAGGGAAAAACTGCAAAGTTAAGTAACAATCTACAGCTTCTAAAATTAGGCTCGAAGCACCACTATACAGACAAAACAAAGAGATCTGAGGGAATACGAGTGAAGTATACCAAAAGTATTTAATCAATTTTTGTGGTGAAACTTAATCTGACGACTGAGTATTTTGCCCTCTTTTTGCGCCTGAAGAAAGGCTCTTTTAAGAGCCGCCGCATCTAGTTGACGGCCACTCAGATAAAACTGATTGGTTGCCTGGCCGATCGCCCAAGTCAAGGTGAAGAGAAAAGAGGCCACAGCAAATTCTCCAATGAAAGGGAGATACAACCCAGCAAAGGAAATAGTTGCCCAACTAGTAATTGCCGCCAAGAAAGCCCCAAAACCACCAAAAATACTCCCAATAATTGCGATCGCATCCTGGCCTTTGGGGTAACCCCATTTAGACCCAATATCTCGGATCATCTTAATAATCAAGACCCCAGCGATCGTATTAGTTACCAGATTAATACCAGGAAAGGGATTAAAACCCAAGATCGCAATGCCAATAGCATAATCTAAGATTAAATTGCGCATCTCTTTAACAGATACTAATTGAGCTGTGATCGCTTCCAGAAAATCCTGGGGCGCTTGGACAGCTAATTCTGCCAGGGAATGATGCTGCTCCAGCGAATCTTGGTCTTCTATGGAAAAACTTGCTTTGATCTTGTTTAAGATAATTGCCTGTTCGGGGGCAATACCATCAATTGCTGCGACGACAAAAGCAGCTTCGTACAACAAAGTTTGGGTTTTGGGCGTAACAATCTCAGATAAAAGCGTTTCAACCTGGATATCTTCTGCCAAAATGCTTTCAATAGTCATGTCTTCAGGTAAATCTGATAACTCTTGAGCGTTTTGCCAAGCTTCTGTGAGTATTTTTTGCTCATCGGGATGGAGCTTACCATCGGCTTTTGCCAGACAGACTAATAATTTCAATCCTGCGATCGCTTCTTGTGGTTCAACCAACATATCCTCAAACTACTATTATTGCTGGGACTTAGGCAAGGCTTTGCGCCTCATGGTCTTCAGCTGAAGGTTCAATATGCCAAACCTGACGCTGGGGCATGCCCAATTCAATTTCAGCTTTAGTAAATGCTTGTAAGACTCTGAGGCGAAATTCTCGACCAATAGAAAATTGTTTCATTGGTTGAGTTTTAATCCAAACTTGAATAATAATGCCTTGGTGGGAAACTTGATCGATGCCCAAGATATTTACAGGTTCTAACATAGCCTCTTGCCAATCGGCATCTTGTTGCATTTGCTCTCCTACTTCCTGCAAAACTCGAATCGCTTTGAGAGGATCTGACTTGGCGGAAATTTCAATTTTAAACTCAGTTCGCGACCAATCTTTAGTTTTATTTTCGACCAAAGAAATCTGCCCATTGGGCACCGTAATCAAACAACCGCCCGCTCCTCTAATCTGGGTATTATAGAGATTCATATTCTCAACAAAACCACCCACCGCACCGACTGTAATGATATCCCCAATGGCATAGCGATCAGTCCAGAGAATTAAGACGCCATTCAGCATATCTTCTAAGACATTGCGGCCCAAAAACCCGACCAATAAAGCAGCTCCCCCAGCACCAGCCAACACACTAGTGTCAATCCCTAAAAGTTCGATGGTGAGGACAATGCCAATGATCGTAAAGACAAAACTACTCGCACCTTTTAAAGCCGGAGAATAGGTTGTGACCCTAAGGGCATAACGATTGGAATTTGGCTGCGCTATTTGACCTTCTTGGGCCCAGCGATTTAAGTAGTAGTCAATCACAAACGAAACAATTGTGTCTAATAAATTTACTGACATCCAAATCAGCGGTAAAAATATTGCCTGAGCAATAAAAAAGAAAGAAGCAATCCTGGTATTCGGATAAACACAAACCATCAAGGCCAACCCAGCAAACAGGAAGAGAACCCGCAGCCAAATCAAAAGTTGTAACAAAAATCTCGTTAAGTTTTTTAGTTGTTTAACTATATTTTGGTACGTCAAAGAAACGGTAGGAGATCTCGCCAATAAATTATTAATTTTGGTTATGATAAATCCTTGCAATCTATTGAAAATAATTTTTACTTTTCTGATTGAAGCTACTTTTTTGTCTAAATTATTACTCTTAGTTGCAGTATTATTAGTTATTTCTTGTTGTCTGTCTTGTGGCGGCTTTTCATCAAGAGATTCCAAGATTTGCTCGGAACCTTCCGAGATAGTATCGGGAGAATCTGAAGGATTTAGAAAAGAAGCTTGCTGCTCTAATTTGGCTAACTCATTGAGTTCTCTGATTTTATATCTTAATTGACGATCCAAATTGCGAATTAAACGGCCAAAAATTGTGAGTAAAATAATTGGCACAAGCGTCAGAACAAAAATCATGACAATGATCTGCAATCGCCCCGCAGGAAAAATACGATCAAATTCATTTCCCCATAAAGCTTCACTCAAATCTTCGTGAATAATTTGACGCCATTGTCTTGCTAACTCTTCAACAGGCCTCCCATTATAAATAGAATCATCCTCCGTGATTGTAATAATAGTTTCTTGGGATAAACCTAATTCTGGTTGGGTGGGAGTAAAAATGATTGTTTGGGCATTTTTAGTGCCAACTTCAACTTTGGGTGTCAAGGGATGCAATGGTTTGTCCTTGAAAAGTAACCAATCTTGAAGGCTTATTTCCTGTGATTGCTTCTGGTCAAAGGCTCCGGTCTTTTGAGCATTGTTTCTAACTACTCTTCTATATAAGGAAAGCAATGTTTGCTCAACTACCCCAGCTCGTATTTCCAATTCATCAGAAGTTTTCTGCGGATCTTGTAAATCAGTTCTCGAAGCTATTGTGAATTTATTGTCACCGAAGACATCGTAGGGGAAATAGGGGAAATTAACGTTTGTACATAACAGCTTTCCGCAAACCCTCACCTTGCTCATTTTCCACCAAGGAGTAAACGTACTTTCACCATTGGTACTACTACTTGAACTTAAAAAAGGTATTTGAGCATTAGTAATTGCCGGCGTACTGACAACCAAACCAAAACTCAAGACAATAATTACCAAGTATTTTGCAATAGCTCTCAAGTTTTGATTGACGATTGACTTTCGGAAGCATAATCTAAATAATCTATTGCTCATTTCCCCTAACAACCCCCGATGCCTCTAATATACATAAACTTATTACTCTGGCCTAAACTTCATGGTTCCAGTATCAAATTTTAAATCAAAATACAAGTAGCCATCCTTAAAAAAGAAGATGGTCGCAGCTTGCAGATCTCGAAGATACTGCTCGGAAATTGACTCGGGAGGACAGAGTGCACGAGTCGTAGCACCGATTTCGATGGATATGCTACTGCCATCTTGAGTATAAGCTCCTAGGGCACGATTACAGTCTGCTTTGATAGCGAGCTGCCCATCTGGCAGAAATTCGATAGTGTAATTATCAGGATTAGCAACTTCTATTAATTCATCATTGTTATAGCGGATTTCTTGTAACTGCCAAATGTTACCTATTAAATTTAAATCTAAAAGATTTTCTGTGGCTATTAGCTGATTATCTTGAAATACTTTTAATTCAGAGTTACTAATTTCATAGGAAAATCCGTCCTTATCGCCGGCAATCAGCAGATTATTATTTTGAGATTCTACCAGAGCAGAAATAAAAGATTCATGCGGCTCTTTCTGATGCCCGACAAGATATAAATCATCTCTTTGTTGGCATAGTGCTAGGCTATAACTTTTTGTAGTAAAACTTTCGACCAAATTCCAATTAGTAAATTCTCTAGGACAATTTTTGATGGCGTTAGCGTATAGCTCAAATTTCGAGTTCTGATCGGGACTTTGATTTAGTCGAAGTCCTGGATATTTAGGTTGAAGATTAGATGCCTGAACAGAATTAAAAACAAATTGTTGACCGGCAATTAAAAATATACTTAAGGAACAAATAATATTGGGAATTTTCATCATTAAAATATTCATGAAATAATATAAATCTTTAGCCATTATCGGCCGGAGATATCGTTACCCGATTTTTAGTTAGTTGAATTTGGTTAATGGCTGTTATTAATGCAGGAGAGGATTGCCCCCATTTAGTGATAAATTTGACCATATCTAAAAAGGGTACATCGACGATAAAAACTTTATCTTCTGGAATCAGATACATATTCCCCACTGTTGGAGTTGGTACTGTGGGGACAAAAACTGTATAAAATCCATTGTCATGATGTTCAACCAAAAAACCGGGGGATAATGCTTCGTGCACTTCACCTACAGCGACAAAAGCAATACTCATATTTTGGGATTCTTCCATCCTGGCAATGCGGCGGATAATACTGCGCATTAAAAGATAGCCAGGGATTTTCATGAAAATTGGTTCTAGGGATTTTTTGAAAATTTGACCATAGCTACTTTTGACAATCAACCCGGCAATGAAACAGATGATAATAAAAACAATTGAGGCAACAGGAATTGCAATATCGCTTTCTGCTAGACCAAGGACGGCCGCGATCGGCTTGAGGAAAACAAAAGTTAGGCCAACTAAACCCTTAATCATTTTATTAAGGGCTAGAATCGCTAAATAGCCGGGAAGAATTACGAGAAATCCACCAAGAAAGGTAGTAGTAATTATTTTTGATAAAGATTTTTTTGATTTTGATTTATCACTAGTTTTCATCAGTATTTTTTTATGAATATTACTATGGACTAAAAGATTCTGAATACATGGGGATAACAATATCCGAATTGAAACTTTTAGTCTTTTAAATTACAGAACAAAAAAAAATTAAACCTAAATATCATA
The DNA here is from genome assembly GCF_000332055.1 of Xenococcus sp. PCC 7305. Taxonomy (GTDB): domain Bacteria; phylum Cyanobacteriota; class Cyanobacteriia; order Cyanobacteriales; family Xenococcaceae; genus Xenococcus. The sequence goes on along the minus strand of NZ_ALVZ01000231.1, from coordinate 96,284 downwards.
GAACTACATTTGGTCGTAGTTCCTTGAGAATTAAATAATATTTTAAGAAAATTATTGACTGACAACTACTGACAACTTGGGAGCAAATTTTTATCTTAAAAAAAGTCTACAGATTTAAACGGGTTCTAATGCCAAAAACGGCGATCGCATCTTGATTGGGATTCAAAGCAGGATTAAAAATAACTTGAATATCTGGAGTAAGAGCCAGATTTTGGGCTAACTGCAAACGATAAAAAAGTTCGGTGGTTACTTGATCTTCTAATCCCTTTTGGGCAGGACTGCCCCAACCCACACCCAACCCCAAAAGATTGCTACTATTGGCGAAATAGCGTCCCATGCCAAAACTGACGCTACCATCGAGCAAGGCGGCACCATCCTGGGAATAACCTCCGCGCAAAAAAGGCATCCATTTATCATTAATAAACCAACTAGCGGAAAAGGCTAAACCCCAATCATCGGGGGTTCCCGCTTCGTCTCGTTCATCGACATGCCAAGCTGTCAGGTGAATATTTTCGAAATAACGACGCTCAAAGGAAGAAACCCAAGCTATTTCAATATGCTTAAAATATTCTCCATCGTCGAAAAAACTATCAAATCCTGCCTCAGTCGGATCGCCATTGGCATCGCTGAGACTAGCTGTAAGATAAACATTGTCCGATAGCATGGCTCCCCCTGCAATTCCTAAGCCCTGATTGGGAGCGGCAATTGAGGGATTTGTGAGAAAGGTCAAGTTTTGAAAATGGGTCAGAGGATTAGTTAAACCATAAATATCAACATAGTCAGTAGGATCTACATTCCCGACAATAAAATTTATTTTGCCGTCACGAAATCTTTGTTGCCAGAATAAATTGGTAACACCCCAGCCAAAATCACTAAATAATGTTCCAGTTAAACCAACATAACCCGCTTCAAATCCCAGATTCTGGGGTGCAACATCGGTTCCAATGCGATGGCGATTTTCACCTTTAAATACCAATGAACCAGGCGATGAAGAATTACGACCTAATAAAGTCCAATTACCGAAGACTCGAAATACTCCACCCGCAGCTTGATCTTTTCCTAAACTATCAGTCAGCCCTTGATACAAGATGCTGTAGTCAAGACCAAATTTCAAACCTACATCTTGATTAACTCGCTCTTTGAATTCAAACCAGGGTTTTAGTGCTCGGTCAATCCCTTCAAATACCGAATCTTTCTCTCTAGCATCTTCGGCAAGCTCGGCGTCTACACTGCTTGGGCCTCCGAGAGTGGCAGCAGAAGTTGAAACAGGAGCAGAATTAGACTCGGGAGATTCAGTTTCTCTACTAGTTTCTGAGTCTTCATTAACTGAGTCTTGAGCGATCGCAGGTAGACGCTGAATGAAAAGAGTCAAAACAAAAAGCAAATTATAAACAACTATTCTCATCATGATGTTTCGCTTAAATAAGTAGAATATTATTGCCATACCTGTCGGTAAACACGCATTTCATTTCCGCCATAGAACTTTTTAATTGCTTCATCCGAATAACCCATTTTCCAAAGTTCATCAGTTACGGCAGGAAGAATTTTTGCCATTTCCCCACAGCCTTCAGCCCCTTTATCAAAAGCATCGAACATATAGTTATTGTCGTTATAAATATCTGGAGCAGCCTTGGCAAACTTAACCACCAAATCGAGCTTCATTAAATCATCCGAAGCAATGCCCACATGATCGTCTCCTAAAAGTTTGGCGTAGTAATCGATCATTTGAGCGCATTGTAATGGTGTAATATCATCAGGCCAAATACCATCCATCATCCATTCCGTGAAAGTTGGGCTAACAAAACCTCCAGTTGCCGCAGCTTTTTGTGCTTGTTCATCCGTAATGTTCCGATAGCATCCTTTTTCTGTGGCGTTGGGTGTATTTTTGTACAAACCAGCAGGGAGAGAATGGGTATAAACTACGGGTACACCTGGATGCTTCTGATTCATATGTGCGATCGCATCTTCTGTGGTTTGCCAACTAGCGTGACTAAGATCGACGACAATACCTTGTTTAACCATTTCATCAATGATTTTTCTGCCCCAGTCTGTCAATCCCGTATCTGGAAGATGGAGAGCATCGATGCAGCCGACACCTGCTCTAAATCGACCGTTATAAACTAGCTGCATGCTAGCCAAACCCATTGTCCGCAAGGTGGCAATTCTACTCAAATCACCACTAACAATGGTGGAGGTTTGGGAATTAAAGATAACTGCATATTTACCAGTTTCCTGAGCATATTCAATATCGCGCACATTATGGACAAAAACATAGCGATCAGGGTTTTGTAGAAAAGTATTTCTCCATTTGCGATGACTGTTGAGGAATTTTTCCCAAGTGTTATCGGTTTCGGCGATCGTCATGCTGGCACCAGTAATTCCCGTTGCCATAGCACGACCTATGTAATCATGTAATTCACTATCTTCGGTCCATCCTGCTCCAAAAGGAGAGGCAAAAAAGTCGAGACAAATTGTATCTTTAACAAATTGTTTTGCTTTGTCACTCGAAGGCCAAGTCTTACTTTCTCTACTCATGTTTTATTTTTTTGCTGTCATGAAAATAATTTAAATACTTCTAATTTCCTCTCAAGCAGGCTTCTAATTCATCAGCGATATAATAGCCTCCCTGGTCCAAATGTTCGCATTTATAAAGTTCATCATAATAACCTCTTGACTCAAGTTCGCGATCTCGCTCGATAATGATTACTTCCGAATTATTGCGATTATTACGATTAGATTCTGCGATCGCCGCACCAATACCAATCCCGACAACGCCTCTAATAATTCGAGCTGCGGTTCTTCTATTGCGTTCACGCCGAATCTCACCTCTAATTTCGTTGCGAATTCTTCTTTTCCTGTTCCGCCTGCGTTTTCTACGATGGGGTTTATTCGGTCGAGGTCTACGTGCCATCAGAGTTGGCAGTTCACTCAGTTCAAGAGATTCTGAATCAATGGTTTCTGGAACAATAGTATGAGCAGCAAGTTCAGTAGCAAAGGATATTTGGGGAACTCCCAAAGAAGCTAAAAGAGCAAAAGAGATAACTTTGTGACAGTGCATAATAATTATTCCTCTGCTTCGCTAAAACTTTCGACCAATTCTTGCCAATCTAGAATCAGTTGGTCACAGTTACTCAAATCTGTGGGTTTACCAGCACCATAACCAGCATTTGAAGTAAACAAAAAAGCAAGAGTTGAACCAAAATCCTGCAAAATTATTTCTGCAACAGCTAAAGCTTCATCTCCAATTCTTTCAACAGCTTCTTGATCGTCTTGCTCTATATAACATTGACTGGCATAGCCGGCAGCTAGTCCAATTTTTCTGATGGAGTTTTCAAAATTTTCCTGTTTAACTTCTTCAGGATCAATTTCTTGAGCTTGAATTGTCGGAGTAAATAGTCCGAGGAATAAGACTAAAGATAATAAGGGATAAATTTTTGATTGGAATAGAAACATGAATTATTAATTGGATGAGAAACAAAGAACTATTCAAGAGTATGTTTGTATATTTTTTAGTCTTTATTATGTTTTTTTAATTAATTCGAATCAATATCAACTAGGATTAATTCAGTTAACTTGGGATAAAGTGATTTTCTCTCCTCCCTCGTTTGCCATGCCAAAACCTGGGCTATCTCCTTGGGAGAACAAAGAGAAATATTGTGACAAATTGCACCATAACTGGACTCCAACCATGACATGCCATCAACCCGGAAAACTTGATGGCTGGTAGCTGCAAGATTGATTGTGCCTTCAATCGAAACCCAAACAAGCGAATATTGAGATTTTTGGAGATTTGCGGTTAATTTTTGAATCGCAATCGGTTCGGTAGATTCAACAAAGATGACTTGATTTGGAGGAGGAGGAGGAAAATGACTACATTGTCCTAAATAGGGCATCAAGAGAAAATGAGTCAGTAGCCGCTCATTATTCCAATACAAAGGCAAAATTACACCAGATAATTTAATATCTTTAGCTTCAATCTTGTTATTCGTCGTCTGCTCAATTCTCTGTTGACGAACCATTTGCCGCTTTGATAATAGCCACTCCACATCAATTCCTTGTTTAACAAAAGCTTTCTCAATTTGTTTAGCTTCTTGGGCCGATGCACCATTAGGATCTGCTTTGTTAGAACTAATTAACCAACGAATACGACTTAGGATAGCTAAATCTTCTAATTGTCCTGGTGTTAACTCATCAAAAGGATCTACAAAATCAGACTTAAGTTTAGTTGGACTTGGTAATAAATCCTCCCAATGTTCTATTTGAGATTGCCGAGAAATGTTATGGGTGATGGTATTCATGGATTCAGCGAATAGTTTGATTAATCCCCCTGAAAATGAGTAAAACTTTAACAACAGAGAGAATTAAAATTATTGTCAAACAGTCTTATTTACAAAGTATTTTTGTAAACTACCCCATCTTTCATAATCACCTTGAGAGTTTCAATCGGTTTTGGTGTTTCTAGATCGCCAAACCATTGATCTTTGCCACCTATAACCATCATGTCTTCTAAAGGATTACCATCCACAACTAAAATATCGGCTAAAGCTCCTTCTTCTATGACTCCTAATTTCCCAGGATAGGGATTACGTGGACCAGACAGAGCTAAGAGTTCACCAGCATTAGAAGTTAAATGTTTTAAAACCTCAAAATTACTACCAAAGGCTTCGGCGCGCCACCACAATTCATAACGACGAGATTTCATGCCATCATCAGAAGGGCCCAGAAGATCGCTAGCAAAACCAACTTTTACCTTATGTTTAACTAACCAAGGGGCAAAATCCTTATACTGCTCCTGCATGGCTTTAATGCCGTCATGCTTAGATTTCGGCACATTAGGATTATTGAATAATTCAGGAGACATGCCCCACATTTGTGGACAAACAAAAGCTCCTGCTTCTCCTACCTGCTGAATAACTTCTTCGCTCATAAAAAAGCCATGCTCAAAACATTTTAATCCTGCTTCTAACGCTCTTTTAATCGCTCTATCTGTAAAAATGTGAGCAGTAACATAAGTGCCCCAATCTTCCGCCGCTTCTACGGCTGCTTTCATTTCATCAAGAGTGTATTGCGTGGTATCAATCGGATCATATTTCGATGAACCACCGCCACCGCCCATGATTTTGATTTGAGAAGCTCCCATCATCAAGTTTTGACGAGTTGCGGCTAATACAGCATCCCTGCCATCAGCAACAATCCCAATTCCTAAACGCATAAAATTCGAAGGATATCGACTGCCAGAAAGACTAGGATTAGGATCATTCCAGGCTCTAAAATCCCCATGTCCAGAGGTTTGACTAATAAAAGCTCCTGCTGGATAAATACGAGGTCCATAAATCTTCCCCTGGTCGATCGCCCGTTTTAAACCAAAAGTAGGTCCACCAACATCACGACAAGAGGTAAAGCCGTCTAGAAGTGCATACCGGGCATGAAGAGTGGCGTTCACATGAAGATCTCCAGCCGTAAAATTTTCTTCTAGATTGGCAAAATCGCCCGATATCGCCAAATGGGTATGACAGTCAATCATCCCTGGCATTAAAGTCATGCGGTTCCCATCAATCTCGGTTGCTCCATTATCAGGAATTGCTTGGTCTGAGATTTGGGAGATTTTGTTATGTTCAACCAGAACATTCATTCCTGTTTGAAGACCATTAGTTTTACCATCAAAAATATTGACATTCTTGAATAGCACCTTATTCTCAGTACTCGTTAAGGTTGTTCCCGATCCTGGGCCCATACCGGGAACTGCCATTAAGCCGGAAATCCATTCACTCATAATTTTTTCCTCTGTTGCTTTAAAAGTTTTTATTAATGAAATTGATTAAAGATTTCGAGTAAATTTGCGTCGGTATTAGCAATGCAATGATCGACAACTTTATCCATAGTGACCGTGGCAGAAGAAGCGGTTGATCTTTCTGACCACTAACATAGCCATATTCAAGTCGCTATGCATCATAGGGTAAGTGCAACATGATTGTGAGAAATTCAATAATTGTTTCCGATTTCTTGTCATTTCACGCCAATTTGTTTGAGAAATATGTTGTTGCTATCTTCATTTTCTCTCTCCATCGTTAGCACTAATGTAGGATAATCAAGCGTAATTAATAAGTAATTCTACCGTGCTAAAACTATGGGATGTGATTCAAACAACAGCTTAGTGAATTATGTTACTTGTTTCACCCACAAGCTAAGTAGACTCCGATTCATTCCCAGAAAAACAACTCTAAAGTTTTGGGGGATTGCTATTTTAACTAGTTTGTTATTCGTTGTATCAACTCAACTTGAGATTTCTCCAGCCCAGAGTCAAATTATTAATTTGCCAGAAGCAATTCAACAACAGCCGACCCTTGACGTCACTCAAGTAGGAAATCTGGACATCAGTACGGTTCGGCTAGATGGGAAACTCTTGTTTCGGGTGGCAACTCCCACTCCAGAAGATACTGGCAACCGCAACAGTAAATCTCCAATTGAGCGACGGGTCAAGACAATTGAGTTTCATCTATCGGATATTGTGCAACGCGGATTCGATCCCAATACGCTCCAAGTTACTCCCTCAAAACTCAGTAATCAAACGATTATTATTGCTTCTGATAAAGATTGGGGACCTCGCAATGTTTTAAATGTCACGCCCTATGATGTGGAACTAGATGAGCCTGGCACTATTGATCAGATTGCCGAAAGATGGTCACAAATAATTGAGAAAGCATTGCTCCAGGCCCAGGAACAGCGGCAACCGAACTATCAACAACAGCAAATTCCCTTCGTCTTGGGAACTCTAGCCGTAATGTTAATAGGGAGTTTTGGGATCAAAAAGATTCAGGATTTGCGAAATTATATTCGTCAGACAGTAGAGCAGCGTCAACAGGATCTAGACACCATAGAGTCTAATACCAGTACACCAATTATCCCTGACATTTCTGTGGATGCAGCATCACTTCCTATTTCCCAAGAAAAACCTCGGCATAGATTGGCACGCTATTTTCCTAAGTTAAGCTTAGAACAGCAGATAGGTATTAACCTTATTGTGCGGCGAGTTTTATTTGCAATGCAGTTTGTGATCTGGTTTGGCGGCATAGCGATTATCTTACAGCGATTTCCCCAAACCAATGCCTTTGGTGCCTGGTTGCTACGAGTTCCCTTGGCTTATATTGGGATTCCCATAGGAGCACATATATTAAAGTTAGTTCTCGATACCGCAATCAAATCCAATACCAAACTCATAGTTGATCGGATCAGGGAGGGCGGGAATGGAAATGTTCGACTCCATGCACGAGCTAAAACAATTGAGAATGTTATGGGGGAATTAACTGGATATGTAGCTGTGCTATTAGGCTTGCTTGTGTTTTTTTATGTGATCAAGGCTCTCAACATTATCCTAATTGCGATCGGTGCGATCGCTTTTTTGTCTCAAGATGTGCTGAAAGATTTTCTGCAAACCTATTTTATTCTCCTTGAAGATCAATACGCCTTGGGGGATTGGATTCAAATTGGAGAGGTGAAGGGTCAAGTCGAAACAGTCTCACTCCGTGCTAGTCAATTACGAGCCAAATGTGGGGATTTATTCACTATCTCCCATGGAAGCTTTACAAAAGTTACGAATTTTAGTCATGGCTATTCAGGGATTGACTTATATATTGACGTTGCCTATAAAACCGATCTAGATCAGGCTATAAAGTTGATTGAGCAAGTCGCGCGGCAAATGCAACAAGATTTCCTTTGGGAAAAATACATCACCAATATCATAATGAAAGGAGTTGAAAATTTTGGGGACAACAGTATCACTATTCATTTGATTCTCAATACAGAAGCTGGACAACAATGGGATGTAGCACGGGAATATCGCCGTCGCCTAAAACCAGCCTTTGACCAAGCAGGAATTGATATTCCTTTCCCTCAGCGTTCTATCTGGTTTAAAAATGCTTTAACTTCAACCCAAGAGATATAATAATTTATTTATCTTGAGAGTATAAATAGAGATCTCTTTGCGGAAAAGGAATTGTTATACCTTCTAGATCAAATCTCTTCTTAATATTTTCAATTAAATCAAATTTTGTAATTATATAGTCGTGAGTTTTAACCCATGGTCTAACGTAAAAATTTACGCTATTATCTCCCAATTCACCAACATGAATAGTCGCTTGGGGATAGTCTAAAATCCTTGATTCATTATCTATAATTTCAGCTATAACCTGCCTAACTTTGTCAATATTATCGCTATAACTCACACCAATTACGAGATCAATTCTCAAATAAGGTTTAGCATAATAATTAGTAATATTATCTTCAATTAATTTAGCATTGGGAATGATTACTAATCGATTATCCAAGGTTCTTACCGTAGTTGTAAAGATTTTAATACCTTCAACATATCCTATTATGCCAGCTCCTTCAATTAAATCATCTACCTTAAAATAGCGAAAAACCACTAAGATAATTCCTGCCGCAAAGTTAGATAAAGAACCCTGTAATGCTAATCCAACAGCTAATCCAGCAGCTCCTAAAAGAGCTACGATAGAAGTCGTTCTCAGTCCTAATTCAGCCAAAACCATTAATATAATAATAGTAATTAAAGCGGCATAGCTTAGATTTCCTAGAAAAGAAATAACTGTAGGATCAAGATTGGATTTTTTGAGAATTTTAAGAATAAGCTTGTGTAATCGCTTTGTAAACCAAAGACCAAATAAAAATATAAGAGTAGCAATCCCAAAACGAATAGCAAAAATGGTGATTAGCGATATTAAATTTTCGGGATTTATTTTGGAAGGCACTATTTGAATTAGAATTCTGTCAAGCATAAAAACAATGTCATTTAAGAGCAGATTGTTAATTACAATTGCCAATATTACTAGAGAAAAAGCGCTAACAACATTGAGTTTAAAAAAGAAAATTTATTATTAGTAAACATTTATCTTTGAGTATCGCAATCACTTTTTCTTGACGAGCTGTTTTAAGTAAATTGGAATAGACAAAGTCCTTCTGGACCGATAAATTTTGATAACTACGAGGGCTTAACCCTAATATCTTAGATGCTTCGTCGGTGTTTACTATATTATGAATAAGCCAGCTTTTCTCACAATTTTTATTATTTAATTTATCATTTTTTGCTTTATCTTATTATCAATACGCCACCATCTATGTCCGCTGTGATGAATGTCAGGGTTGTAATCGCGATCATGAATGTTGATGCGCGCTTGGTAAAAGTTATTAAAGTCTTGATTTAATTTATCCATGTCAAAGTGATATCTATGCCCCCATCCTTTTTTTTTGTCTGTTTCTCCTAACTTTTTTGCCAGTAACTGATGACGATGATATGTTTTTTCTATACCTAAATATTTGAAATGAAGATTTAGCATCTCGTCTCTTTTAGGAATAATGACTTCCCCTAAAAAATCAGCTCTATGGCGACCAGGTCTAAAATTGGTCTCCTTAATTTTATGAGGGGCAAATATCTGCATTTTACTCATTTTAACCCAAGGTGCTCCCTCTAATACTGATTGATGAAGTACAGAATCTGTATCGGGAAAAGTTCTGCTTATCATTTGATACCCTAGGCTGGGAATAGCTGTAATTCCGTTATTTAAACATCTATATAGGTAATCTTTGACATGAGGATGATAGAGATGTTCGTCGATATTAGCAATAACAACCCAATCAGCTTCATTACTGCTTTGTTTCCAAGAGTTATTGTAAATATATTGGGCAGAAAGCACCCAGGAATCAAGATACTTTCTTTGCAAAGGGATACGCACCACCCTTTTTTTTGCATCAAGAATTTCTCTAGAACCATCCGTTGAATTATCGTCATGAATAAAAAATTTATCTATCCAATCTTCATAATGTCGAAAGAAATATTTCAGCATGTGGGATTCATTCCAGCAAACAGTATGAAGGTGAATTTTCATATGATCTATGTATAGCCTGTTGATTTTTTTAGCATATTTAAAGCCTCATTGAGTTCAATAACTGAACTCTGTCTCCAGTAATGTATATGTTCTCTAGTTTTTTTTATCTCCTCTGCAATTTCTTTGGTACTTAATTTATCAATATTAAACGATCTTGAGATTAATGCTCCTGTTGCCTTGAGTTGTGCTAATCGTGCATATATTAAATTGGATGGCACGGGTAGGGACTCATCATTTGCTCTAGCTACACCCCCAATCCCAAGTTTTAACTTTGCAGTTATTACAATATTAGAAATTTGATCCATTATGGGTTTTGATAGCAAAGCTAAACGGTTCTTTTCCTGTAAATCGATAGAAAGATCATTCAAGCCGATATGGATTTCCTCTATATTTAATTTCACTATATCTTCCAGGTTGTATACCGCTTCGCTTCTTTCAACTAAGGGAATAAGTTGGGCACGTCCGTTAATCAAGTCCAGCATTGAGGAGACTTCTTTTGCTGTTTTGAAATTAGGCAACATGATAATTTCGGTGCCTGCTGCAAGTAACGTCTCAACTTCTTTATGGCTATGATTACCTAAAGGATTACATCGAGCAAATAATTTAGCTCTAGATAACTTCTTCTTAATAACAGGCAACTGACTAAGATGGTGGCAGCTGATCCAAGTATTCATTCCTGCCTGGCGCTTTTCTTTCCCCAAGGTCTCTAGATCGAGTCCAATTCTGGATACTCCTCCTTTCTCTGCACGGGAAGCTAACTGAGGATCATTAGTCCATAAGGTAAGATCAAAATTGGGGATTAACATAGATGGATTATTTCCAGTTAAAGCCTTATTTTAAGCTAATGTCATAAGCACTTACTTAATTCCATTGATAGGGAATTTCCATAGTATTTACAGGAAGTCTATCTTCATCGGAATTACTTGAGTCAAACATTTCCGAATTAAGATGAATTAAAAATGCACTATTTAAACTAATAGTCTGAAATCCGTGCCAGATTTTGGGAGGGATCTTAACTAACTTAGGAGCCAACTCTCCAATAATTATTTCTTGAACTTTTCCATAACTTGGACTCGACTCTCTGCTGTCAAATAACACCAGTTTTATCATGCCAGTAATAGCAGCAATTTGATCGATTTGTTTATGATGACGATACCAAGCTTTAATAATCCCGGGAAAGGTTTCGGTAATATAAATTTGGCCAAGACTAATAAAATGTTCATTATCTCTTCTCTGGATTTCCATTAATCGACCTCTTTCATTGGGAATTAACTTCAATGGCTGTATTATCACGTCTTGGATCATGGTTATTATTAGAAAAATGCCTTGTGGAAAAAAATTTCGCGATTGTCCTTGTCAGATATTTTTTGTAGGGCGATACAGGAGCCTTCAATCCCAAGTTCAATATCAATAAGCTCCCTTTTATGTTTTTCCGGAAGAGTCCCTACTACTTTATAATTCAGATTAGTCACTATATATCTAATTAAAGGACGAATAGACTTCCAGTCTGCATCATCGAAAGCGACAACTCCCCCATTTTTCAGAATTTTGTCGATATAGAAAAAATCTACTAAAACATAGTCGAAGGTATGCCAGCCATCGATAAATGCGAAATCAACTCTTACCCCATCTTGTAGCAATTGAGGTAAAGCTTGATAAGATTTCTGTGGATAAAAATCGACAATATCTGAATACCCAGCTTCATTAAGATGACGCAGCCCAAGATTTTTCCAAAATTTTTCTTGATATGGATCTATGACGATATGCGTTCTTTGTTCATTAGCTGGGGTTGAAGAACAAATCGCTAAGGCAGAAAATCCATATCCTAAGCCAACTTCCAAGGATATCTCTGGTCTTTGTTGTGCAACCAACTTACAGAGCAATTCCGTTTCCGGCAAAGAGATGCCCCCAGTGATATTTGCCACTAGTTCTGCCCGATGATCAGTAAGCTTTAAAACGTCTCTAATATATTCTTGAGTGAGTTTAGGAGAATTCTTATACAAGTTTTCGAGTAGTTCATTCATACGATTAATTTTAATTCATACGATTAATTTTATGGTTCTAAAAACCACTCTCTTTTTCATACAAGATGAATATGGGATAGTATATCTTCTAAACTTTTTGACCTAAGAGAAATACAACATGATTTTGGACAATTAAATAATTACTTATGAATTGTCATTGTTATGCAGTTTTATTTTGAGAGTTTTTTTGCGGAAATATCGCGGAGAAAAATTAGTCCATTCTTTGAAAGCACGACTAAAATTAGCAGAATCTGAATATCCCAATTGATAGCCGATATCAGTGATATTGAGTGTTGAGTCCTTTAGTAGTACGATCGCTTTTTCTCGACGAACTGCTTTGAGTAACTCAAAGTAATTGAGCTCTTCTTGAGCTAAGCAACGTTGTAAGCTACGAGTGCTAAAACCCATGAGCTTAGCAACTGTATCAATACAAGTAACCTGATGAGGCAACAAAGTCTCTATGGTTTGCGAGATCGCACCTGATAAATCAGTAGCAGGGAGATTATCTTGCCAGCTATCATGGTTCTGCCCCAGAGCAGCTTTTGTCTTGGAAGATTGCTCCCGATTTTGTTGGAGTAGATGACGGGGAAATGAGATCGCGGTAAATTGCTGATTAAAAAACAGTGGCACCTCCGACAGTAGCGGACAAGCAGACAAACTAGGCATAGCTTTCATTTGTAAATAAACTTTAGTCGGTTGCCATTGTTGTCCTGTAATTTGTTGAATGACTTTGATCATATAAATCAAGGTATAAAGTTCTACCTGAGTCGAACCAACTTCAATAACTGGTATACCCTGGCGACAAAACCAAGCCTCTTGATGATCAATCTTTAACCAGAAGCAAGCAGAAGAACTATGCCAACGAATATGATTTAAAAAATTGTTGAGGATGTCAGATAGTGAAGGTGATTTGAGTAGAGATTCACCTAACAATCCAACATCGGCTAAGTCAGTTTGCATCGCAACTTGTAAGCCAAGATCTTCGCTCCTCTCGAATCTTGCGGCCTGCTCAAGTAATGACCAAACGGAATATTCAGGAATTAAATTATTTGATTTTTCAAAATCCAGCCAGGGAATATTGGCTTGTCTCAGTATTTTGGTTGTTGGCGAGCCAATCTGCTCTAAAAACCTGAGAAAAGGAGAAATTTGACTGGATCTGATTAGGGGAATCTGCGGCACAAGCAAAATTGTTGAATAATATCAATTGGCTCTTGAAAAAAGCCATTACACAAACAGCCTTAAGTATTTTGGCTTTTTTCAAGATCGTTTACAGATACTATTGGCTAGCTTTTTTGGATGCTAGCTCACGAATTTTCTGATTGATTTGTCCACGCTGCTCCACAGTCAATTCATCTCTGATGGCAATCAACTCATCAAACATAATGTCACTTAGTTTACGTTCTAAATGAACAACCTCATCTCTAGCAACTCTAATTTCATTACTGGATGACTCAGGCTTAACAACTTGCTCTAAAGTGTTTAGAGCTACTACAAGCTCTTGGAAAGTCTCAATTATTTCGGGACGATAATCAGTGACAATAGTTTTGATTTGGGTTTTTTGCTCATCTGTTAGATTCAGGCTATCGATAAACTCTTTGACAGCCTCTTCTGCCGATTTAGGGGTTTCGGTTGATTGAGCCAAAAGTTGCACATCAATATTCTGTTTCGGTTCTGCCGAGACAAAATTGGCAACCGAAGTAAATGCCAAACCCAAGAATAGGGAAGATAATAATGCTAGCTTTTTCATGTAAACTCCTCACGTAATAAATTTAAATCTGCTTTTTATTGCATTGAATAACCAGTAGATTGTAACTGGATGAAATATATCATATATCAGGTTTTCTGTGATAAACCTTTTGATCTAGTGTGACTTGTAGACTGAACCTGAGGATAGTAAGCATCAGACTTGAAAATCTGGCACTACGTGATCAAAAGTAAGGAAAGTTCTATGATTATTTGTACGGAAAAATATTTTTATTTCTATTTTCTATGACAACTACACCAATTAACTCTAGCGATCGCACCAATGTCCCAGATAGTTTAGGCCGTTTTGGCCCCTACGGTGGAAAATACGTTCCTGAAACTTTAATGCCAGCTTTGGCTGAGCTAGAAGCAGCTTATAATAAGTACCGATTAGCTCCAGAATTTCAAGCCGAACTCCAAGGATTGCTCAAAGATTATGTCGGCAGAGCTAACCCTTTATATTTTGCTGAGCGTCTAACCGAGCATTATGCTAGACCTGATGGGACAGGAGCTCAGATCTATCTCAAACGAGAAGACCTAAACCATACTGGAGCGCATAAGATCAATAACGCGCTAGCCCAAGCATTACTCGCGATCCGGATGGGCAAACAACGCATCATCGCCGAAACCGGTGCCGGGCAACATGGTGTTGCGACCGCTACAGTATGCGCTCGTTTTGGTTTAGAATGCATTATTTATATGGGCGTTCAAGATATGGAACGTCAAAAACTCAATGTTTTTCGGATGCGTTTACTAGGGGCAACCGTACAACCTGTCACTGCGGGAACAGGAACCCTCAAAGATGCTACCTCCGAAGCGATTCGCGATTGGGTGACTAATGTGGAGAATACTCATTATATCTTGGGTTCTGTTGCTGGGCCCCATCCTTATCCAATGATGGTCAGAGATTTTCATGCCATTATTGGTCAAGAAACTCGCCGCCAATGTCAGGAAAAATTTGCTGGTTTGCCCGATATTCTCTTAGCCTGTGTGGGTGGTGGCTCCAATGCAATGGGATTGTTCCATGATTTTGTGAAAGAACCATCGGTACGGATGATTGGGGTCGAAGCCGCGGGAGAGAGCGTGCTCTCTGGAAAACATGCCGCGACTTTAACCGAAGGCAAGCCTGGGGTTTTGCATGGTGCGATGAGTTATCTATTGCAAGACACTGAAGGGCAAGTTGTCGAAGCTCATTCTATTAGCGCAGGTCTTGATTATCCTGGAGTTGGCCCCGAGCATAGTTATCTCAAGGATACAGGCCGTGCAGAATATTACAGTATTACAGACAAGGAAGCAGTGGCTGCTTTGTGCAAATTGTCGGAGTTGGAGGGGATTATTCCTGCTTTAGAAACTGCCCATGCTTTTGCTTATTTGGAAAAACTTTGTCCTCAATTAGAAGGTCGTCCTCGAATTGTGATTAATTGTTCTGGTCGAGGAGATAAAGATGTCCAGACTATCGCAAAATATTTGGGAATTTTTGATCTATAAACTCCTAATTAAGACTAAGAAATTAATGACCAGATAAATTCTTGGCATCATAGCTAATTTAAGTTATGATGAACCAACTTCAATTGCACCAGATCAAAATTTTGGTTACGATTCGGCTTTGGAGAGGGGTTCTTCAAGAACAGTCTCACCAATCGCATTTCCAGAGACCCACCATGTTTTTTACCAGCTAAAAGTCTATAGCTTGTAGTTTATAGCTAATCTCGAAGCGATTTTAAAGATAACTCTGGATAAGTTGTCAGCAGTCTTAGTTAACCTAATGTCTGATGTTATTAATATGTAATGGAACAAAGTAATGAGGCGATGACTGTTATCCCATTCCCTCAACAACCATCGGATAAGTCGCAACAGGAGTTGAACTCAGAAGCTGAGGCGGTGAGTTCTGTTGTTGCCCTTAAAGAGCTAGTAGCTAGTCTCAAAAAAGAGCAAAACAAAATTCAAGATTTGCTGAGCTCTCTGGGATTTGCACTCCGTAGTTTTAGTAATTTAAATCAGTTTCTCGAATTGACCCCTTTAATGGCGGCAAGAGTGACTGATGCGATTGGTGGTGTTCTAGTTTTATATAAAAATGACACTCAGGTAAGTCTAGAGCAAATTCACTGTCAAAAGGCTAATCTTGGGAGAGAAGTGCGCCGCACCTTTGAAAAGGTTAGTTATCAGATAGATATTGCCACTCATAAAATCACTAGCAAATCCCCAAAATTACTCTCTAATCTTCTAGATGATAAGCTCAAACAAGAGCTGGGGGATCAACTAAAAATTCATGGCACTCCCATACTCGTCAAAAATGTTGAACAGGGTCGTCTGTACGTTTTCAGTGTCGATCCTGAATATCAATGGACGGCAACCCGGAGCAAACTAGTACAATTAGTCGCTGACCAAACAGCAGTTGCGATCGCAAACCATGAGCTCACTGTAGAAGTCCGTTCCAAAGAAAGACAAGATCGCGAACTCGAAATCGCTTCAGAAATCCAATTGCGCCTGTTGCCCAGTCAATGTCCCAAAATTGAGGGCATCGAAATTTCCGCTAGATGTAAAACAGCAAATCGAGTAGGTGGGGATTATTACGATTTTATACCCACTAATTACGATCGCATCCGCCATCATCGAGGTATGGCTCAAGAGCAAGAGTCCCCACTAGTCCCCTGGAGTATTGTAATCGGAGATGTGATGGGTAAGGGCGTACCTGCTGGTTTGATTATGACCATGACTCGCGGTATGTTGCGAGCAGAAGTTTTGAATCGGAATTCTCCTGCTCGAATAATGCAGCATCTTAATCGAGTAATGTATGCCGATTTAGAGAATTCGAATCGTTTTGTGAGTATGTTTTATTCTGAATATGACCCCAAAACGAGAATGTTATCCTTTACGAATGCGGCTCATAATCCCCCGTTATGGTGGGAAGCTTCCTCCGGTAAACTCAAGAAATTAGACACCTGGGGTATGTTAATTGGCTTGGATGTCGACTCTGAATATGAAGATGATCAAGTCATACTATCTCCCGGGGACACTATTATCTATTACACTGACGGTTTTACCGATGCGGTGAATCCCAATGGTGGCAGGTTTGATGAAGAAAATCTTTGCGCTGCTTTTGAATGGGGATGTAAGAATTTAGCCACCACAGAAGAAATTCTCGATCATCTATTTAACAAGGTAGATCGGTTTATGGGTAAAACGGATACCAGCAAGGATGATATGACATTGATTGTGATGCGAGTAAGCAGTTGAGCAGGACTTCGTCCTTGAGGGCAGAAGGCAGAAGGCAGAAGGCAGAAGGCAGAAGGCAGAAGGCAGAAGGCAGAAGGAAATAACTTACTCCAGGTCCTCCCTGCAAATTTAGCAGACTGTATCATCGATCGCATTAGCTTGTGACTTTGAATGTAAAGATAGTCTTAAATTTATTGTATACAGTATACTTAATTTTCTGCTCTTCTCTAAAGTCGCTCCTACTATGAAATCAATAACTACTGCTCAAAGCAAAACTCAATTAAAGATTAATGGCGATCGCTTGAACCAAAGTATTGCTCGGTTGGCGCAAATTGGCAAACTTCCCGATGGTGGAGTCAAAAGAATTGCCTATAGCAAAGAAGATGTGGCGGCCCGCAAGTTAGTAACAGATTGGATGCTCAAAGCTCAGATGGAAGTTCGAGTAGACACAGCAGGCAATATTATTGGGAGATATCTGGGAAAAAATCCTGCGCTAAGCGCGATCGCAACAGGTTCTCATATTGATACTGTGCCCTGTGGCGGACATTATGATGGAGCTTATGGCGTATTAGCTGGCTTAGAAGTAGTACGAGTTCTTCAAGAAAATAAGATTAGGCTAGATCGCTCCCTAGAGGTCATTGTCTTCACCGACGAAGAAGGCACTATGATTGGTTCTAAAGCAATTTCGGGCAGAGTGATTGGCGATCCAGGTTATTATCGTCGTCCCGATGGCACAGATATTTACACTTGTTTAGAGCGCATTGGTGGTGACTGGCAAAAGATTGCCCAGGCGCGTCGCAGTGAGCAAGATATCGCGGCATTTGTCGAGCTTCATGTGGAACAAGGGCCAGTTTTAGAATCTATGCACAAACAAATTGGCGTAGTCGAAGGGATAGTTGGGCAAAGACGTTTCAATATTTCTGTTAAAGGTAGTGCCAATCATGCTGGGACAACCCCAATGCAGATGCGTTGTGATGCTCTAGTAGCCGCGGCTCAAGTTGTTTTAGCAGTCAATCAAATTGGCAATACTCCAGGACAACAGGTTGCGACGGTAGGTAAGATGCAAGTTTTGCCGAATGCGGCGAATGTAGTTCCTGGCTGGGTGGAGATGAGTTTAGATATTCGCGATCTATCTAGCTTACATATTGATAGTTTGCTGGAGCAATTACGCAGTCATCTCGAAGAAATCGCGATCGCAACCCATACCCAAATTCGGCTACATCCCTGCCTACATAATGAACCGGCTCTGGCGGAACCTTCGATTCAAAAAGCGATCGCCAGAAGCTGTGAAAAGCTTAATTTAAACTACACTTATCTTCCCAGTCGCGCCAGTCATGATGCCCAGGAAATGGCACAAATTACTGATATGGGAATGATTTTTGTTCCTAGTACTCAGGGGGTTTCCCATGATGCTAGTGAATATACTTCTCCTGAGCAATGTACTCAGGGTGCCAATGTTTTACTGATGAGCCTAATGCAGTTAGCCAAGATTCATTAGGAATACTTGATAGGATATTGATATCTTAAACTTGCTTTCAGTATTAATAATTCATGATTTATTAGAAGGTCTATATCAATGCTAATAACCACATCCAGAGCTGATCGAGTTATCCTGCAGAATATTAACTGGCAACAGTTTGAGGATTTACTTTTAGACTTAGGAAGTCGCAGTGGTACTCGTTTAGCTTACGACCAAGGCACACTAGAAATTATGAATCCCTTACCAGAACATGAGTATTACAAAGAAGTTATTGGGGATGTAGTTAAAGATCTCGCAGAGGAATTAGAATTGGATTATGAAAGCTTGGGCTCAACAACCTGGAAGCTAAAAACTCAATTAGCAGGAGTAGAACCCGATAATTGCTTTTATTTTCAAAACGAAACCCTCGTCCGAGGACAGTTAAATTTTGACCTCGATCGAGATCCGCCTCCTGATCTAGTTCTAGAAATTGATCTAACTAGTAAATCTTTACCTCGTTTTCCCATTTACGCGCGATTGAAAGTAATGGAAATCTGGTGTTACGAATCAGGAACACTAACTATCTACTTGCTGAAAAATGGGGAATACCTGAAGGCCAAGAAGAGTCTAATTTTTCCTCATCTGCCAATTCAGCAAATACCCAATTTAATTGAAAAATCCCGAACTAGTGGGAGACGTGCAATCAGACAAGCTGTTCGACATTGGGTGAGAGAGAACGTCGATTAAAACATCTGTCTGGAGTGAATTAGTTGTGTTAGATTATTGATTTTTTTCGTGTATACTGTATACGTAAAATCGCGAACATTGTTTTAAGAGTTCTCATTCTATTTATGATTGCCATTCAACGAAGTAAATCTTTAAGAGAGCAGGTTTATCAAGCTCTGAGAAAAATTATTCTCACGGGCGATTTGGCATCAGGGGAGCGCATAGTTGAAACTAAATTAGCCAAACAATTAAATGTTAGCCGAACTCCGATTCGTGAGGCGATCGGGCAGTTGCAACGGGAAAAATTAATTGTCTCCAATCCTAATGGTGGGTTTAGAGTCGCCAAAATGTCGATCAAAGATGCGGTGCAACTTTATGATTGTCGGATTGCCCTAGAAGAAGTTGCGGTGGCAGGTGCTTGTAAACTTGTTAATTCCCAACAGCTCAAACAATTAGAGCAATATATAATTTCGGCGGAACAGTTAACAGAAGCTAATTCAGGAGAATTGAATAGTTTTGAGTTATTAGAACTAGACTATCAATTTCATCATCTGATAGCAGAAATTTCTGATAATCAATGGTTACTTGCCTTATTAGAACAGGTTTTCGACAAAATGGCCTTGTTGCGAGTGCAAACTACGCAACATAATCCTCAAGTTTTAGAAATTCGCTTAGAACATCGCCAAATATATGATGCGATCGCGAGTAAAAATCCAGATTTGGCAAGCAAATTTATTAAGCAACATTTAGCTGCCAGCAAAGTTAGAGTTGTCGGCGAAATGGAAATCATGACTCATCAAGAATCTAATTCTAATTAAATCAAACCAGTAAAAAAATAATATGAGTACAACAGAATCAGGCACCAAGAGAGTTTTTATCTGTGGTTCGGCGTTGCAAGGACAACCAGATCACAAAAATCTTCAATCAGCAACTTTCCTTAAAACTGCTCGGACGATAGAGGGCTATCGTCTTCATGCAGCAGAAAATGGTTGGCATCCTGCTATTTATGCAGTAGATACCGGCGGTGTTAGTATTCCTGGCGAAATTTATGAAATGACCCAGGAGCAATATGAATATCTCTTGAATAACGAACCTCCTCATATGTATCCTGAAACAGTGGATTTGGAGGGAGGGGAACAGGCGATCGCGATGCTTTATCCTCAAGAGTTGGTCGAAAAATATCAATGGCTTGATATTTCTGATCTCGGAGGCTGGGCTGCTTACAAAAAAAGTGAAACAAGCGAAATTGCCTAATACTTCCTTCTCCTAATTAACTTTGTGGTTAATTTATTAGCTGGCTTGATTGCTGCTTATTGTCGCCAAAAAGCCCTCTATTGCTCTTGATGACTTTGTTTTGCCTGTCTCTGCTTAACCCGAACTCCTAGGAACTAGAAAACCCATCAAGGTTTGGACCTGTATCATTAGAAACTAATACAAATTTTTAATAAAGACAGTATAAAGATTTATATTTTTAAGAGATATCTAGATTTTTAGCCTAAATCAATAAATAATAACTCGTATTTATTTACAAAAAAATATTAATGTTTTTAGGTGTAATTTCTATTGCTTTAATCTTTTTTATTTCTTAACATACGGACATATGTAAAGAAAGTATTAATTGACTTAATATTATGAATAAAAATAAATGTGAATTATATGACTTATCTAAAGAGCTGAAAAATAATCATAAAATTAATCGAGATATTTCTAAATACTTAACAAACTCTCAGAAAGCTGAATTGCTTTCTATTCTCGAAAATAATCAAGCTGTATCAAAACTGATTAGGGTTCTGATTGCCAAGAATAAAGCACTAGGAGCAACCAACAGAAAAATTGGCAAACAAAGAAATAGTGTTGAGCACTCTTTCAAGAAAGAAAGAGAAAAAAATGAGAGATTAACCACAGAAATTTCTCAACTTAAATATGAATTGCAAGAATTAAAATCCCAGATGGGGATCACCTTAATATCATTTCAGGAGCAGCTCTTATCCAATATCTTAGGAAGAAGTGAAATTATCAAATTCATTCAGGAATTAATTCATGCCATACAAGAGAGTAATCAACATAAGGAAATTCAATAAAATATTACAAGTCAAGCAGCAAGTTTATAGATTAACTTTAGTTGATTCAACCAAACAACTTAAAAAGACTTACCCAGATCTAACTAATAAGAGAGATTTGAGAAAAATAGCCTAAGATCACTGTGGAATCATCGCCGATATTATCGACAAGCTCGGATTAGTTGCAGAAATCGAAGAGCTGAGAGAAATAGCTTTAGGGCGATTTTAACTTGACAGACATTTGCCATAGCTAAAACAGCAAATTCCTTTGAAGAAAAGGGCAAAGCAAGGTTTCTGATGCATGAAAGACCAGATTAAAGTTACTTGCTTTTTTTCAGCTTGAGTGAAAACATCCTGACAAGCCAGGGCCCCCATTTTCATTCTAGTTTGTGAAAGATCGTCAAAACCTCTTTGAAAACAATTATAGTCAAGATAGATTAAATCTATCATTAAGTACTAAAGTATCTCGCTACAGGATGATAGGTGATAATCGCCGTAGTAGACTGTTCCGGATACAATTGCTCACTTTCATCCATATACATATTGATACGTTTGGTATCCAACAAATCCAATTGTTTATATTGGTCCGGTATATGAGGACAAGCAGGATATCCGAAACTATAACGAGAACCGCGATAGCGTTGTTGCAAAATATCTCTGATATTCTCTGAATCTTCTGCCTCAAAGCCCAACTCACTACGTATCCTCGCATGAGTCCATTCGGCCAAAGCTTCCGCCATCTGCACTGCTAGACCATGATAGTAGAGATAATCAGTATATTGATCATCGCTAAACAGCTTTTGGGCATATTCAGTAGCTATTTCCCCAACGGTAACAGCTTGCATCGGGAAAACATCAATTACGCCTGATTCTTTGGTCGCAAAGAAATCGGCAATACATAATCTTTTGCCAGATCTTTGTCTGGGAAATTCAAAGGATGTGACCAACTTACTATGATCTTCAGGGTCATAGATATATACAGTATTCCCTTCTGCATTACAGGGGAAATAACCATAAATGACTGTGGGGTCTAATAAATTTTCAGTCAGAGATTTTTGTTTCCACTCTTCCAAAATAGGATGCACTTTTCTGGCGAGGAACTCATCATATTCTTCTCTCGATTGTTCCTTGGGTTTTCTAAATTGCCACTGACCCACAAACAAAGCTTGTAAATCTAGATAAGGAAAAACTTCTTCAATCGCAATTTGATTGGCTTTTAATATTTTACTGCCCCAAAATGGTGGTGTGGGTCGTTCAATATCCAAAGCTACTTCATCAGAACGACGAGTATCGATTACTAAAGGTTCTTCTGGCTTACTAACTTCATCGACAAAAATTTTATCGCGGTTTTCTCCCTCAAAAGGTTGTTCTGAGCCGTCGCTGGCATAGGTTTGCGCAATGTCATCAACTTCATCTAAAAAGCCTTTGATATCATCCCAATTATTTTCTACTTTGGCAGGCATTAATTTATCCATAAAATGCAAATCTGCAAAAGCATCTTTACCATAGATAACTTTACCGTTGTAAGTATTTTGACAATCTTGGTTAACAAATTTAGGCGTCAGTGCCGCGCCCCCTAAAATAACGGGAACAGTGATGCCTTTTTCGTTAAATACCTCTAGATTGTCCTTCATGAATGCTGTCGATTTTACCAACAAACCACTCATGGCAATACAGTCCGGCTGATGTTCTTCGTAGGCTTTAATAATATTATCAATTGGTTGCTTGATGCCAAGATTAATTACCTTATAACCATTATTAGACAGAATGATATCAACGAGATTTTTACCAATATCGTGAACATCACCTTTAACCGTTGCAATCACAAATTTACCTTTGCCCCGATCATCAGTTTCCGCCTTATCCATATGGGGTTCTAAATGAGCCACAGCAGCTTTCATCGTTTGGGCTGACTGCAAGACAAAAGGTAATTGCATTTGGCCAGAACCAAATAATTCACCAACAACTTTCATACCATCTAACAAGAAAGTATTGATAATATCTAGAGGAGGATAATCTTGCATGGCTTCGTCTAGAGCTTCATCTAAACCAATTCTCTCCCCATCAATAATATGTTGCTTGAGTCTTTCATTAATCGGCAGATTTTTATCGACTGCTTCAGATTTTTTGGCTTTCTTGCCTGCGAATAATGTTGTTAGCTCGCCTAAAGGGTCATAAGTGCAAATATCACCGTCAAATTCCCGTCGGTCATAGATTAAATCAAAACAAATCTTTTGGTGGGATGGATCTATTTTAGAAAGAGGTAGAATCTTACTGGCATTCACAATGGCCGAGTCTAATCCGACCTGCATACATTCATGTAAGAAAACTGAATTTAAAACTTGTCGTGCAGCTAAGTTTAAACCAAAGGAAACGTTGGAAACTCCGAGCAGAATATGACAACCGGGTAATTCATCGCGAATTCTTCTGATGGCATCGACGGTTGCTTTAGCATTTTCGCGATCTTCTTCAATCCCTGTAGAAGCAGGTAAGGCTAGAGGATCGAAGAATATTTCGTGGGCGGGAATGCCATAGGCGATCGCAGCATCATAGGAACGCTTGGCAATCTCAAATTTCTTATCTGCGGTTCTACCCATGCCATCTTCATCGATCGTCCCAATGACTACTCCTGCGCCATAGGTTTTGGCAAGTTCTAATACTTTGATAAATCTTTCTTCGCCATCTTCGTAGTTAGTGGAATTGAGGATACATTTTCCGCCAGCTACTTTCAACCCTGCTTCCATTTTTGTCCATTCGGTGGAGTCAAGCATCAGGGGTAAAGTGACATTATTGACCAAGCGAGATGCCAATTCATGCATGTCTTGCTCGCCGTCTCTGCCCACATAGTCCACGTTAACATCAAGAATATGGGCACCTTCTTTGACCTGGGCTTTCCCCATTGCCACCAGGCTATCCCAGTTTTCTTCATTGAGCAGAGTTCGACATTTTTTGGAACCACTAGCGTTGAGTCTTTCGCCGACAATCAGGAAAGAATTATCTTGAATATAAGGTTGGGTATTGTAAATTGAGGCGGCAGAAGGCTCAAATTCAGGATGGCGTTCTTTGGGGGTCAAATCCTGAGCCATGTCTGCTAGTTGTTCAATATGTTCGTAACGAGTACCGCAACAACCGCCGATTATTTGCACTCCCAAATCCTCGACAAAATGCATTAATGACATCCGAAGTTCCATGGGCGTCAATTTGTAATGAGCTTGTCCGCCAATATTTTCGGGTAAGCCGGCATTAGGCACACAGGAAACTATAAAGGGTGAATGTTCCGACAAATGCTTAACATGTTCCTTCATCAAGTCGGGCCCTGTGGCGCAGTTGAGCCCAAGAATATCAATGGGAAATGGTTCTAAAATTGCTAAGGCTGCTTCCATTGTTGAGCCTGAGAGCATTGTCCCCATTTGTTCCATGGTGACTGAGACCATTAGGGGTTTGCGATCGCCTTTTTTGTCAAAGACAGCTTCAATGCCATTCAGTGCTGCTTTAATCTGCAACACATCCATACAGGTTTCGACTAAAAATAAATCTACGCCGCCGTCATATAAGGCTTCTGCTTGTAGCTCGTAGTTAGTCCGCAGGGTGTCATAGTCAATATGTCCCAAGGTGGGCAATTTGGTGCCGGGGCCCATTGATCCGGCAACGAAACGAGGCTTGTCGGGGGTAGAATATTCCTCTGTGAGTTTTTTTGCTAATTCCGCAGCCGTCTTATTGAGATAGTATGCCTGATCTGCCAAGTCATATTCGGCCAACACCATCGCCGTACCACCAAAGGTATCAGTTTCAATTACATCTGCGCCAGCTTCTAGGAAACCTCGATGCACTATTTCGACGGCTTCTGGTTTGGTATGGACCAGATATTCATTACATCCTTCGTATTCGGCTCCACCAAAATCTTCGGCTGTGAGATTTTGGGTTTGGAGATTGGTTCCCATCCCGCCATCGAAGACTAACACGGGACGGCTGGGACTTTTGAGGCGATCGAGTAAGAGACTGTTCATTGCTAGCGACTGCTGATCAACAGGTGAGAGGTTTACAAGTTGGTTTTATTATAGGTCTCTGTTTTTGGAATGGGAAAGAATATCTGAGGCAAAGTCCCTAAGGTTTGATCAATTTAAAGGATAAGTTTTTTCTTAATTGAGTTAATTCATCCCGATGACCAATCAGCGTAATGAGTTTGTAGCTATCTTGTCCATTAAATTCAGTTTCGATTCTGAGTAGGACTTTTTCCAATCTGGCGGCATTTTTCCAGTAGAAAACCCCAGAAACTGGAGACAGCAGTAATAACAACCAAAAGACATTAGCGATCGCGGGATACAATTGCACCAAAACTAAGGCCAAAGAAAATAAACCCAAAAGCGTCAAAAAGGTCAGAAAAATTGCCATGAACCAACTAGGTTGGACAAAACCTTGGAAGGTCACCTGATTGTTATCTTTGTCTACGGCGATCGCCTTATAAGCTCGATTCTCAAAATAGGTTTGTAACTTGGGGAGCAAAATATCTTCCGATTCAGAAGTCGCAATTTCTAATTCTTCCGTGCGGTCTTTCACCGAACCACGAATGAAAAAAGGTAAACCCACCATCGTCAGAATAGTGAGGAATAGGGTTGAATTACTAACAGGCAAAGTCATAAAGGAAAGGATGAGGGATGAGGGATGAAGGATGAGGAAATATTTAACACCTCATTATTTTCTTTCGGAATAATAACGAGAGTAGTAGGAAGAACCGTTTGAGTTATGATTAGCGCGGTTAGCGACTAAACCTAAAACAGGAACATTTGATACTTTTAGGTTATCAAGATTTTGTTTTAAAAGGGAACGGTCTGTTTTGCCCATTCTGACGACCAAGACCACGCCATTGGTGCTAGAAGCTAAAATACGACCATCAGCAAAACCTAAAATTGGCGGCGTATCATAGATAATCAAATCGTAATTGCGATCGCATTTGAGTCGTTCCATGAGTTTTTGCATTTTGACCGAGGAAAGCAAGCGAGTCGGATCGGGAGGAATATCGCCTGCGGTGATCACCGAAAGATTTTCCCAGTGCGGTACCTGTTTGATGGCCGCTTCGACAGGCAAACCTGTGGCTAAAATATTACTTAAACCCGATTTATTTTCCAATCCTGTCCAAAGATGAACTTGGGGACGACGTAAATCGGCATCGATTAACAAGACCTTCTGTCCCATGGCACTAGCTGCCTGAGCCAGATGGGAAGAAACTGTCGATTTACCCTCAGAAGGAATTGAAGAACTAACGACAATCGAATTAATATTCGCATCCGAACCCAATAATTTAATATTAGTATTGAGGGAGCGAAAAGCTTCCAAAAAAGGAGAAGCATTGTAGCGTTGATGCTGATGGTTTTTCTGATCTACTATCGAGGTGGGAATCGGAGAATTCTTGATATCAATAACATGACCCCCAATTTGCAAAGTTGGCAAACTCAGGGTCTCAGGGTTTTCTGCTACTTCGGCTAAAGGTTTGAGATCTTTTTGGGTGGGGATAATGCCCAATAACGGTATGGGGATTGCTTCTTTAATTTCCTCGGTAGAGTGAAACACAGGGTCTAGTTTTTCCGCCAATAGAGCCGCACCAACACCTAAGAGCAAACCACCCATAATCCCGAGGGCAATGTTTAGAGGGGGATTGGGAGATACCCGATCCTCTTCGAGCTTAGGACTAGCAATCATTTGCCAAGGGAGAGCTTGTCTTCCTGCTTCTAATTGCAGTTCTTGTTGAGCTTGCAAAAACCGCGTTAAACTCTCGGTTGCAACGGTGAGTTCGAGTTCCAAATCACTATACTCGCGAGCAATCACAGGCATTTGCTCAATGGAGGTTTTGAGTTCGGCGAGGGCTGTTGCGAGAGAAGATTCCCGAATTTTGAGAAGTTCTTGTTGATTCGCCGCTTTAATATATTCGAGATCTAATTTGGAGCGCAGAGAACTCAATGAAGGGGCAGAAGTTATATAGTCTTGATCCTCAGAATAATTTTTGCCTAGTACTCTAAAAGCTTCTTTCTCAAGTAAAGGTAGCAATTGAGCTTTTTTCTCTTCTAAAGTAATAATCACAGGATTTTGTGGGGAAAAACGAGCTGATTCTTGAGCAAGACTAATTTCTATTTTTTGTAGCTCATCTAATAATCCCTGATATCGAGTTGATTCACTTAAATAACTGTTGGCGATCGCCTCATCAGGCTCTTTCCCCAATTGTTGCTGCAAGTTTTCATACAAAGAGCGAGTTTCATTCAATTCTAGTTGGGCGGCAAAAAATTGCTCTTCAATCTGAAGCTGTTGTTGGGACAGGATATTAGCCTGAGTCTCGATATCAATTAGGTTGTAACGCTGACGAAACTTTTGTAATTTGTCCTGCAATTGATCTACATTCGCTCTAATGTCTGGCAGTAAATTTTCGACAAACTCAATTCCTTGATTAACTTCGGCCCTTCTTTCTTCCAACGAGTAGCGTAAATAATCTTGAGCCAAAGTATCGAGAACAAACTCAATCTTTTCGCGATCGCCATCCAGATAAGAAACTTCAATAATCTTCGTCTCATCCACTCGTATTATTTGCAGCGGAGATTTTCTAAATTTAATTAGATCTTCATATTCAATTTCTGGGTAGCGCACTGCTAATTTTTCCAGAATTGGATTGAGAACAATCGGGCTCTGCAAAACTTCTATTTGAGTTTTGTAATCCATACCCTCTTGGTTTTGCCCCAAAATAGCCAGTAGATCCTCTTCTTTCCCCTGGGTAACAGGCTCCACCAAAAGTTGAAAACTACCTTCATATTTGGGCTCTTGAAACACAGTCCAAAGAATCGAAGCGCTAGTAACTCCAATAGTCACTAAAGTAATCAATCGCAAGCGATGTTTAATTACTCTGATTAGCTGTCGGAGATCAATTCCCTCGTCATCCTCCTCCAAAACTGCATTTTGCTCGATCATCGGCATCGAGTACAGATAGGTTCCGTTACCATTTTGGGGACTGAGAGAGATGGTACGCTCTAGGCTATTTTCAGGCATGATGACAAATTTTCCAGGACTAGTTAACCGCAATTGGTTGGCAATATTATCGCAATGGTAACTGATACTAAATCATGTTGAGACAAGACCCATAAAAGTTTAGGGACGCAGTGTATCACTACGTCCCTAGGTGAGTTGCCAGAATTAAATTAATAATTTCTCAATTAATCAAACCTTAGAAGCCAAAAATCAATCTCAAGATTCCCAAAGGTGCTGCCGCAGGTCTAAAGGCATCAGATGTTGCTGCCAATCCAGAACGACCAACCACAACTACATCATTCTCTTTTAAAATTGGGTTATTTTCGTCATTGGCTCCACTAGCTAAATCAACGTCAATCTCCCGTTTTTCAACAGTACCATCTAGGTTTAACCGAACCAACTCTACTTCGCCCTGATTCGCCCGGGATTTATCAAAACCGCCTGCGGCTAAAATCGCCTGATTAAGAGGTGTATTGGGCTTAACTTGAATTGCTCCAGGGTTAGCTACTTCTCCAACCACATTAACCGTAATGTCCCGGGAAAGTCGACCAAACTCCGCTTGTTGTTGTAATTCAGCATCAGAAAGAGCTACGGCCTTAGAAACAGTAATTTCATCGCCTTCTTGCAGAATAACATCCTTGTCTGCATCAGCAGATTGGAATAAATCCCACAAATTAACTGTCATAACTTTTTTCTTGCCATCCCAAGTTTCCCGGCGAACTTCTACCGCTCTCACATCAGCAGTGGGTTTAATGCCTCCTGCCAGCTCTATTGCTTGAGTTAATCTAGGAGGCAAGGAATCTCTTTTGGGCCCATTATTATTCTGATTATTATTGGTTGCTAATTGATCAGGTTGGACAACTAGAGACCCAGGACTATAAATCTCTCCTACAACAGCAACACTGATCGGCTCATCTACTTGCAATCCAAAACTGGCTTCCGATAATCTTTCTAATTCTGCTAAATTAATCTCCTCAACAGTGGGCAAGAAAATTGTGTCGCCATCTCTGAGGGAAATATCTTGACTTAATTGCCCATTGTTCAGCAACGACCATAAATCGGAGGTAAAAGTAGTTGTTCTACCTTGAATTGTTCTATTAACTTGAACATTTCTCACATCAGCTAGGGTTGTAATTCCCCCTGCTTGTTCAATCATATCGGTAACAGTGGGAAAATCAGGAGTAGTTGGAGTGAGCTGAAATTCGTAGGCACCAGGATTATCTACTTCTCCAGAAACCCCAATTTTTAAGGGGCGAGGCGCCACTAAACCCGCATTGACTATGGGTCTTTTTAAATAAACTGAATATTGTTTGGAGACGGCCTCTTCGGTTTGCTTAAGAGTTAGGCCCTCTACATTAACGGCGCCTACCAAAGGCAAGCTGATCGTACCATCGACATTAACTGGATACTCTCCACTATACTCATCAACCTGAAAAATATCTAAGCGAATTTGATCCCCAGCACCTAAGGTATAATCAGTTTCTTGACCTGCAACTATAACATTCTGCCCTGAAGAAACATTAGCATTGGGGGTGGTTTGCGCTATTTCTAATTCTGCTGTGGCAGTAGCAATGGGAACAACTAACAATAAGGGGGTGGCAATTGCTAATTTTTTCCAAGTTATCCCTAAAAGTAATTGATATAAATTATGGTTCATTTTCATAAAAACATTAAGATTTGAAAGTTAAAAAAGTTAAATCTATAGACAAATACACCGTCATTATTTTCTCTTAAAATTACCATGTCGAAAGCAAAGAAGAAAAAGTTCCCGCATTTGGTGGGTTCCAAATGGACTGCCCGACAAAGCACTTGGGGTTGGCGACATTTTCAAGTGATTAATCGCAAAAATCAAGGTAAATGGGTATTTGCCGAGATGGTTGCATCATGTGATCCCAAGACCCGTTTCTGGTTAAATGCCGAAAGGTTGAGAGACGATTCTGCATGGTATCCTGGGTGGAAAACATCTGCCGAAATCCAAGAAAGATCAGTAGATATTTAGTTTACTATATTGTTACATATCTCTTTTTATAACAATTATTTGAAAAAATTGTCACCATAATTTGTAAAGGATAAATGTTGATTCAATGAATACTGCTGTTAATATTTCTGGAGTTTCTAAGATTTACGATCGCATCTCTGTTGTTAATAATCTTTCCCTCTCGATTGAAGAAGGAGAAATTTTTGGCTTGCTCGGGCCTAATGGCGCGGGAAAATCGACGACAATTCGGATGCTGATTACTTTGGCCAAACCCAGCCAGGGAAATATCGAAGTCGCGGGCTATGATACCCTCAGACAAAGCGATCGCGTAAAGCGAAGTATTGGGGTGGTTTTACAGCAAACCAGCGTCGATGGCGATCTTTCTGTTTGGGAAAACCTCGAATTTCACGGCAGAATGCATCATATTCCCAATCCCGTTCGGCAGGAGCGGATTAATCGTTGGTTGGAATATGTGGAGTTAACCCAGAAAAGAAATGCTCTAGCCAAAACTCTCTCTGGCGGCATGAAGCGCCGGCTGCAAATTGCTCGGGCTTTATTGCATGAGCCGCAAATTCTCTTTCTCGATGAACCAACTGTGGGTTTAGATCCGCAAACTCGTCGTCGTCTCTGGGAAATTATTCAAGATTTGAATCAAAAAGGTATGACTATCCTGTTGACGACTCACTATATGGAGGAAGTAGAGTTTTTGTGTGATCGCTGTGGCAATGGGAAACCTGGCAGAATTGGGATTATGGAAACTGGGAAGTTAATTGAGCTGGGAACATTAGAGGAATTTCGCAGTCGCTATGGAGAGGCGATCGCAGTTTCCCAAAAAGGCGATCGCATAGATTATCAATTTTTTGCGGATTCTACAGCGGCTAATACTTATTTAGATTCTTTGGCTGATAAGAGGGGTGTTATGGTGAGAGATTCTAATTTGGAAGATATTTTTGTGGAATTAACAGGACATCAATTAAATTAGGTTTTAGGTTTTAGGTTTTAGGGATTAGGTTTACTAATAAAGATTATGTTTCAAGGTCTACGCTGGCGTTTGCTGATTTATTACTTAACGGTAATAGCAAGTATCTTAAGTGTATTTGTCGCAGGGGTATATGTCTTCTTCGGCAGAACATTGTATCGGCAATTAGATAAAAAATTATTGACTTTGGCTCAATCTGCGGCCTCATCCTTCTCCTCAGTAGAAAATCAAGGAGAATCCTATTTAACTAATGTCGATAAAGTGCCTTGGCGGGATATTTTTAACCGAGACAAACAAAGCTTAGAATGGTTCAATGCAGACGGCGATTTACTCGGAAGCAAAGGCTTTTTTCAATTAGAAATACCACCCCAACCGGGGGCATTAAATGGCGTAGTCAATTTTTATCCAGACCAAGATTCCCCGGAAGAGTCAACTCAAGTTTCAATTCGAGCCTATACTATTTCTGTGTTCAAAGATAGTAATGTGCCCGACAATCCAGCCACTTTGGAAGGATATATCAGGGCTAGTCAATCCATCGAAGAAATAGATGCCGTACAAAATAGACTTTTTTTGGTATTAATTGGGGGTGCGGGAGTCACGTTAATATTGAGTGGCTTAGGAGGTATCTGGTTAACCCATGAAGCCATTTCTCCGATTAGAACAAGTTTTTTAAAATTAAAACAATTTACAGCTGATGCGTCCCACGAATTAAGAGGGCCTTTGACAGCGATTAAAGCCTCCGTTGATATTATGAAAACCCATCCAGAAAGAGTTCATCCGAAAGACGCCAAAAAAATCATGGCAATTTCTAGTGCGACGGATCAAATGGGTCAACTAATAGAAGATTTATTATTTCTGGCTCGCACTGATAAAAAAGTTGTGTTGCCAACTAGAGAAAAAAAATCGGTTTCTCTAGAGTCTATTTTACAAAATATCGTCATCTTACTAGAGCCTTGTGCTCAGGAGAAAAAGATCACGTTAACGTCCAAACTTGATTCGGGGTTTTTTGTGTTGGGCGACATCTCACAACTGACTCGTTTGTTCTCTAATTTATTACAAAATGCTCTGCAATATACCCCGGAAGGAGGCAATGTAACTTTGGAGTTGTTGAAACAAAATCGTTCAGCAATTATTACAATCAAAGACACTGGTATTGGCATTAGTACCGAGCAATTGCCCTATATTTTTGATCGTTTTTGGCGTGCGGACAAAGCCCGCTCTCGCAGAGAAGGTGGTACAGGATTAGGACTCTCTATTGTTAAAGCGATCGCAGAAAACCATGGAGGAAAAATCTCCGTCACGAGCAATGTCAATGTTGGCAGTTGTTTTCAGGTACGATTACCCTTGCTTAATTATAGCGGAGCCAAAATAATTAGCAATAAAGTAACTAGTAAATTATAGCTTAGAGCTGAGAGCTTCTAAGAATAGCTGATTCTCTTCTGGAGTTCCGATCGCGGTTCTAAAATAATAAGGTTCTAAGCCCTGTTTGCCACCAAAATCTGCGACCAAAACATTTTTCTCTTGTAATGATTGCACCAGCTCACCAGAGGTAATCCCTAACGGCTTTGTGCCAATAAAGAAAAAATTGGTTGCCGAGGGATAAACCACTAGGCCAAGTTCTTCTAATGCAGTAATCAATTGTTGTTTGCTTTGCTGAATCTGCTTAATATTATCCTGGATATATTCTCGATCTTTTAAGGCTGCACGGGAAGCTGCGATCGCGACTTTGTTGACAGGAAATAGTTGGGCAATGCGGTAAAGATAGTCAGCAATCTTGGGATTGGTAATGGCATAACCAACTCTAATTCCTGCTAGGCCAAAGCTTTTGGATAAACTTCGCAGTACGATCAAATTGGGATAAATATCAACTAGATCTGCTACCGTTTCCCGACAAAATTCGTAGTAGCATTCATCAATTACCACAATACAATCTAGTTTTTCTAAAATTTCAATCAGATTTTTTCTGGGTTCTAAGTTGGCAGTAGGATTATTAGGGTTTGCCAGAAAAATAACTTTGGTTTTCGGAGTGACCCGATGAACAATAGCGTCAAGATCTAAACTAAAATCTTTTTTTCTGTCCACTTTAATCGGTATACCATTGACAACTCTAGTGGCAAAACCATAAACAAAAAATGTTGGCCTCGGTAGTAGAACCTCGTCTCCTGGTTTGAGGAAAATTTTCAGAATCAACTCGATCAAATCATCCGAACCATTACCAATAACAATCTGTTCTGGTTTTGCTCCTGTATATTCGGCTAGAGCAGCCCTTAAACTGCCGCCCAAGACATTGGGGTAACGATTAATTTGATGAGCTGTTTCCGCGATCGCCTGCACCACCTTTAGCGATGGAGGATAGGGCAATTCTCCCTTATCTAAACGAATTGCATTGTCCCCTCTCGCGATCGCTTTTTTTGAGGTTAAGGTTTTGATATGTTCGTTGAAAAGACTATCTAAATTGATATTCAAGGTACTAGCATAATTTCCATTCACCTATTTCACTATACAAAAGAAGCGTAAGTACAAGTCATCTCAATAGACTTCCTACAGAAGTTGAGAACAGGTAAAGTGTTTTACCAATTAAATAAGGGTCAGATATAAACCAAATATATCCAATGTACTGATATTTTTTATCTATTCTGTAAAAAAATATAGTTAATAAGATTTGATGTTCATTTTCTTACTCTGAATGTTATATATTTGAACCAAATACTCTTGTAGCAAAATATATTTCTTTTTTGATTATTACTGAAGAAATGACAATATCTATCATGTTTAACTATTAAAATCTACAGAAGCAATTATAAGTACTTAATAATATTGGAGATTAATAGAATATGTCTTATTTTTATGATCCTATTATGGCAGTAGATGATCATGCCATGGTCGAAGCAGGCGGAAAAATTGGGATACGTGTCCTGGATAATGATCTTGGCGACGAGTTGAAAATCAAGTTTGCCGCCACCGATAGAGTAAGCGTCAATGGCGGGACGATTAAACTAAATAATAACGGGACTCTCCACGACTTTTCCGATGACAAATTAGTTTACCGACCAGCTGCTGGTTTCACGGGCGTTGATATTTTCCACTATGTCATTAAAGATGGCAATGGGGACATGGATACAGCGACTGTCAGGGTCAATGTTGAGGCGGCGAACCAAGCTCCTGTTGCAGTGGATGATCATGCCATGGTCGAAGCAGGAGGCAAAGTTGGTATCCACGTCCTGGATAATGACTTTGACCCCGATGGCGACGATATCCGAATCAAATTTGCTGCTACCGATAAAATTAGTGCTAATGGCGGGACTATTAACCTCAATAATAACGGGACTCCCCATGACTTTTCCGATGACAAATTAGTCTACCGACCAGCGGCTGGTTTCACTGGCGTTGATACCTTCCACTATGCCATTAAAGATGGCAATGGAGGTATGGATACAGCGACTGTCAAGGTCAATGTTAAGGCAGCGAATCAAGCTCCTGTCGCAGTAGATGATCATGCCATGGTCGAAGCAGGAGGCAAAGTTGGTATCCGCGTCCTGGATAATGACTTTGACCCCGATGGCGACGATATCCGAATCAAATTTGCTGCTACCGATAAAATTAGTGCTAATGGCGGGACGATCAACCTAAATAATAATGGGACTCCCCATGACTTTTCCGATGATAAATTAGTCTACCGACCAGCGGCTGGGTTTGTTGGGGAGGATAGTTTCCACTATGCCATTAAAGATAGCAATGGAAGTATGGATACGGCGACGGTCAAAGTTATAGTAAAAGCTCCCGAAATCGACTTGGCGATCGCAAAAGAATTTATCCCCACATTTCAAGATGAATTTAAAATCGCCACCTATGGAGAGAATCTCTCTTTCACCCTGACAGCATCTAACAACAGTGATGGAACGGCAAAGGATGTTGTCATTACAGATGAAATCTCTCAGTTAGAAAATATTACGGTTTCGGACTTACCTTTAGGTGGCAGTTACACCATAGATCCGCTCACAAATATCCTCAAAATTTCAATTCCTGAACTTGAGGGTGGGGAGCAAGCAACATTCACTGTTAGCGGTGATGTCATTGTCCCGGAAGAATTAGTTGTCTTCAATTTCTTTGGTCAGCTCGCCAATGATAATCCGGAATTGCAAGAATATGCTTCTGCTGTTATTCAGGGAACTGAATATTTCGATTTAAATTTGACGAAAGAAGTCGGCTCACCAATTGTTAGATTCAATTTCAATACTATTACTAACACCGCAGATATTGATGCGGCGAATATTTTTGACCCTAATCTTAGTAACAACAGAAGTACTGATATAGCTGAAATAGCTCAAGCTGAATATACTGGCACATTAGCTAATGGTGACGAATTCCAACTATTTGTGGTCGAGCTCGAACCAGATGCTATTGTCCAAACTCAACTCGATCCCATTGATGCTGATAATCCCAGTGATTTGCGTCCCTTTGTCGATGTGGACTGGGGAAAAGGAGGAGGAGGTAGGAGTACAAATAGTTCAAGATTTCTTGACTCTGATGCTGGAGAGCAAGCTATATCAACGCTTTTCTTGAATTGGGATAATGCAGCAGAAATTGAAAAAGGTATTCCTGGGGGGATATTGGATCAATTCTTGGCGTTAGAAGCTGATGGTGATCTGACGGATTCATCCGATGAGCAAGCAGTTCTTGATTTTCTGGAAACCAGAATTTTCGCGGGAGATGCTAGTTCGGATAAATTCACTGATGGCAACTTACAATTGCTAAATACGACAACTGAAGAATTTCAAGAAACTGAGTTTGCCCAAGGTCAATATACAGGGGATTTAAGTCAATCAGATATTGTCAATATTGTAGTGACGTCTAATGGTGTCTTTGAAACTGATACTGATGGTAATCTTTTGCCTGAGAGTGAATCGTTGGGTGATAGTTTACAGGAAGGGTTGGATAATCTAGCTCCTGCTGCTAATCCAGGGACAATATTAAATATCGTCATTGATGATTCGGTAGCACAAACTGGATTACAAACTCTGAGTTTCAATTCTTTGGCAGACAAGGGCTATTTTGTTCAGGAATTAGACATTCAGAGTGAATCAGTAAACTTCAACTCCTTCAATCATCCAGCCAATATCGATTTGTCTTTAATTGAAGTAACTGAAGCAACTTCTAATTCCCTTGCTTTAACAGGCGGCAATGCCAAGGATAGTTTTATCGGTAGTAACCTAGCAGAAACTATTTATGGTGGCAATGGGAAAGATGAAATAGCAGGCGGACTAGGTGATGATTTGTTATTTGGCGGTCGAGGAAAAGATCTGATCCGAGGGGATGGAGGCAATGATATTCTGATTGGCGGTGCAGGTCAGGATGTGCTGCGAGGTAGTTTTGGTCGGGATACTCTGATTGGGGGAAATTATGATCCTAAGGATCGTTATATCCATGAAAAAGGTGGCGATATCTATGTGCTAGAAGAAAATGCTGGTTTGGATACAGTCAAAAGCTTTGCCAAAAATGATGCGATTGGACTATTAGATATAGATCAACATGACCTAACTTTTACAGTTAGCAATGGCAGTACTATTATTAGCCTTGATGGGGAAGATTTGATGCTGATTGAGGGTCTTGATAATCCTCATGACCTAAACTTTACTACAGATTTCCACTTGATTGAAATTATTTAGTTGAAAATTATAGTTTTGCAACTTGTAAACAACTTGTGGAATTGAGGTAGAGGAAAGTTACAGTTAGGTAATATTCAGCTAGTGCCGCTGCGCGGAAGTAATAAGTAATAAGTAATAAGTATTGCTCTATATGCTTTTTACTCTTTGTTGATAGACAGCTTATTTGCGTCCAGGTCTACTAGGTTTTTCTCTAACTGTCCCCTCTATCTTAGTTATCAAGTTTTTTATGACTAGTGGTATTTGCAGAATCAAGCTTCTAACCATCAGTTTTCTATCTGTATTTATGGGCTATGGAATGCCCAGTTTTGCTCAGATTACCCCTGATAGTTCATTGGGTACTGAGGGCTCTATCGTCACTCCGAATGTTCCCCTAGAAAATGACACTACTAATCGTATTGATGGTGGTGCAATTCGCGATGATAATATTTTCCATAGTTTTCAAGAATTTAATGTAAATCAGGGACAACAGGTTCACTTTGCCAATCCGATAGGTATCGAAAATATTATCGGCAGGGTCACGGGGAGTAATATATCAGAAATTCTCGGTACGTTAGGGGTTTTAGGTGATGCTAACCTTTTCCTGCTCAATCCTAATGGTTTTATTTTTGGTCAAGATGCGAGGTTAGATATTAATGGTTCTTTTACTGCTAGTACTTCTGAAAGCCTATTTTTGGGGAACAATCTAGAATTTAGCGCGACCAATCCCCAAGCCGTTCCTTTGTTAACTATGAATGTCGCCCCTGGATTGGGGGATTGGTTAAACCCGAGAGGGGTCATTACCAATCAAGGTATTCTTGATGCGGGAAATGATTTAAATTTTATTGGCAATTCTCTTGAACTAGAAGGCGAGTTGCAAGCGGGGAATAATCTAACCCTCACAGCAGTTGATAATATCCAAATACGCGATCGCTTGAGTGCTCCTTTTATCGCTGCTGCGGGGAACCAGTTATTAGTCCAAGGTGATCAGCTGGTAGATATTTTTGCTTTGAATAACAGTGCAAGTGGCCTATTTGCCGGTGGTGATTTGATCTTGCGTTCTCAGAACCCAATCATTACCGATGCCTATTTTAATAGCGGGGGCAATTTTCGCATCGAAGATCTTAACGAAAATCTAGGGGATGCTACTAGTCCCAATGATCCGATAATTCGAGCTAATGGAGATGTCAGTTTTAACAGCTATACAGGGGCTTCTCTCCATATTTTTGCTGGAGGCAGCGTCAATATTGACAGCATTGAAATTACAGGGACAGATCCGAACAATGGCATTGAGGAAACTGTCATACTCTCTGATGGAGTAACAACGGTTGCGATTAATGGCAGTACTCAGCCAACCTTGTATGTTCGTGCAGGAACAACTAATATCGAACCCACAGGTATTCAGGGCAATGATCAAGGTTTTTCCTCTATTCCTGGAACTGACAGCACGCCAAATAGTGCGGACATTAGAATTAATCAAATTATCAATCCAGGTGGTTTCGTTTTTCTCAGCAATCAAGATCAACCAAATTTATTGCTTTCTGGAGATATTGATATCGGTTTCATTGATTTATTTGGCGAAGTAGATGGGGGCTCAGTTGTGCTGGACTCACGAGGTGAAATTAATCTCGCTCAATTTATTGATGTGTCCGGATTTGGTGGCAATGGTGGAGATGTTCAACTGATAGCTAATGGTAATATCGTAATTCCTAGAGGAGCTGGGGTCTTTTCTTCTGGTTTTGAAGGAATTGGCGGAAATATAATTCTTACAAGTCAATCTGCCATTGAGGTTACTACCTTATTTAGTGACACTAGTGGTGAGGGTATCGGGAAAGATATTAGACTAACAGCACCACAAATTCTGATAGGCCCTTCTAATGATTTTGATAACGAGTTCGTTGGGGTTGCTTTGTTTGGCGAAGGACAAGGGGGAAATATTGAGATCGAAGCTGATTACTTGGAAATTAGTGGCAATCAACTGGCAGTTGCTACTTTTGGGTTGGGAGATTCTGGTAATATTTCGATCAATGCTGATGAGATATTGCTACAAGATAATAGCTTCATCTTTGCAGTAGGATTGAGTCCTATTGGGGGAAATACTGGAGATATAGAAATTCGGACAAATGATCTCACTTTGATCGATGGTAGTCAAATTAGCTCACAAATTATCGATGAGAATATTGGCAATAGTGGAAATATCAATATCAAATCGGCAAATTCCGTTAATTTAATTGGTAATTTTGGCGATTTGCCCAGTGGAATTATCACTCAGATATTTCCTGATGCAGTTGGTAGTGGCGGCATTATATCAATCACCACAAGTTCCCTAAACCTTAAAGATGGAGGACAAGTATTTGCCAGTACAGAGGGAAATGGAAATGCGGGAAACATTCTGATCGAGGCAAGAGATGTTTCTATCGACGGGGTAGCATTACCTAGTCCTGAATTTTCTTTAAGTTTTATTCGTAGTCTTATTGTGTCTGAAGTTCTAGATCCTGCAATAGGTAATGGAGGAACTATAGATATTAATGCTGAGCAATTGACCGTGACTAATGGTGGCCTCATTAGTGCAAGTATCGACGGCACTGGAAATGCTGGAGATATTAAAATTACAGCGACAAAATCAGCATTTTTTGATGGCATATTTACTAGTGCAAACCTAGAGGAATCTTTGCCCAGTCGAGCAAATGTGGCCGTTTTCGAAGGTGGAACTGGAGAGGGAGGGACATTAACAATCACAACACCCTCTCTATCAGTAACAAATGGGGCACAATTACAAGCTTTAACAGAAGATAGTGGCAATGCTGGGGATATTAGGATTTTTGATACTGATTTCGTTCTGCTTTCTGGAGCAAATACAGGGCTTTTTTCTGACACAACTGAAACTTCTACGGGGAATGCAGGTAATATTTTTGTTGATTCTGAAG
This sequence comes from Xenococcus sp. PCC 7305, assembly GCF_000332055.1. Classification (GTDB taxonomy): domain Bacteria; phylum Cyanobacteriota; class Cyanobacteriia; order Cyanobacteriales; family Xenococcaceae; genus Xenococcus. The sequence goes on along the minus strand of NZ_ALVZ01000231.1, from coordinate 56,623 downwards.
TGATTGAGATTCGCGATCGCGCCGAGATTTCTGTAGATAGCAAGGGAACAGGAGAGGGTGGAACCATTACACTTAGCGGGGATGATTTAACCTTGGATGATCAAGGAAGGATTTCAGCAACCACAGCAAGTACCGATGGTGGTGATATTACCTTAAATATTAATGATTTAATTTTATTGCAGCGTGAAAGTAACATTGCGACAGATGCAGGAACAGCAGGCGCGGGAGGAAATGGCGGCAACATAACAATTAACACCCCATTTATTGTGGCACCAGCGTCAGAAAATAGTGATATTACAGCTGATGCTTCTCAAGGAAATGGCGGTAATATTGATATCACGGCTACTGGATTATTTGGCATCGAATTTCGCGAAGAAGAAACAGATCGCAGCGATATTACAGCTTCCTCTGAATTTGGCTTAGCAGGAATTGTGGTGATTAATAACCCTGATGTTGATCCCACTGCGGGACTAGTGGAGTTGCCCGATCAAACTACTGACCCTAGCGATCGCATTATTGCTGGTTGTGGCGCAGTTGAGGGGAATTCCTTTACTATTACAGGCAGAGGTGGATTACCGGAAAATCCCACCAATAGCATTAGAGGACAAGCTGTATTGTCCGATTTACGAGATTTTACAGATGCCGACAGTGATCCAAATTTGCCAACGGTAAAACTAGAGCGATCGCGATCGCAAGTGCCCAAATCAATTGTGCAAGTTAGCGGATGGTTGGTTAATCAAGATGGAGAAGTAGAATTGGTCGCCACACTACCACAAGAAACTAAATTTTTAAATAGACCCGATTGCCAAGACCTAGCAGACAAAAAATGACTTTAGTTATTGCAAAACTTGTTATTAATACTGGCATTTTCCTATCGTTATCGACAACGATTTTGGTTAATCCGACCAATGCCAAACCCCTTCAAGATTCTCCGCTCACTTTATCTCAATCCATAGAAGAATCAGAAGGGACAAATTTACTACAAATAGGCAAACAACATTATCAAGCTGGACAGTTTGCTGCGGCGATAAATATCTGGCAAAAGGCTTTATTTGATTATCAAGCCCGTGAGGAGACCTTTAAACAAGCCCAAACTCTTAACTATCTGGCATTAGCCTATCAAGAATTAGGTCAATGGCCAGAAGCCAAAAATGCGATCGCAAATAGCCTAGAACTTCTAGCAAATTCCGAAAACCTAGATCAACAAACTTTGTTACTTCGAGGTCAAGCTTTAAATAATCAAGGTAAATGGCAATTTTCCCAGGGACAAACCGACAATGCTCTGGCAACTTGGCAAGAAGCCACCAGTATCTATGCCACTGCTGGTGATGATACCGGGAAATTCATCAGTTCTCTAAATCAAGCTCAAGCCTTACAGGCTTTGGGACAATATCGCAAAACCAAATCTCTGATTGAAGAACTAGTTACCCAACTGCAACAGCAACCAGACAGTCTTCTGAAGGCTCAGGAATTAAGAAGTTTAGGGATTGCCCTACAAACTATTGGGGAGCCAATACAATCCAAGGCAATTTTAGAATCAAGTTTAGCGATTAGTCAGCAATTGAATTCTGAGCCAGATATTAGTGCAGCCTATCTTAGTATCGGCAATTTGGCTCAGGATCTGGGTCAATATGATGTTGCCCAGACCTATTACCAAGAAACCCTACGCTTGTCTTCCGATAAAATGACTCGACTTCAAGCGCAACTCAATCAACTCAGTATGCTCGTGCAATCTCAAAGGTTGCAAGCTGCCGCCGAGCTCATGCCAGAGATCGCAGATAATCTATCCCAAATTCCTGCAAGTCGTTCTAGTATTTACGCGAGGGTAAATCTGGCTGCAACCTTAATGGATGGGACAGCGGCGAGCGATTTTCCGATAGTCGATTCCCCAGAAATTGCTCAGTTTCTAGCTACAGCAGTTCAACAAGCAAGACAAATATCAGACATTAGAGCAGAAGCTTATGCTCTCAATCAACTAGGTCAACTTTACCAACAACAAAATCAACTATCAGAAGCCCAAGAACTGACGCAACAAAGCTTACAGTTTGCTCAATCAATTAATGCTGATGATATTACGGCGCGATCAGCAACTCAACTAGGCATTATTCACCGACAACAAGGGAATTTGAATAGCGCGATCGCCGCCTATGACATTGCCTTTACCAAATTACAATCTTTACGTAGTGACTTGGTGACCACTAATGCGAATAATGCCAATGTCCAGTTCACTTTTAAAGAAAATATCGAGCCTACCTACCGAGATTATGTGAGTTTATTGTTACAACAAGGTGATGAACAAGAAAATTTGCAAAAAGCCCGGCAAGTAATGGAATCTTTACAAGTGGCAGAATTAGACGATTTTTTTCGTGATGCCTGTTTAGATACTCATCCCGTGGTGATTGATGAGATAGATGTGCAAGCAGCGGTTATTTATCCAATTATCCTCCGCGATCGCCTGGAAGTGATTTTAGCGCTGCCTCAGCAACCATTGCGGCATTACTCGACACCCTTAGACTCAGGGCAAATCGAAACTACTCTCAAACAACTATACTCGTCTCTCTCTCCTGGTTATCCTCGCGATCGAGGGTTGGAAATTGCCGAAGAAGTCTATAATTGGCTAGTTAAACCTGCTGAATCTTATTTGAAACAGAGTAATAGTCAGACTTTGGTTTTTGTTCCCGATGGTTTTTTTCGTAACCTACCAATGAGCGTTCTTTATGATGGCACAAGTTATCTGATTGAAAATTACGGTGTTGCTGTCAGCCCAGGGTTACAGCTATTTCCTGAAGGTTTACAAGGCAAAGAACTAGCTCTGCTAGCAGCAGGACTCACAGAAGCTCGTCAAGGTTTTAATTCTTTACCTGGAGTGGTGGGAGAAGTTACGCAAATTGCAACAGAGGTAGACTCTAAAATTTTACTAGATCAAGAATTTACTCAAGATAGCTTCAGTCTGATACTCAATAAGCAAACCTTTCCCATTGTCCACCTCGCGACTCATGGTCAATTTAGCTCGAATCCCGAAGAAACTTTTCTGCTGACCTGGCGCGATCGCATTTCGGTTCAAGATTTCGATCTTATCTTTCAAAAAAGGAGGTTAGGCATCCTAGAACCAATTGAATTATTGGTAATGAGTGCCTGCCAAACAGCGGCAGGTGATAATCGCGCCACTTTGGGGTTAGCTGGACTCGCTTTGCGTTCAGGTGCCAGAAGTACAGTAGCCAGTTTATGGTCAGTTAATGACAAAGCAACTTCAGAAATAATGCAGGAATTTTATGCTCAGATTAGCAGCGGACAAGTTAGTAAAGCAGAAGCAATGCGACAGGCTCAATTGAAAGTAATGTCCAATTCATTACATAAACATCCCTATTTTTGGTCGCCTTTTATTTTAGTAGGCAACTGGTTGTGAACAGAAAATGGGAAATTGGAAAGGAGAAAAAAACTAGAATAAAAGCATGTCTCAAAGGAATTGCAAGATGAATAGGATCGGCTGGCAAAATCTTGTAGGAACAACTTTTTCTATCATTGTCGTGGTCACCGCGAATATTGCCATGGCAGAATTATCTTTTAAGGAAGCTCATAAGAGCCTGGTCGCATTGGAATTTGAGCTTCCAGACGACCCTGTCCCTGATACTAGTGTTGGCGGAGGTGTTCGGGGAAAAGTGCAGTTTGCCTTGCCAGACGAAAGTTCTAGTCCTAAGACTAATGTCGGTAGTGGAGTTAGAGGTGATGTGGAATTTGCTTTTCCCGATCGCGAAGTGATTCCTAAGACCAATTTAAGTAGTGGAGTTAGAGGTGATGTAGAATTTGAACTTCCCGATCAAGATGCAGCCCCCGATACCACAGTAGGAGCTGGAGTCAGGGGTGATGTGGAATTTGAACTTCCCGATCAAGATGCAGCCCCCAATACCACTGTAGGAACTGGAGTTAGAGGTCAAGAACTTGCTTTGACCGCCCTAGTTCCCAAAACGAAGCATGGACGTACAGTCTCAACTCATCCCACTTTTTTCGTCTATCTTCCGCCAATTGGGGCTCAGGAAGTATTTTTTAGTATCCAAGATGAAGCTGGAAATTCTCATTACCACGCCATGGTCAAAGTTCCAATTTCCGGTGGAATTATAAGTATTAAAATACCCGACTCGGCTCCGGAATTAGAACTTAGGAAAAACTATTTATGGTACTTTGCCCCCATTGAACCAGAGGGGATTTTAAGGCCAGACAATTATGCAGTTACCGGTTGGGTCAAAAGAGTAGAAACGGATATTAACCGACAAGAGCTAGCGAACTCTCCTGTGCAATTGGCGACGGAATACGCCAAGGCCGGAATTTGGTACAACACAGTGGAAGTTTTGGTGGCAGCTCAAAATTTAGATCCCAATAATCAAACCCTTGCTGATGAATGGCATGATCTTTTAGAGCAGGTAGAACTCCAAGCCATACAGGATAAAAGTATCTTCGATCAACTACTACAATTTTCTCGGTAAAAATTACTGTCATTAGGAATGCCACAAAATCAATATAGATTGAGAAAACTAATCAGAAAATTGATACTGTTATTCGTATACTTTTAATTACTGGGTAATTTCTATAATTACCTACTTGCATTTTTGTTGATCCTTTTGGATTTTATTCTCAATTCTCTGGGACAATCCTAAGATAGAGCTGCGGTACAAACTATTGAATTCTTGTTGAAAATGAGCCGCAACAGTAGAATTTTGAATAATTAAAACTGTCTCATCATTGTTAACATTCGCTGTATTAGACCAATTTTGCGAACCTGCGATAATAATATTGCCATCTACAATCGCAAACTTATGATGTAATTTATCTCCTCTGGCCAAATCAGCAATTCCCACATCATTGATTGGATTATTCCACGGATTATTCTCTTTTTCATATTTGCACTTGTTACTCAAGGCAACACCCAACATATCTAAACCTTCACTATAGTAACGGAAGGCAAAACCTCGATCTATTAACGCCCGAATCTCAACTCCAGATTCTCGCTTTTTCTCTAGAATATCAGCTAGTTTCTGTTCACTAAAAACAAACAAAGCCAAATCAACAGCAGAATTAGCTTCGCTAAGAGTTTTACCAATTAAACCATTAGTACTATTGAACCAATCTTGAGTCTTAGAAGTAGGAGAAAACTGCACAGTAACAGCTGTATTATCCCAATAAATTGTTTTAGGCGATCGCCAAATCTTATCAATGCCAAACTCACTATCCTCATCTCCTCCTTCCCCATCACCCCACATATAATTAAATTCTTCTGCAAATAAATTAGCGACTTGAGCATTACTAATCTTGAGTAAATTATTAACATTGCCTCTAGTTGCAGAATTACTATAATCCCCATGAATACCACTAAGGGTAAAATTAGCCGAACCAGTAACCACAGTTTTGTTGTCAATTACCATAAACTTATGGTGCATTAAACCACTACCCTTAGAGCCGTCTTCTGTATCATCAATTATGGGAATTCCGGCATTTCTCAAAATCACTAAAGCATCACGGGAATTTATTTCTTGCTGAGAGAGATCCCCATCTTGATTAATATCTATGAGTTGAAAATATTGTTTATAGCGATCGCGTTCTCTCTCTGTTAAAGTCGCAATTTCTTGACCACTCAAATCACTTAAAGAACGACTATACTGATTTTCTAGAACTACTCTAACTCGAATTCCTGTGCGATAACGCTCTGCCAAAGCCAAAGCAATTTCTGGTAATTGCAACTCTTGAACTGCGAGATCAATACTAACATTAGCATTATTAATGGCCTCTATAATAACCGCCTCTAAATTATCTCCGCCATGAGCAATTTTTCGATAGGGATCGCGATAAGTTACCTCACCAATATTTCGATGATTAAAATAAACTTCAAAACTGGGATCTTGAGGCAATAATTCGGTCATAAGAGAATCCGGCTTACAACCATTAAAGAATAAAGAAAAGGGCAAAACAACTAAAATAAGATAAGTCGAAAATTTTTTCACTTTTTTATTTCCTTTTGACTCTATTATCGACATTTTTATAATTCATATTTTTAAATTCATGATTTATAATTCGGACAATCTTTATCTTGAAAATGATAAGATACCCAAAACCCTAAGTAATATTTAATCTTCAATAGAAAAAGCTAAACCATGATTATTCCCAGTATTATGCGTACTAAAATAACTTCCCTATTGTCATTATCATTAGCTTGGGGCGTCATCTCAACTCTTCCTGCAATAGCCCAAGAATCTACCCTAACCACAACAGATTCTCCCACTACAACAGAACCCGCAGAAGTCACGACTCCATACCAATCAGATAGTCTTCTTAGCTTGCAGGGAGGTCAAAAGCTAATGTCAGAAGCAAGTGATGCTATTGATAAGCAACAATATGACCTTGCGGTTGAGAAACTGCAAGCAGCTCGTCAAGTGTTTAATCAACTGTCAAATTTTTACCTCCAACTATCAGAAAGTTTTTCTGGAATCGAAAATCGCATTGCCCAAGAGCAGAGAGATAAAGCCTTAGAAACAGGACAACTACGGGACGAAGCAACCTATAAATTAGCCTTGGTTCATCGAGCACAAGAAAAACCAGAATTATCGGTGCCTCTACTGATCCAAGTTATCCGCTCCCAAAACCCGACCAGCGATTTAGGAACTAAATCTTATCAGCAACTTTTTGAAATTGGCTTTGTGGAAGATCCCTACTCCACATCGAATTCAAGTCAATAGAATTTGATGGCAGATGGCAGAGACCCTTCGGGTAGAGCGGTGCAAGGGCAAAAGAAATATCAGAAAAAATTTTCTTGTTCCTTAATAGATCGCAGTATCCTTTAGGACGTTTCTCATTCCTTTCATTCCTTGATTTCTTATAGAATGATGTATAAGAGTAATCAACCGATTTTGGAGTCTTTATGATCAGCCCCCAACAGGTAGAAAGCATGATTCAAACAAAATTTCCCGACGCGGAAGTCCAAGTGACTGGTGATGGGGAGCATTTTGAAGCGATCATAGTATCTGGTGAATTTGATGGCAAGCCGAAAGTTAGACAACATCAAATGGTCTATGCTGCCGTCCAGGAAGCAATGGCATCCGAAGCAATTCATGCTTTATCCTTAAAAACCTATACACCCAAAACTTATCAGTTAGCAGTTGGCAGTTAACAGTTAGTAGAGTTTTCAGTAAACATTTAACAGGAATAAAATTATTAACCATGACACCAGAACTCAAAGCAAAACTTGACCAATTGGTTACAGACAATAAAGTCTTAATATTCATGAAAGGGTCAAAATTAATGCCTCAATGCGGTTTCTCGAACAATGTAGTCCAAATTTTTAATACATTGGGAGTCCCTTTTGAAACAGTAGATGTTTTAGCAGATCCTGAAATTCGTCAGGGGGTCAAAGAATATTCTAACTGGCCAACTATTCCTCAAATTTACGTCAATGGGGAGTTTCTCGGCGGCTCTGATATCGCGATTGAAATGTACCAGAGCGGCGAGTTACAAGAAATGGTTGAAGTAGCTTTAGCTTCTTAATCATCATTGGGGTGGGCGACTACAATGCCCACCCTAGCTTTTCTTTTAGCTTATGCAACTATAGCAGGAACCATTCCACAGTCTTGATTGGCAGGAACCGCTTCCATCATCTTTTTCGGCATTTGAAGATGGAGATTATTCATAAATTTGATAAAATTATCGCGATCACGCAGTGCCTCAGCTCCGCTGAGATCGCGTCCCACAAATCGAGGATTCCATTTCTTCTCTTCGCCAATTGTCGATACAGTACAGCCACGATAATCATGGGCTGGATAAACTAAAGTTTCATCAGGTAACGTGAAAAGCTTTTGCGTCACCGAATCATAAAGCGCTCCAGGATCGCCGCTCTGGAAATCAGTGCGTCCACATCCACGAATAAACATCGCATCTCCAGTCAAAATGCGATCGCCATTGACCAAATAAGCCATATGACTGTCGGTATGACCAGGAGTCTCGTAGGCTTTAATAGCAATTTTGCCCAAAGTGACAATTTCACCATCCTGAACACAATAGTCAGCACAATTTACCTGGGCATTCACAGGAACAATCCCCTGACAGCCAGTTAGTTTTCTTAATTTCCCTGTTCCAGTAATATGATCAGCATGAATATGGGTTTCTAAACAAAATTTGAGAGCCAAGTTTAGTTCTCTGATCAGTTGGAGGTCCCGTTCTACTTGTTCCAACACAGGATCAACCAAAGCAGCTTCTCTTGTTGCAGGATCAGCTACGAGATAGGTATAGGTACTAGATTCTTTATCAAACAGTTGTCTAAAAATCATAACTTTCACCTATTAAAGCTCTAACTAAAATATAGCCAATATAGCCAAAAACTTGATTTTGTGCTTCAAGAAAGTTGAAAGTTAAGATTAAACTAATTATTTAGCTTGATAATACTTATACGCAGTATAGGCTAAAGCCACAACTCCTGTGACGATCGCAGCTTCATCAACATCAAACCGAGGATGATGCAGAGGATAATTTTTTTGTTCTGCTATGCCAACTCCCAAGCGAAACATGCAACCAGGAACCTTCTCCAAATATACAGAAAAATCCTCTGCCCCCAGAGATGGTTCATTAATAATCTGCACCTGCTCATTTCCCCAAGCTTCTCGACAGGCAGATTCCAAAATCTGAGTCAGTTTAGCGTCATTTTGAACCGAAGGCACAGCCCGATGATAGTTGACTTGGCATTTTGCACCATAGGTATCACAGATATTGGTGACAATATTTTCGATCCAATTAGGAAGACTCGCATAACTATCAGGATGCAAAGAACGCACCGTGCCCAGCATCCTAACGCGATCGGCAATTACATTCGGTGCTCTCCCCCCTGAGATTTCACCGATAGTTAAAACCACAGGATGCAAAGAATTTTGGGTACGACTAATAGCTTGTTGCAAAGTTGTAATCACTTGAGAAGCAATCCAAATCGCATCAATAGCTTGGTGAGGTCTGGCCCCATGACCCGATTCTCCCTCAATAATAATCTCCAAATCATCAGCCGCCGCAGTCAAGGCCCCGTAACGAATACCAACAGTTTTCCCAGGAATGGAAGGAAAAACATGAACTCCAAAAATTGCATTGACTCCCGACATTGCCCCCTCATCAACCATCCATCTTGCGCCTTTAGCAATTTCTTCGGCTGGTTGAAACAAAAAACGCATATTTCCTGGTAAGGCTTCGGATAATTGAGATAAAACCATCGCAGTCCCCAAACCTAACGTCGTATGAACATCATGGCCACAAGCATGCATTACCCCAGGATTGCGAGAAGCAAATTCTCGGTTGGTTATTTCTTGAATGGGCAGAGCATCCATATCAGTCCGAATTGCTAATGTTCGATGATCCGCGTTATTTCCCGATAATTCACCCATAACACCTGTTTTGCCCACAGACTCAGTAACATGCAAACCGCAGGAAGATAAAACCCCTGCGACATAAGCTGACGTTTGATACTCTTCACCACTTAATTCGGGATGGGAATGGAGATGACGACGAATTTCAATTAATCTCGGTGCAAGATTTTCGGCAAGATCTTTAATTTCTGCAAGCATTTTTGATTAGAACCATATATACCTCAAAGTATCACCAATTACACTGATATTTGTCAATGCGAGCATCTTGATTGAAATACCTCAATAAACATAGCAATTAACTATTATCTAATATTGCAGAATTCGAGCTTAGGAATCTCGTTACAACACCGCTCAAAATTCACAATGATTTCACGAAGAATTCAAGTTAGCTTTGCCTAAATCAATCTACCTGTTTTTAGCATTGGATTGACGCAGAAAATCGATAGCAATTCATCTATTGTTATTGGTCGCAATAGGATTTGAGAATACAGAATAATGAAAATAAATTTTGTTTATACCCCAGATGTCAGTTTCGAACAAATGATTGGTTACGAAATCGCATCCATTATTTGGGGTAAATTATTCGCCGACGATGTAGAAGTTAATATCTTAGCCAAAACCACCGACCAACTGAATTCCAATGTTATTGGTGGGGCAATTCCTGAATTTCATGAACAGCATTACGCTTTATTTCTAGAATATTATGAAGCAGATATCACCTCAATAGAAGATCAAATGGCCTTCAATGCTCTACAAAAAGGCAACACGATCGATTTTTTGCTTGATGGAGATCTAGTTGGCGGCAACACCAAATTAAAATTAACCACTGCTTTAGCCAAGGCTTTGGGCATGACTGAGGCTATTAGTTTAGATCGCTATGTTCTAGATGAATCAGAAAATTTCATCGATGGCACAATTATGATGAACCAGGATTTTGCCTGGGATTTTAATTATTTGCGCGACTCTGAAGGAGAGGAAGATACTTTAGATTTTTTGAGTGTAGCCCTTCACGAAACAGGACATATTCTCGGATTTACTAGCAGTTTAGACTTTTCACTCCAAGAAGAAACTCTCCATTCCGGTCGGACAGAACTCAGTAACTTTTCTCCTCTAGATTTATTTCGTTTTTCGGCAGGAAGTCTAGCTCAAGAGAATCCTGATGGGAAAGTAAATGACCTATCTATTGGGGAAACAGCTTGGTTTTCTACCGACGGAGGAGAAACCTTAAGTGCCAAAATGTCCACAGGCAAAAAAGGGGATGGTTTCCAAGCCAGTCATTGGGAAAGACGCTATGACCCTTTGGGCATTATGGACCCCACTCTTTGGTATCAAGAACGAGTATCAATTACCGACTTAGATGTCCTAGCTTTTGATCTGATGGGTTACGATTTGAGCTCAGAAGCCGAAAATGTTGAAGATTTATTTGCCAGTGAAAGTTTAGAAGTTTTACTGGCTCAAGCTAAGGTTCAACTGGCTGATAAACTAGGCTTGTCAGTAGAGTATTTAGAAGAGCATGCTGATGTTCCGGTATCTTCCCTGGAATTAATTGGCGAGCTAGAAAACGCCTATTTAGATAATAACCCTACAGAAGATAGCTCTTCAGTTGATAATAGCTCCGGTTCAGACTTAGAAAACCTTGATGATAAGGAATTGAAAGACTTCTTCAAAGATCTGAGTAATCTAATGAAGAAAACCTATGAATGGTGGGCGCAAAATAATGGCGGGGGCAGTTCATCCTGGCAAGAACTTTATGAATGGTGGGCGCAGAATAATGGTGAGGGCAGTTCATCCTGGCAAGAGCTCTACGAATGGTGGGCACAGAATAATGGTGGCGGTAGTTCGTCCTGGCAAGAACTTTATGAATGGTGGGCGCAAAATAATGATGGGGGCAGTTCTGCCTGGCAAGAGCTTTATGAATGGTGGAGCCAAGATAATGATGGGGAGGGTTCTTGGTGGCAGGAAGTCTTTTTTGCCAGTCAAGATGATGGCAATTGGGAAGATGTAGAATTACCAGGAGCTAGTGATAGCAAAGAAGTTGGGGCGAATTATTATAAAGAGATTACAGGGGGGAATGATGATGACATTATTGGGGGAGATCTTAGTGATGATGAGATTAACGCCAAGCAAGGTGATGACCTCATTGACGGGGCCGAGGGTCATGACACTATCAAAGGTGGTGCTGGTTTCGATACTATCTTTGGTTTTGATGGCAATGATTCGATCATGGGTGGAGAGGGAGATGATGTAATTTCTGGGGAATCTGATAATGATGTTCTCTTAGGCGAGGCTGGGGCTGATGTCCTGATGGGCGGAGATCATGATGACTATCTCGATGGGGGCGCAGGCAGAGACTTTCTCAGTGGAAATACTGGACATGATGTTTTGATTGGGGGAACAGAAGATGATGCCCTAGAAGGCGGAGCGGGAAAAGACCTCTTGGTTGGTGGAGCAGGGGAAGATATTGGGAATGGCGGCAGTGGAGACGATTTTATCTTTGGTGATGGATATTCAGAAAGCTTCAACCACAATCTGGGTGATGATTTAAGTAACCTAAAACAAATATTTGATCCTGCCAATACGGAAAATGCTGAAGTTACTGCTAACACTAATGGCAATGATAATGAGACAGATAGTATGGTTGCCGGGCAAAACCCAATCCGAATTGAAGCCGAAGACTTGAGTTGGAGTGGCAATTATAAAGTAATGAAAAAAAACTTTGCCTCTGGTGGGAGATTAATTAAAAACAAAAATAACAATCAGGCAATTGCTGGCACAACAACTTTTACAGGAGAAACTGGAACCTATAAAATTATTATCGGCTATCATGATATTGACTTAAAAACTGGAGAAATACAGTTTAAACTAAATGACAATTTAATAGATAGTTGGCAATTAAACAAGGATATTGATGGCAATAAGCCGAGTTCAGAAAATTTTACCACTCATACTATTGAAAATATTTCATTAACGAAAAATCAATTTTTTACAATTCAAAATATAGTTAGTAGTGATAAGGGTGGAGAAGGTTCTCTTGACTATATCGAATTCGTTCCTGTTGTTGATTTAATAGCTACGAATAATTTAGTCCTTGGTCAAGACCCAATTACAGTTGAAGCTGAAAGCTTAAGTTGGAGCGGAAATTACAGGGCAACGAATAAAGGTTATGCCTCTGGTGGAGGTTTAATTCAAAACAATACCAATGATCAATGGATTGCTGGAGAAGACGTCTTTACAGGAAAAACTGGAGTTTACGATATTGTCATTGGTTATCACGATATCGAAATAGATAACGGTACAATTCAATTCCAAGTCAACAACACCCAAATTGATAGTTGGGATCTTAGCCAAAATCTCCACACTGACATATTAGCGGCAGGGAATTTCACCACCCACAGGATTAGTAACGTTTCTTTAAATAATAATGACTCTTTTACCCTTAGGAGTATGGTCAATGAATCATATTATGGGGAAGGTTCTCTTGACTATGTCAAATTCATTCTCGTTGAAAACCCTGAAAGCAAAGATTCTAGAGATTCTTCCCCCGAGGATATTGATTCGCCCCCTGAAGCTATTAGTATCACTCCAGAATTTGAACTTGGATTAAACAGTGACGTCCTCAGAGGTGGTGCTGGAAATGATGGTATTGATGGCGGGGAAGGTAACGATATGATCTTTGGGGAAGATGAGCTCAATGATTCGAGTAATATTACTCCTCCTTTGATAGAGAATGCTCTCCACTACGGTCATAGCAGTTATATTTTGAGTCAGGCTGGTACTTGGGAAGAAGCTCAAGCAGAAGCACAAAGCTATGGTGGGAATTTAGTTACTATCAATGATGCTGGAGAAGAACAATGGTTAGTTGATAATTTTGGCTTCGACCAAAATGGGAATTTCGTTAATGAAGCTTTTTGGATTGGTCTAACGGATCAAGAGACAGAAGGTCAATGGCAATGGACTAACGGGGAAGCTATGACCTACAACAATCAAAGTAGCTACTCACATATAGCTAACAATGAAGATTATGGGGTAATCAATCTCTACGAAGTTGCCCTTAATACTTCTTGGTGGAGCAACAATCAAACACATTACAGTACTGAGTGGGGGGCAGAATCTTTAACTGCTGATTATTCTTGGAATGGCACTGCATGGTTAGCCCCCGAGGGACATCGGGGCATTATTGAGATTGATTGGTCTAGTGTTGGGGGCAACGACACCATCTTTGGTGGCAATGGAGACGACCAAGTTTACGGGAATACTGGTAACGATGTAATTTATGGTGATGATCTTAGTACTAGTATTTCAGTTGAGTTTGTTAGTACAGGGGATTCGGCGACATCTAGTATTGAGACCTATAACGACAATATATTCGGTAATGGTGGTCACGATATTATCAAAGGTGGCGCAGGTGATGATGTGATTAATGGAACTGATGGCATAGTTGCGGGCCGCTTAGAAAGAGATACCCTCGAAGGTGGCGCGGGTGCAGATAAGTTTATCTTGGGGGATGGCACTAAAGCCTTCTATGCTACCGGTGGCGCTCAAGATTATGTTGTGATTCAAGATTTTAATTCTAGCGAGGATACAGTACAGCTTTTCGGCGTGGCTGGTGATTATCAAAAAATACAGCAAGGAAATAACATTCACATCACTCGAAATGGTGATTTAGTAGCAATTTTGGAAAATAATAACACTTTAAGTATCAATGGCAGTGGTGATTGGCAAACAACCCCGTACCTTAGCACTTTCAATGGCAGTAGTGATTTAGCGACAATTTTAGGAGTTTACAGCACATTAGACCTAAATGATAGTGCTTTTGAATATGTCCGTACAGTCTAAGGTGATTTACACAGTAATTAGTAATTAGCAACTATCTGAAGACTTATTTTCTGTAATCTTCTATATTAAGACCATAGTCCTTGATTAATGTCCCTACCCAAGCTGGGGGGGCTGAACCCACAATCACCCTTTTGCCATCTTCCTCAAAGACAAGAACATTATCACCAATAGAACCAATAGAATCGACGGAAGATGAAGCACGAACAATCGTCTCATCTTCTGATGATACAGGGAATACTGATATAGTCACCCCATAATGACTAACTATCTTTTCTGCCTCATAGTCATCGATTTGAGATTCGCCTTGAGATTCGCCCTTGTATTCCTGATGCCCTAGAGACTGACTAAGGGAAAGAGGCTCTACTAGACTTTTCTGAGGAGAATTAGCTTTCACACCATTAACAGCACCCACAAGCAGGGGAATCATCAGCAATATTCTACCTAAGAGTTCAAGATTATTTCCCTTAACATTAGACATTGATTTTCCCTAATTAATAACAAAATAAAATATCCATGGCATATAGCTTTCATCTGTCTTAATAACTTAACGGGAATAGATATAAACAGAAGACCTCAAAGGTTGCTTAATTAGATAAGGTGAAAAGTTATAGTCCTGGCGCCTAGTGCAATTTTATATTTTATCTATAGCAGAAAATAGGAAAATAAAATAAAAATTAACATTTAAGTCCTTTATTTATTAAGGGATAATACATAAACGAACTGGGTGAATAGTAGAGCAAAAGCGCTCATAAATTTTGGACATCCATATATAATTTACTCTCTTTTTTCATCATCAAAATCATAATCAGGATCGAATAAGCTTACCAAGCAAATCAGCAATAATAGCTAACAAGCAAGAAGCAGATTTCAACCTTTTGCCCTCTGCCTTCAAGGGCAAAGCCCGATAAAAAAAAGTCCATGATGATAGGTCATGAACTTAGGTGGTATAAGAATTAAAGCTGTTGATTACCTAGGTAACTACTAGTGGTAGCTGACTCCGCGATAGGTCAAATGAGGATGAGACTGCTTAAGCGCTAACTGCTCCAGGTCATGAGATTGCCAGTCCGCCCCGCGATATTTCCCTGATACTACACCAGAACGCACGTTAACTAATGTAGATTCTTGGTTGTATTTAATGCCACGATAAGAAAGTTTCATAAGGTTCGCCTCCAAAATTTAGTGTCGTTATAATGGGGCGCGTTCCTTCAGGTTATCCCCTACTTCCGTCTCTCTTGATTAAGCTCTTGAAAGATGAACGATTTATTGGTTTATGTAACCATTGTTACCATTTTTTGCTTATTTGTCAAGCAGTTAAAAATATTTTTGGGTTTAAGGACAATGATCCCCAATGTTATACTAGGGAATCTGACGTAAACTGGGCATTTTACACTTTAAAATCACAAAATACTGTAGTAAAAGATGGGCGAAAAGAATATAGGAATTAAAATCATTAGTGACAATCGTCAGGCTCGCTTTCTCTATACCATCCTTGAAAGCTATGAAGCTGGCATTGAGTTGGTCGGCACAGAAGTGAAATCTATTAGACAAGGGAAAGTAAATCTCAGAGACGGCTATGCAATCATTCGCAACAATGAAGCTTGGCTACTAAATGCTCACATTGCACAGTATCAGGCAGGGGGACAACATTTTAATCATGAACCCCGCCGCAGCCGCAAGTTATTATTACATCGCAAGGAAATTAATAAACTCATTGGTCAAGTAGAACAAAAAGGATTAACCTTAGTGCCTTTGAAAATGTACTTCAAAAATGGCTGGATCAAAGTAAGTATTGGCCTAGGTAAAGGCAAGAAAATTCATGATAAACGCGAATCTATTAAACGTCGTCAAGATTCACGAGATATCGCTAGAGCAATGAAACAGTCTTAGAATTAGGTGTTAGGTTTTAGGTTTTAGGTTTGAGAGGGAGAATTTTTACTAGAAAAAAACCAGAATGGTTAAGGCTAATAGAACACCCAAAAGACTCGGCCAATAAAGTAATTTTGCGGGCAAATTATCGCGATATTGAAGAATAGCCAAACTAGAGTTTTGTTTGATTAACATTAATGCATTGACAGCGATCAGAAAAATAAATATGGCGGTTCTCAAAGTCATGAGGCACACTTTCTTGTTCCCTCGTTCCCTGTTCCCCGTTCCCTGTTCCCGAAAGCTTAGATTTACTGTACCTCACGAGTATAAGAATTGCTATAAGTAAATTACAAAATAAAAATAATCAAAATAGATTAAGCCCTGAGCTGCGATCGCCTCACGAACAGATATCTGATCGATAATTAGAATGAAAATTAAACCTGCCGCAACTCCTAATATTTCCATTGCTCTTTCTCGATTGAGAATCAATAACATCGCAAATAACAAAGCAACCACACAAACCAAGGCCACTAGCTTAGATATTAGAGGGGCAAAGACATTTCTCCTCACCGCGATCGTAAAATAAAGTGAGGGAGCATTGTTACGAGAAAAACCTTGTTTAAAGCCAAAATTTGTATTGAATTTTCGAAATTTATATTCAAAAAAACTCCCTTCTAATGTCCAACCATCTAAGATAATATCTTGGTTGATTCCTGGCTTAATTTTAGGATTAATTAATTCGTATGAATCTAAATCAGGAATGAGAATAACCTGAGTTTCCAAATCCTCATGCCATATTTGTATTTCGATATCTTTGCGGTCAAAAGGGTATTTAGAAAACTCAAAGTCTTGGTGTAAAGTCGCTTCTACATACCAACCAATGACTTCAAAACCGTCTTTTTCATAGTTGTAGACTTCACTTATTTCCAAATCATTAGCATTAACTGCATCGGGAAGAATAAAGCCGCGAGACAATTCATCATAAGTTCCTAATAAATATTTTTGCCAAATATAACCTGTAATAAATATTTCATGTCCTTCAGAAAATTTTACTGATTGGAGAAAAAAACCTGTAGGGATCTTGGGCGGAGTTTTCTGATGCAATTGTTCGCTCAGTTTAATATGGGGAGATAATATTTTTTCTAATTCGGTCTTATTAAGCAGAACCAATCTATTGGCAAGATAATTGTAATTTTCTAGTAACAACTGCCAAATAAACCCAATTTCTGCGATGAACAGTGCAGAGCTAAAAATTGATAACAACCAGAGTTTTTTTAAATTAAACTTTTTCGACCAGAATAAAAGAACCCCTAGGAAAAACAATGAAGACATAAATAGCAAACTAAGTTGGATTAACCATTGCCGTTTGGTTTTCGAATCCACCAGAACTTCTTCTTCGAAAAAAACAATTCCCACCACCCAATCGTTTAAGTCTAGAGGTCTTAGGTAAACCCAGGATTTTTTACCTGTGATTTGATCAATAAATTCAGTTTCGACAATTTGCTCCTCAAAAACTTTGTTGATCGTATTAATCAATTTATTCTTGTCTGGTTGCTGTTGCAGAATATCGGTAATATTGCTATTTATTCTGACAGTCTCAGGATTGGGATGGGCAATAAATTTACCTTGTTGAGAAATCAAAAAGCCATAGCCAGTTTTCCCTAAGTTTAGAGAATCCATGATGTCTTCTAAATGAGTGTAAGAATATTCGGCATAGATAACTCCTTGCAGTGATTCTGCTGTTGAACCTTCTTCTGGCTGATAAAACGGTTGATAATAGCCAAACAAAACCTCATCAATAAAATCATTTTTGGGCCAAGAATAGGGTTCTCCCCAATGAGCTCCTTGAATGAAGACATCACGAAACCATCCATATTCAGGGCTTGTATAATCATAAATATCTTCTAATTGAATTAATTTTATGGCGTCTTTAGCTCTGATATAGGTAGGAGCATAAAACATTTTATCTTGGTCATAGGAAAAGAGATTATATGCCACACCCAAATTGGCAATTTGCGGATTTTCTGTAATTTCTCGCTCTAGTCGAGTTTGTAGTTCTGTGGTTGATAATTCTCCTGTACTCAATTCTTGAGATAAAAGGCTTAGGGGCTGGGAAAATTCCCTTAATTCCCTTTCAATTTCTAGGGTGGCCAGGACTGCTTCGCGTTTACTTTTCTCCTGAGCTGCTTGAATTCTATTTTTTTGAGTTTGTCGGAATAAGATAGAACCGATGACGAATAATAATAAGCTGAGTAGGCCAAGAGCTAATGATGTTTTATAAAGGAAGTTTAACCAGTTAAGTTTTGAATGTTTCATTGTCGCCCATTAAATATTCTGTAGAGTTACAAGCGAATTTAAAACTATTTCTCGTTTGTTTTTCCTTGCTTCTCATTCCTTAGTTCACTCTACTATTTCATAGTTTGCAAACGATCGCGGGTCTTGTTCGCAGTATTTTGAGGCAAGGGAACATAGCCAACTGAAGTAATCTCAAAACGATTTTCCCTAGCTAAAAAATATTTAGTGAAAGCTCGAACATCATCATTGTTGATCAGAGATTGTTTATTAATATAAAAATATAAATGGCGACTCAGAGGACTATAGGTGCCATCCCCAATAGAAATTTCATTTGGTTTAACACAGCAGCCTTTTTCATTCATGACAGAGACAATTTTGACTTTATCTTGAGCCAAATTATCAACTTTAAAATCAAAAAAGCCAAGACTCTGGGGACTTTGGGCAATATCTTGAATGATTTTAGAATCTTTTTCCCGAGCTTGATAATTGTCGCGCGCGATATTACTACCTACAGCTTTGGTGAAATAATCATAGGTCTCAGAGCTAGTTAATTTGCCAAATAGCTGAAGGCTTTTTTGGGGTTAGCGATCGCTAACCTGATGCCATTTCTCTACCGTTTGGTCATTGGCAGCATGCCAAATTTCCTTTAAGTCTTGCACTTTTAGACAATCTAGCCAGTCATTCTGAGGATTAACTGCGATCGCGATACCATCAGAAGCAAAGGGCACTTCTATTATATTCAATTCCATTGGTCAAACATAATTCAATTTCAGCTTGGTTCATCCCACGAGAAGCATTGGCAATGTCGATTTCCCCATGACATAACTTTTTGATGCCTTCATTGGTACCCGATCGCCCCACAACAATCTTGATATTATCGTTATTACCCTCATATTTGGTGGCTATGCGATCGGACAATGGGGAGATGATGGGAGAGCCGTCAATCAAAATATTATTATCGTAGGCTTTATCTATTGTCAGATCTTGCAATCGATTGGCATCCAGGATACCAATCTCTATTTTTGCCAGAGCGGCTTGTTTCTGGACATACCCTGTAGTGGGGATATTCCATTGAGCTTCTCTTGTGACCAAAAATGCTTTGGATTCCATTTTCAGAATAGCATCATCAACAGCTTGTTTAAAGCTATCATCCCCCTTGGGCAATCCCATTGACCAGGGAACCGATAAAATCAGTGGCAATGCCTGATGCCATTGTTCAGACCATTCCGGATCTTGCAAAACGGCAGAAATTCGAGCGTGACTGGAAACAAGACCAATACAACGTTCCTCTTCTAGCGCGAGATCTACTTCATTGAAACTCCGAAAATCTATGAGCTCGAACCCCATACGAGAGAGAGCTTTATTCCAGTAACCGCCCCTGAATGCACAAACGGTTTGACCTTTGAGTTGTCGCCAGCTATTGATGCCGTTATTTTTGCGGGTTAAAAAACCAAATCCAGAGGAATAATAATGACGACTCAAATCAATTTCTTGTTTATTTTGTGGCAAATCCCGAATGGATGCGATCGCTAAATCAATTTTCTTTGTCCTCAGAAATTCAATTCTTTTACTAGGATCAAAAATGGGAATAAACTGGACTTTCTCTACCGAGCCGAGAATTTCTTTGGTGATAAAGCGAGCAATATCAACTTCTAAGCCGATATTTTTACCTTCAGAATCAAGAAAAGCAAAGGGTGGGGAATCTGTGCTAACTCCAATGATAATCTTGTCTCTTTGCCGAATTTTAGTCAGAGTATCTTCTGGTTGTTCTGTCTCTTCAACAGAATTGGCCTCTAAAGAGGCGATCGGAAACCCAGCGCAAGCACTCAGCAGCAAAAAAGGCAAGAAAAATATCAATGATAGACGAATAAAGCTTTTCCCCATCTCCTCTGTAACCTTGTTTTGATGTGATATGAATCAGATGTTTAGGCAATTTTCACCTTAATCAAATCACCTTCTTGTTTAAATTCATAGACAGGCAATGCTTCTGTTGCTGGTCCAGTGAGCACTGCACCATCAACTCCAAATTTTGAACCATGACAAGGACAAACCAATTCCCCAGTATTTCCTTTCCAATCCACATCACATCCTTGATGGGAACATGTAGGATTCAATGCCGCAATACTGCCGCCATTGGAGACAATAATGACTCCTAACTGTTTATCGTAGATAAATCCTTTGGTTGTTAATTCTGTATTGGTTCCCACAGCAGTAAAACCCTCTGCATCAGGAGTCGTATCGATTTCAGGAGTTGCCGATGAACTGGTCTCAGCAGGACTAGAAGAGCTAGTTTCAGAAGAACAAGCAGCAATTGCGACAGGTAAAGACGAAGCCAACATCCCTACACCGACCCAGCTTAAAAATTTACGACGTTCCATGTTCTCTCCTCAAAAAATTAAATTTTGTCTCTATGAAATAATACAATGAAGCACTTCTCTATTTGCTGTCCAACCCTATACAATTTATTGACTATCACTCGTAATCTGTAAATAACAAAAGCCAGCTCAATCTGCTTAAGCATTAATTGACAATTGATCACCTATATTAGAATTCAAACCGCTACAACTGGCAATAAAATAGGCATCACTCCATATCTCATCATGATTTTGCTCATAATTGAGTTCTTTGGCCAAATTTCGCCCAATGAGATCCCTAGATACAATTTTAAGAGCCGTTACTAATTTAGATAATTGAGTATGTGGCGGATAACTAAATATGATTTGTACTCGATCCATTTCTCCTTGAAATTCTATCAATTGACTTTCGCTTTGTCCTAACTTCTTACTAAGAACTTCCTCTAGTGACTCATACATATCAGGCCGAAGGATCTTTTTCCTATTTTTGGTTATCAACAATAACCGCACAGTCAAAAAAGAGAAAGACTCTTTATTATGACTAGAGACAGTGACTTCCCTACTCAGAAATTCTTCTCTGATTTCCTGTTCCTGTTTGGCCTGAAGCTGTTGCTCTTTTTCTTGTAATGCATGAGCAATTATCTCAATCTCTTCTGATAATTGGTTCAAATCATCTTGCTCAACATTTATAATTCTCATATCATAAGCATTAGCTTCGTTGTTGTTGATTGCGATTACCTGGTCAATTATTTGGCCGATTATTTTTTGATAGCTCTTAAGCTTCGGATTAATTTCCATGATTCTTTTAACGATCAAATAGTTAATTAATACCAAAACTAATATTAAGATAATTCCTGTCACAATACGGTAAAAATTGCCTGTTCTGATTGCCTTTTGATAATAACTATCATAAATTGTTAGCAAGGCTTGCTGTTGTTTGGCTAGGGGTGATGATATCTGTTTTGTTAGGGTTTCTACTTCAGGTTTTTGAGCCAAAATAAGATTGGTATGCGATCGCACTAACTTAAGAGGATAAAACCAATCTTTTTCTTGAACTAAACTATAACGATCAAAAGGAGCATTGGGAGTATACAAGGAATTCTCAAATACCGCGATCGCATCACGAACATTCTCAGGATTGATGCCATCTGCATAAACAGCCTTAAATTCTGACGAGTATTCCTGGGATTTTCCTAGTCTGTCCACCAACTCTTCCCAACTGAATGCTCCCATTTCTCCTGGGGTTGCGATCGGCACATTGATTTGCTCTTCTAGAGTATCGACTCGACAACAAAAATATTACGAAAACAAATAAAATTCCTGGAATAAGATAAACTTGTCTGGCTTTTTTTGATATGGAGAAATTAAACATAATAATCAATTATAATTAGCTCCTATCCGAATAAAATTATAATTTTTCTTAATATTTATCAACGAAAAAATTCCCAAAATTGAATCATTTGCATTTTTTTTCTCTTCGTGATATTGTTTATTTCGTAATGGGAGTGGTTGTGTTTATCTACAGAAGCTTCCACTCCCATTATGAAGCATTGAAATCACAATACCTCCAGCGATCGCACCTTGTCAACCCCTTCTTTACGAAAGAAAATATTAAGTAAAATTAAATAATGCCTTCATCTCTCAACTCAAACAGAAGAGCCTGGTGCCGTCCGAATTTTTTCCCACAGAGCTTGATATTCTTGAGTAACCTCAGTGGTCAGGGGCTCAATAAAATCACTGTTAGAGAAAAGCTTCAGACTAGATTGGATAAAGTCTTGGTTATTTTTCAGCTCTTTAGTTAGTTCTACTTGATTTTCTTGATTTAAGATCGGGGAAATCCCATTGGTAAATAACATAAGGGTTGAAGCGCTAGAATCTTGCCAACAGAAATCGATCCAGGATGCCAAGCGGCGCTCAACGCGATCGCCTATGGAGCCATCAACAGTTGGTTGCACCCATAAATCTGCCCAGAGAGAGGTGCCCGAAGCAGGGACAACCATGCCAATCTTGTCTGGATAACGTCTCACTAAAGGTAAAATGTCTGTGGACCAGCCGACAGCAGCCCAGAGATCCCCTAAAGCCAAAGGCTGAAGATATTTAGTAGAACTATAGAATTTGACTTGTTGATGGAGAGTTGCTAACTCCGATTCCAGATTAGTTATGGCTGTTAAGTTTGAGCTGTTGTAAGAATGACCCAGTTTTTTTAAAGTTAGGCCGATGATCTCTCGATAATTATCTAATAAAGAAATTTGTCCTGCCAACTCAGGACGCCATAAGTCCGCCCAATCAGTGATTTCAAGTTTTTCCACTCGATCTTTATTAAACTCTTGTAACTTGTCTTTGCGATAAGCAATCACTGTGTTGCCCCAACGATAGGGCGCAGCATAAATTTTGCCATCCTTGGTCACCAACTTTTGAAATCTCGGGTCTAGACTAGTCCAACCAGCCAATTCATTAATATCTAATGGTTGAATCAGTTCCTCTGCGATCGCATTTTCTAGCCAGGAATTTCCCAAGGTCACCAAATCTGCTTGGGTCGAGGATCTCGGCCAAATATTTTTTATTCGTTCTAGACCCCAACCTCTAGGGCTTTCACCGTTTTTCCAAGTCTCTAGAAGATTAAATATTCTGGTTAATTGTGCTTCAGGTTTAAATTTAATTGGGTTATTTTTAGCTAAAGTTTGACGGAAAGCTGCCACTAATTGTGTAGGAATCGACCCCTGAAGCATCATTACATTGAGAGTCCCTGTCGGATCTCCACAAGCAGATAATAATTGACTTGCAGTAATAGCGGTGCTTATGACGAAAAATTGACGGCGAGTGATCATAAAGAGTTAAGAATGGGTGCGATTCATTAGATGTTAATTATTTTAATATCTCAGTATATTTACGCAAGTTTAATTATTGAGACATAGACCAAAAATAGAGTAAATCGTAATTTTTTAGCTATAAATACTTAACTATTTCTCTACCTGTTATTTGCCGGGCTTTAAAGATAAAGAACAAGTTAGAAAATTCGCCAATATTTGTATGATTGTTTACCTTATAGGGAAGACGTTTAATTACTAATTTTGTAACATCAAAAAATACTAGCTTATGTTTTTTATATTACTTTATAGAAATCAGGGGTTAATCATTTTCCTGATAGCACTAATACTCCCATTATTATTTTCAACATTGTTACTTGATGTTTTGGCGGCTCTTCCTAAACCCGTAAAAAAGTTTTTGTGTTTTTCTCCCTGTATGTCTCTTGTCGCAATATCAATCAAGCTATTAGTTGATGGCAGTATAAGCTTGGGATTTTTAACCTTAATACTTCCCTTATTTTGTATAAGTTTGTATGGTGGTTTTGCCATGATGGATATTTTGTTTGCCAAAAAGAAAAGATAAGATCATAGTGATCATTCTATCCTTGGGACGCAGTACCTAAGCAGTACATAATTGGCATTTGGGAACAGGGAAGCAGTGAGTTTTTACGAGCTTCTACCTCTAGAACTTATTGTAAGATTATTCATTCCCAGATAATACTTAATCCGCCATCTATCGGGATACAAGCACCGGTCACATAATCGCTTTCCCGCGATGCTAAAAACACAGCAATACCTTCAATATGTTTTGGTTCGCCAATAAAAGTAGAAGGTATTTTAGGTAAGAAATACTCCGTAAGCCCTTCTACCTTAGAAGTCATGGCTGTTTTAAAAACGCCAGGAAGTACGGCATTTACTTGGATGTTATGGGGGCCGAGTTCTACAGCTAATGCTCTGACAGCTGCAGTCATTGCTCCTTTTGAAGCTGAATAAGAAACCAAATTTGGGGAGCCTAAAACCGCAGCAGTTGAGGAAGTTGCGATTAGTTTTCCGCCACTACCTTGATCGATCATATATTTTGCAGCTTCGCGGAAGCAGAAAAACATACCTTCAAAGTTAACTGCGTTTTGAATTCGATAATCTTTGATCGTACTTTCTGTCAGAGATTTGGTCTTAGCAATGCCTGCATTGGCAAAAACCGAGTTTATTTGGCCGAAATGAGTAACTGTTTTTTTCATCGCAACTCTAACTTGCTCTTCTTTCGAGACATCACAACATATTTCTAATACTTCAACACATCCTAAAGAACGAAGTTTCTCGGCTGCTTGAGAAATTTTATTTTCTCGACGAGCCCAAATGGCAATTTTTGCGCCGCATTTTGCAAGTCCTCTAGCAAGGCCAAGGCCGATTCCGTCACTGCCCCCTGTGACAACAGATACATGTCCTTTTAGATCGAACATACTCCCCATAAGATATTTCATTATTTTGCTTAGCTATTAAGTATTTCTCAATCTTGATCAAGAGTAAAACAGCATTCAAGGGGTTAATTCCGCTTAAATACTGATAGTCATGGCTTCTTAGTTTCCCATTAATCTAAGAAAAACTAAATCCTTGGCTTGTTTGGTAATTCAACCCACGAAGATTTATAATTACCAACTATTGTTGTCAGCTTAGAATTTCGTTAATGTAACACGAGATTTTATTATGCAAGGGGCCTAATTAATGCGATTTACTGCCATGGAGAATCAAGACTTAATTGATTCGATTTTAGACAAAGCTTTAGATCAGCAGGATATTTCAGAAGCGGAAGCCCTAATCTTGCTCCAGCAAACAAAATCAGATAACATTCCCACCCAGGTCAAACAATCCACAATTAATAAAATTCAACAGACTGGCGATCGCCTGAGAAAAAAACAAGTCGGTGATGCAGTCACCTATGTGATCAATCGCAATATTAACTTTACAAATATCTGCGAACAGCATTGTAGTTTCTGTGCTTTTCGTCGTGATGCTGAGGCTGAAGGCTCTTTTTGGCTCGATACAAACCAAATAATTGCGAAAACAGCTGAGGCAGTTGCTCAAGGAGCCACGGAAATATGTATGCAAGGAGGATTGCACCCCGAAGCGAAAATTCAGGGAACGTCTCTGGCTTATTATCTAGAATTGGCCACAACTATTAAAAATCAATTTCCCCAGATTCACCTCCATGCTTTTTCTCCCCAGGAAGTACAGTTTATTGCCCGTGAAGATGACATCAGCTATCAGAAGGTGATCACAGCTCTGCAAAAAGCAGGCGTTGATTCTATGCCAGGGACAGCAGCAGAAATCTTGGATGATTCTGTAAGAAAAATTATTTGTCCTGAGAAAATTAATACGGCTACTTGGCTCGAAATCATTGGCACAGCTCATCGGTTGGGACTGCCAACTACTAGCACCATGCTCTCAGGCCATATTGAAAGCCCAGAACAACAGATTGCTCATTTGGGAAAACTGCGATCGCTACAACAAAATGCGATCGCCAACAATTATCCAGCTAAAATTAGCGAATTTATCATCCTGCCCTTTGTAGGACAAGAAGCCCCGAAAGCCCTCAAAAATAGAGTTGGCAGAGATCAACCAATAATTGAAGATGCTCTGGTATTGACTGCTGTTGCTCGTATTTTTCTAGGGAATTGGATCATTAATCATCAACCAAGTTGGGTCAAACTAGGATTAACAGCGGCAACCCAAGCTCTTAACTGGGGCTGCAATGATCTCGGTGGCACCTTGATGGAAGAACATATTACGACTATGGCAGGAGCTCAGGGAGGGACTTGTATGACAGTCGAGGAATTACAAACTGCGACCGCGTCTTTGGGTCGTCCCTCCAAACAACGCCAGACAATTTATTAACAATCAGCCTTAGTTGGGTGTAGCCTAATCGCGATCGCCCAGCTCTCATCCCATCACTCGGCTTAAATAACGCCTTCAAACTCCAAATCCTCAATAGTTTGCAAGCCCCGAGAATCTCCTACTCGCAAAATAGCTGCTCTCGCATCATCTTTAACCCCCAAATCCTCATCTTCGACTAAAGATTCGATCAAAGCATCGATCGCCGTGGCATAAATCACATTAGAAGGTAATTCCCGACAGACTTTCCCGATCGCCCAAGCACAGTTACTCCTCACTGCTGAGACTGAATCTCTACGTAATCCTTGAATCAAAGGTGGCACCGCCGCAATCATATCTTCATAGGCCAAGATGGCAATTTGCGCCAAACCGCTAGCAGCCCATAAACGTACCGCAGAAATATCAGTTTTCAGGGCATGAATTAGAGGCTGTAAAGATCTGCGATCGCTACTATTGCCTAAGGCCCAGACAACACCTTTACGGACATAACCATTCCAATCTTGACCTAATAAGTCAATTAAAGGCCCAACCGCTTCCGGACTCGTGTTACGACCCAAAGCATAGGTCGCGCTCACTCTTACTAAAGGGCAAATATCATCAAGTAAGTTAATCAAAAAAGGAATTGAGCGTGAATCTGACAACTCACAAAAAACCCTAGCCGCCAACATCCTTTTTGAGGCTTCAGGATGCGTCAGCAAACCCAGCATCTTCTCGATATCTTCGGGAGCTGTTGGTGCAATATTCAAGTCTGTGCTTGATGAATTATTATTCTTTTGAGGATTATCCAATCCAGCTTCCCCATCTAATAGACTCAAATCATTATTATCCATATCAACGAAACTTAAATTTTATTTTTGACTATATTTTTTAAAATTATTTAACTTAACGCTCAAGACTTTACATTATCCCCTAATCTAAGGATCTTTAGCCAATTAATCTAATAACGGCTTCAGCATCAATAAAGAATCCGTACGAAATCCCAAATTGAGATAGAGGTTAATCGCATTCTGGTTTTTGGCGAATACTTGCAATCCTATTTGGCGATCGCCTCTATTAATTGCCCATTCTTGGGCTTTTTGCAACAAATATGTACCAATACCTTGACTACGATGGTTTTGTAGGACGAAAATGAGGAATATTTGAGAATAGCGGTCATTTGTTAAAGAATCAATCGCATTACCCATCCATAAACAACCAATTTTCTGGGCTTTTTCTGTTTGAACCCACCAAAGAGGAGTCTCAGTCGAAAAAAGTTTATGAATCGTAGTTGTTAAATGGGAATAATCATCTTGCGAGGAAAATATTTCCTGGTAGGTGAGTCTAGCAAACTCTTCTAGTTTGAAAAGTGAACTGCTATCTCCTGATATAACTTTGTAACCCGAAGGCAATCTAGAAACCATTGAATATCTGAATAACTTAATTAAGTAAATAAATAAATAGGCAGTAGATTCCTCATCCCTCATCCCTCATCCCTCATCCGTTAAAAATCCCTCGTTCCTCAATTTATGTCAGATCAAGATTGGACTATTCCCATGTCTGGGATCAAAGATTTATCTCCTGAGCCAGCAAGTGAGTATCAATATCAAATGATCTGCGCAGGAGATATTATCGGGCAGAAATACCAGATTCTCCAAGAACTAGGAAGTGGAGGGTTTGCTACTACTTATTTGGCAGTTGATATATCCTCGGAAAATAACAGTAAATGCGTCGTTAAGCAATTACAGCCAAGGTTTAACAGTCCCTCTATTTGGGAAAATGCGAAACTAAGATTAGAACAAGAAGGTTTAGTTTTACAAAAATTAGGACAACATGAACAAATTCCGCAACTTATTGCCCATTTTGAAGAAAATAATCAGTTCTACTTGATTTTAGAATTCATTGATGGAGAAGATTTTGCTCAAGAAGTTCAGAAAAAGTTATTAACAGAAGTAGAAGCGATTCGATTTCTACAGCAAGTCTTAGAAGTCTTGGATTTTGTTCATCAACAAGGAGTAATTCATCGAGATATTAAACCGAGTAACTTAATCAGAAGCAGTGGAGATCCCGCAGGATCTGCTGATGCGCCTCGGAAAATAACTCTCATCGACTTTGGCGCAGTTAAGGAAATTGGCACAACGATTTTACAGTCCTCCTTACCTGGGACCCAGAACCATTTATATACCCAAATAATTGGAACTCCAGGATATATGCCTCCTGAGCAAAATAATGGTAAACCTGTTTTCAGCAGTGATATTTATGCTCTAGGAAAAACTGTAATCTATGCCTTGACGGGTCATTCTCCCACCGAGTGGGAACAAATTGAAATAGATGAGGCTATTTATTGGCAAGATAATATCAATATTAGTCAGGGATTCATCAAGCTGATCCAGCGAATGGTAGCACCCAAAACCTCGGAACGTTTTACCTCAGCGGCACAAGTTATTTCAGCACTCAAACCTTTATTAATGCTGGGACAAGTTTTACAAGGACGCTATTCTATAGTGGGATATCTCAATAGTGAAGGTTTTATTGATAATTACATAGTTCAAGACATCCAAGATCATAAACATTCTTTATATTTTGCAACTAAAGTATCCCCAAAAGGCTTGGCAGACACAACAGGGATTGAGCCAGAAAAACAGATCAAAAATTTTATTATAAAAACTCAAAAATTAGCTAAAAATCCGCAAATACTATCCATCTTAGATTACTTTGCCGAACAAGGTTGCTACTATTTAATTCAAGAATATGTTCAGGGAAAAACTGTTGAACAATTAATTAAAAATAATACTGTTTTTTCCGAACAGAGTATTTTAAACCTCATAGAACATACTGCTATAGCTTTAAATGCTTGTCATAGTCAGGAGATTATTCACGATAATATTAAGCCTTCAAGTCTAATTCAGAGTCAACCTCAAAGGACTATTGTACTTCGAGATTTTAATATTTTTGGCGACCTAACTAATGTTTTTTCTGAGCTTCAAAGAGAGAATATTTCGCCGCAAAACAACTTGAGTGATTCATCCCACTATGCCAGTGATATTTACAGTTTGGGCATGACTGCCATCTATGCGCTAGCAGGCATCACTCCTCAAGCATTAGCCAAAAATCCCCATACAGGACAAATTCTCTGGGAAAACAAGACTAAGGTCAGCAAAAACCTGGTTATGTTAATCAATAAAATGACTTGCCTAGATCGCTCTCAACGTTATCAATCGACAACTCATTTGCTTCGAGATCTCAAAAAAATTAAGTATCAGGCCAAATTCCCCTTATGGTATCTCTATCTTTTGTCTCTACCATTATTGGTAATTGGTATTTTATTTATGGTTGCTCAATGGGGTCAAAGAACAGCTATCTTAGAATTTTATAAAGCGGATATTATGCTGGAGGAGCAACAATATGGCACAGCAATTAGTTATTATGATGCAGGATTAAAAAAAATCTTTAAAACCAAGAAACAAGTTAAACATTACCAGCAAGTCTGGCTCAAACAAGCAACGGCTTTTAACCGATTAGACAATCCTCAAGGAGCTTTAGAGACTTGTAATGAAGCTTTGAAATATTATCAGAGCTATGAGTTGCTTAACTGCCAGGGATTAGCCTTAGATAGTCTGGGAAGATATGAGGAGTCGATTATTGCCTATAATAGTGCGATCGCGATTGAATCAGAATATTTATGGCTCTGGAACAATCGAGGGGAAGTTTATACGAAACTGGGACAAGTTGATAAGGCGATCGCAGATTTTAAAAAGGCAATTTCTCTCAATCAACGACAAAGTTTTGTTCCTTGGAATAACTTGGGAAAATTATATTATCAACAGCAACAATATCAAGAAGCCATTATTACTTACCAAAAGGCGATCTCAGTTAGACAGAATTATGTTCCTGCTTTAATTGGCCTAGGAAATTGTTATAAAGCGGAGCAATATTATGCCAAAGCATTAGAAATGTACAACAAAGTAGTTGCCATTGATGATCACGCCTATGAAGCTTGGTTAGGCAAAGGTTTAGTAGAAGAAGCCTTGCAACAATATTCAGCAGCAGCTAAGACTTATACATATGCTTTGCATATTCGAGAAGAAAAAGAAGACGAGGAGGTTGTTCGACAGGCTTTACAAAGAGTATTGGAACAATTGAAAGTTGACGAGCGACCCCGCGCCGCCGAAAGGCGCAAGGGAACGCGCGAGTTTAAAAATTAGAAGTAATAAATAATTCCTTCATAAAACTAGACTGCAAACCAAGATATAATTCTATACCTGAGATGTTGTTGAGTGGTTTCCGCTTCGGATTGGCACAATGAATAAGAATTGGGAAGTTATTGTTGTTGGTGGCGGTGTCATTGGTTTGGCGATCGCAGTTGAGCTGAAATTGCGAGGTGCCGAGGTTGCAGTGGTCTCCCGTGATGTCCAACAAGCAGCTTCGCAAGCAGCAGCGGGGATGTTAGCACCAATGGCAGAAGAAATAGCTGATCCTCAGATGCTGGATTTATGTCTGCGATCGCGTTGGCTATACCCCGAATGGACTAGCAAGCTCGAACATTTAACTGGCGTCGCAACAGGTTATTTACCCTGTGGAATTTTGGCCCCCTCTGATAAGGAACAAGGAACGAGGAACGAGGAACGAGGAAATAAAACTTGGTTGGATAGAGAAGCTCTTGAGTTTTATCAGCCAGGATTGGGTCAAGAGATAGTTGGTGCTTGGTGGTATCCCGAAGATGGACAAGTCGATAATCGTTGCTTAATGCGATCTCTGATTCAAGCAGCTCAGAATTTAAAAATAGAAATCCAAGAAGGAGTAACGGTTCAAGGCATTCAACAACAAGCAGGCAACGTCACCAATATTATGACGAGCCAGGGCTCATTAACTGCTGAGAAATATGTTCTGGCAACAGGATCTTGGGCAAGTCAATTATTGCCACTTCCAGTCAAACCAGTCAAAGGGCAGATGATGTCTCTGAGAATGCCCCATCAACCCCATGAGCCCTATCCTCTCCAAAGGGTTTTATTTGGCGATAATATCTATTTGGTACCGCGACAAGATGGAAGGTTAATTATCGGAGCGACCGTAGAACAAGTCGATTGGACACCCCATAATACCCCTCAAGGGATTCAAAATTTATTAAACAAAGCCACAAAGCTATATCCAGCAGTTGCTAATTGGCAAATTGAAGAATTTTGGTGGGGTTTTCGCCCGGGGACTCCCGATGAATTGCCGATACTGGGAACTAGTCCTTGTGATAATTTATATTTTGCGACAGGACATTATCGCAACGGGATTTTGCTCGCTCCAGTAACAGCATCCTTAATGGCTGATTTGATTCTGGAACAAAAATCTGATCCGTTGTTATCTTATTTTAGTTGGCAACGTTTTTTGACTCACTCATTGAATAAAACTGCTAACTCTTTAAATAATTCTCTGAGTAACGGTCATAATGTCCAGAATGGCTATAAGGCTCATCACCCTAATTCATTTATAGAAATTAAAGAAAAATCTCCTATGTCAATTGTTGCTTCACCTTTACCTGCACCCAATAGTCTAAGCGCCTCAGAAGATCAACCCCTCACGATTGCGGGAAAAACTTTTAATTCTCGTTTAATGACTGGCACAGGAAAATATCCCAGTATCGAAGCAATGCAACATAGCATTATCGCCAGTGGTTGTGAGATTGTTACCGTAGCGGTGCGTCGAGTCCAAACTAAGGCTGCAGGGCATGAAGGTTTGGCAGAAGCTATTGACTGGCAAAAGATCTGGATGTTGCCTAATACCGCAGGATGCAAAACTGCCGAGGAGGCTATCAGAGTGGCTCGTCTCGGCAGAGAAATGGCCAAGCTTCTGGGACAAGAGGATAATAATTTTGTCAAATTGGAAGTAATTCCCGATGCTAAATACTTGTTACCCGATCCTATTGGCACTCTCGAAGCGTCAGAACAATTGGTAAAAGAAGGTTTTGCCGTACTACCTTATATTAATGCCGACCCTTTGCTCGCCAAACGTTTAGAGGAGGCTGGTTGTGCGACGGTTATGCCGTTGGGTTCTCCTATTGGTTCCGGACAGGGCATTAGGAACACGGCCAATATTGAGATTATTATCGAACAATCGAATATTCCTGTCGTCGTTGATGCAGGAATTGGCAGTCCTAGCGAGGCGGCGCAAGCGATGGAAATGGGAGCTGATGCGTTACTGATTAACAGTGCGATCGCATTGGCGAAGAATCCGATCGCAATGGCACAAGCTATGGGTTTGGCGACAGTTGCCGGGAGACTAGCTTATGTTGCGGGGAGAATTCCTATTAAACAATATGCCAGTGCAAGTTCCCCTCTTACTGGAACAATTAAATAGATAAATTATTGTTCCAATCCTATTCAGTAACTATATTGTCTAAATATTGTCCATATAGAACTGAGCACGAGCAATCACATCATCTCCATAATCATTATGTGTTGTCCCTAGATTCATCTTTGCGATGGTTCTAACATTAGATACTCCAGCGTTATATGCCACACAAGCTCCCTTAAGAACTTGTTCATCAGGCCAACTGGGATGTTTTTGCGCTACTTGATCGCGATAATTACTAAAAATGCCAATTGCTTGCTCTATATGTGCTTGAGAATAGGGATCATCTAATCCGCGGATCGAGTGGGAGCGATTATCAACCTGTAAAATGCCATAGCCATGATTATTGTCTCCCCAACCTTTCTTATTCGGAGGTATCCCCAGAACAGCCCCTAAATGACTTTCTCGACTAGCGAGCGCCACAATAATCGGCACAGGAACATTCAATTTTTGGCCGGCTTTCTTCATAGAAGCTAGTATTGCTGGAGAAAGATTTTTTAAATCTCGGCGCGCGATTTCCTCACTTGCGGCAACTCCAGGTTCAGAAATATTTTCGGGCTTAGCAGTTGCGATCAAGCAACCATCCGTCGGACAATTTTTTAAGGCTTTTTCCCAACGACTTAGAGCTCCACTATCTTTATTAGTTTTATCAACAGCAGCTGGATCGAGATCGCCAAGGTTATCGATATCACTATCATCTAAATCACTGTCGTAGCCTTTGACAATTTCAACATGAGCCTTAAAAGCATGCCAGTTGTACCTACCATTTTTGGGATCTTGTAATTCAAACTTCCAGTGATCACCATCCTCTTGCACCCAATTTGCCAGCAAAGGCTCAGTATTGTTTTTCGGGTCGAATTGAAACTTTTCTTGAGGATTAGTAATATCAATAGACTGGATAGGTTGGCTTTTTATCACAGTCGCTTTCTTGGCATAAATAGCATAATCAAATAGCCCAAGTTTTTTACAGGTATTTTCTCCCGCAATCCCATCCACCAATAAATCTGGCTGACTGGCTTGATAATCTGTAACCGCTTGCTTTGTAATGTTGCCAAAATCGCCATCAACTTTAATTTTTAATTTTTGCTGTAGCCAACGAACATCTAAGCCACTGGTGCCAACCTGCATTACTTCAATATTTTCAATGAAATCATCCTCATCGACTCCACCAGCCAGCAACTCAAAATTAAGATGAATTTTTTCTCCTTTGATAAAGCAATAGGTATCTAGATCGACATGGGAACCATAATGCCTTGGCCCCCTCGGTCCTTGACCAGCTTCAATGCCAATAGCTTCCCCTTGAGATACTCTTTGTTTTGGGGCTTTTAGGAGTTTGGAACAATGAGCATAGGCCTGATAACAGGTGTAGGTTTTGCCCTGATAAATAAATGGAATATCTAGTTTGACATGAATCCGATGGCCATAGCCTCCTTCTCGACCAGCTTTAGTAACTACTCCCGAATACATGCAAATAACTTTAGTGCCAAACCCTTTCGTATAATCGAAACCAATATTGTAGTTGCCAGGATTAATGGTTTTCATTGAACCATCGCGAAAAATCGCTTTACGGGCACGTCCTTTATATCCATGACCTTTGGGTTCCATAAAACCTCCTGTGACAATAACAGATCCCATAATCCTATTGGTATATCGCTTATAAGATTTTCTTGTTACTTGAATCTCGGGAAAAGGTTTGTCAAATAAAATTGGAGTATCGCCCATAATAAATCACCTTAATATTAGTTTTTATTGTTTAATTATTGTTGGTCTGTTTTTGATTGGTTATTAATATCAATATCTATTTCTCATGAATCTAGAATATGCAGTTTTAGGGTTTTCCTTGCTCATTGCTGATTTAGGGAGGATATACAGACCAAGCTTCCGCTTGATAGATAAGATCACCTTTTTCTATAATGCTCAACAGATAGCTCGCATCATCTAATACCTTGATGATATAGACTACATTTCCATTGCGCGCTTGCCAAATGATGTCAGCTTCAGCCGCGTCACCAACCGTCGCAGGGAGAATAAGTTTTGCTTGGTTTTTCTTGTCATAACCACAGTAAACAAAACTGCCATCTTGCTCCTGAAAAATAGAAATCTTGAAATCAGA
The DNA here is from genome assembly GCF_000332055.1 of Xenococcus sp. PCC 7305. GTDB lineage: Bacteria > Cyanobacteriota > Cyanobacteriia > Cyanobacteriales > Xenococcaceae > Xenococcus. The sequence continues at coordinate 21,762 of NZ_ALVZ01000231.1, read as the reverse complement.
AGTTTCATAGCCATCCTCAAATATAGGTTGCTGACAAATATTGATACGCTCAATAATGTCAGCTTTTTGTTGTGGAGAAAAAGACATTGCTGCCCAACCAGGCATAGTGATATTGAGCAAACATAAAGACAGAAAGAACAGCTTACTTATTACAAACTTCATTATTTTGTGGTTATCATGATATTTATTCCTGATTATATATAGACTAAGCAAGATATTAATATCGAACAATTACAAAAAATTGATTTCATGTATTTGTAGAGCTGGAATTTTCTGATTGAGGTTTAGGCCCTGCATTACGAACATTAACAAACTTTTTAAGTAGATCAAACCAAAAAGGTGCACCCATCATAATTGCTAATCCTGTTACGATAAAACCGAGAAGATCATAAAAAACTATTTTCAAAACATTATTGGGAGATTCTTGATCAATAGATTCAAACCAACCGATAGGTAATTTATTGGATTCAAGAGCAGCATCGACTTTGTCATCAATACATGTGGCTAAATCTTCTCCTTTTTTATCTTGACAGTCATTAGCTGTACTAATTGCTTGAGTTACTACTGCTTCACGAACATCTTCATCATGTAAATTTTCTAAAATCGTAAATGTATTAGCATTGGCGAAAATAGCGGCTAATAATCCTATTAAAAACAGCCCTAGTTTACTATTTCTCTTATATGTTCCAGATGTACGGTCTTGCGAATTGCTAAACCAATTGGCAATTTCCACTTGGAATTGAACCATTACAGAAGAAGTATACTGAGATCCTTGAGGTTTAGGATCTAACATATCTACTTTTAATACAGCTTTTTCTGCAATTCTTGCAAGAATTGCCTTAAGGTTATCCGGTAGTGAGTTTAATTTATTACCTATGACTGTAGCAATTAAATCTAAGTCTTTATTTTCTGGATTATTCTCATCAAATTTTTTCTTTTTTTCAGCCAAAATATCAATAAAAGCTTCAGCAAAGGATTCTGGAGGAATATAAGAAGGTCCATACAAATCCTTAGTTTGGGTTACTGCAAATCCTAAAGATGATTGACTAAGAGATGCGATCTCATAATGACTATAAATTTCATGAATCAATAGAATGATTGATTTGTTTGCATTTAATAATTCTTTCTTTGATTCATTATTAACTCCTTCTATTTCAGCATTGATCTTGTCTTCTATGTTTTCTTCTGTTTTGTATTTTAATATTTGTTCTAATTCTTTAACATTTCCTGTTCCTATAAGCATTCGGTAGATAGACATTTTCAAATGTTTCGCTCGCCATTGAAAAAAACCAGCAAACAATTCTTGAATTTCTGAAGCTAATAAGCTCAATATTAGGTAAATAAAAACTAGACCAATCGCTATATCCAAAAAGGCTGGCAAATTAAAATTCATTTTTTATCCTTATACAATTATTATAAAGTTGAAGTATAAGCTCAAATACTAATGTATCTTGAACTTTTGTAAATCTAATGTTTTAGTAATTACCTTAGACAGCTTTGAAAAGTTTCTCAAAGAATAATCCCAAGACAGAATATTATTCCTCGCCCAATAATTAATATGCGATCTTGTCCTGGGTATTTATTTTATACAAAATGGACTAACTACCAGCAGGAATAGGAATAATTAGACCACCTTGTATTGCTTTAATTACAGCGCCGAAAACTTCAATAGTATCATTAACAGCCCTTAAAAAACTATTAAACTCTTCGATTCTCTTAGCTGCATTGTTAAGCTTTTGTATCGCTTTACTAATTTTTGACCTAGGACTATTAACATTAGTATCTAATAAGGAATCTAATGCTAAAGACATAATTATTCCTGTTAAACGATTCTCTTGAATTTGTAGCTCCTGCCAATCATCTCTAGCTTCTTGAAATTGACGTTCGCTAATTGTGCTGTCTTGTCGAGCTTTAAATACTTCTTGACGAATAATATTGATAGTATTCGTAAGTTCTTCTCTTAAAGATTTCAGGTCTTCCAAGCTGAGCTTTTTGTTTAAGTTATTGCTATTGGTCATGATTATTCTTAAATTACTGATTTTTCATTAAAAAAATTATTTTGACTTCTTATTTATCTGAGCTAGTAAAGGACTGATTTCATTAATATAATTATCTAAAGCTTTACTAGCTCTATCTAGTTCATTTAAGCTAATTGCTTGATTTGATAAATATGACGGAGAAGAATTAAAAGCAAAATATTCATCACATTCTTTATTTTGTTCTATTGAAAGTTCATTTTGATCATCATTAAAAATAAGCTTTAGTCTATTGTGAAACTGAGCAGTAGACTGAATTAATATTACATAAGCAGATCCACCTTTTTTTAATTCCACAATATCTTGAATTTCTTTTTTTAACAGTTGATCCTCCGCTTTATCATATCCTCTCACTTCTGCTAGTTTATCTATTTCTCGATCAAGGAGATAATTTACATAGTGATCTTCAAAAAAACTAGCTAATTCTTCTGAATATTCTTCAATAGAATCAGAAGTGCAAACAATTGCAGTTTTGAGATTTTCTCTTCGAAAATCACGAATAATTAAATTAGTGATAAACTCAGCTATCTTAACTCCAGCCTTGACTGCGCTATCGTTAAATTTAACCTTTATAGTTGAAATTTTATTTGGGTCTTCAGCCGTGGGAGTAGGGACGTTTTTATCAAACGCTAAACTATTTAGCGATTCCTCAATTTCAGCAAATCTCTGATTAAAACCAGCTGAATCTTCTGTTGCAAGTTCACCTATAGCTTTAACATAACCGATAAGGATCCCTCCAGCTAATTTAGCTTTTTCTGCGTTTTGCCTATATTCATCACAGTCTTTTATGACTGTTTGCATCTGTGATCGACTCCTAGGAGTATCATTTCCGAATAATATTGCCCATCTAGTACAAGACCCATAAATATCAGCAGATATTCTTGTATTTGCTGCTGATAATTCAGCAGACAATAGACCGAACTTCTCAGCAGTTTTTATATCTTCATTTGTGCAACTACCTAAAAAAAATGTCGCTGATACTAATGTTAGACAAATCTTTATCCTAAAAAATTGTTTTATTTCCATAAACTTAATGTTTAATATTCAATCTGAATAATCAAAATATTTTGATTCAAGATTTTGATTTACAATTCCTAATTTTCAACTACAATCCTTTCACTGATCATCAATATATTTCAGTGAGAGAAGGTGATTTATTGAGTAACAAAGAGTAAATTTAGTGCATTTCTATGCTGGTTGACTGACAAAACTTGTATAGCCTTTTTGGAATCTGCTTTTCTGCAACGCGTTGCACTCAGATTGATAGAACTTAGTTTTGGCAAGATTTTAAAACATTTTTGTAGTTAAGTTAATTATTGCCTTTAATTGTAAAAAAATAGTAATTCTTGAAAACCATATAAAGTGAGGATTTTAGGCGTTTTTGTCGGCAAATTAGATTTCGTTCAACTAAAAAAAGGTTATTTAACGATATTTGATGAAGGACTATTACAAAAAATCTTCTTTTTGCATAAAAACAATAATAAAAGCTGAGTAATAGGTAAGAGTGACAAACTTAAAACAAATTAATATTTTTAATGGACAATTTGCAGCCAAAAGCCGAAGCTATCTCTACTGCCGAGAACAACGGACATGTCATAAAGCAAGAGCGATCGCATGAGTTGGAAGAATTAATTACTTATCTGGTAAATTATCTCAAACCTAGAGTCCTAAGTGATTTGCAGGAAAAAGTCTTGCGGGGAGCTTGGTCTGGACAAACCTATGTAAAAATTGCAGAAAAAACTTTCAATGATCCCGACTATCTTAAAGGCATTGGGGCAAACCTTTGGAAAATACTCTCAGAAGCCTTGTCAGAAAATGTAACGAAAAGGAACATAAAGTTAGTTGTCAAACGTAAACACCAGAAACTACTAGATATTAATCAAAAAACTCACCATGAAGAGATAAACTTACCAAAAGTTACTAAATCTGCCTTAAAAACAGCAACTTTAGGTAACGAATCTGTTACAAATTCCTATCGGGATTGGGGAGACGCTCCAGATAGCTCCCTGTTTCATGGACGAACTCAAGAATTAGCTACTCTGGAAAGATGGCTAATTGGAGATTGTGATCGCAACTACCGACGATCTCGCGTCCTTGCTCTATTGGGCATAGGTGGCATTGGCAAAACTGCTTTGGCCGCAAAACTAGCCAGACAAGTTGCCCCCAAATTTGACATAGTAATCTGGAAATCCCTACGTAATGCCCCAAATTTTAAAAACTTTTTGTCTGAACTAATTTTCACCTCTGGCGATCGCCAAATGTTTTGTATCTCTGATACTGCTGAAGGTCAAATTAATAATTTAATGGACTATCTACGCAGAAATCGCTGCTTGTTAATTTTCGATCACCTGGACAATATTTTAGCAAGTGGCAAACTTGGAGGACAATATCTCGATGGTTATCAGGGCTATGGTCAGCTCCTAAGAAGAATTCAAGACGAATCTCACCAAAGCTCTGTCATCATTACAAGTCGAGAAAAGCCTACTGGTTTAAGTTTAAGAGAAGGGCGCAAATCTTTAGTGCGATCGCATGTGGTCAAAGGATTAGCAAAAGATGCCATGTTGAAGATATTAGATGATCGCGGTTTAACTGGCTCGGAATCAACTCTCCAACAATTTTGCGATCGCTGTGAAGGAAATCCTCTCATTCTAAAAATGGCGACAGCGACTATCGAAGCTTTGTTTGCTGGAGATCTACATAAGTTCATCTCTCATAATAATAATTTGTTATATGGCGGGATCTGGCAATTACTCGATCAACAATTTCAACGTTTGTCTGGCCTGGAACAACAGCTGACCTATTATCTTGCCCTAGAAAACAAGGATGCCAGTTTTACCCAATTAGCGGATAATATCGGAGGAAAAATACCATATTGCCAAATCATCGAAGCTTTAGAATCCTTACAAGGCAGATCTTTGATAGAAATCACAGCAACAGGATTCATTCAACAACCAATCATGTTGGAATATCTTAAGAAAAAGCTGTTAAGCAATTAAAATCTTACAGGTTTTAGTAATTCCAACTTTTGACTTTTGACTCTTGACTTTTGACTCTTGACTTTTGACTCTTGACTCTTGACTCTTGACTCTTGATTTCCACACAGCAATACTTACAGAACTTCTGTTAAAGGTTTAAAAGTTGCAACCAATTCTTGACGACAAAGAGCCAGCGTGGGAAAAGAAACCTCACCATAATTTTTGCCCACTTCTAGAGGAAATATCTCATTATCACCGAGGGACGTGAAAGAACCACCCGCTGCCTGCAAGATTACCCAAACTGCTGCGATATCCCAAATTTTAGGTGTTGCCTCTACGCCACCGATCGCCGCGCCTGCCGCTACAAGTAAAATATTATAGGTCGCAACGCCAATCATCCTCATTTTGCAGGGAAAAGGATGTTGTAAAATCGCCAAACTACGAGCACAAAGATTAAACAGATGACTCTTACTAGGAGAGTCTTGACTTGTCTGAATCGGCTGATTATTTAAAAAAGCTCCAGTATATCCAGTCAAACCAGAGTTGCCGTACCAATAGCCATGGAAAGCTTGGTTGAGAAAGGGTAAATAAACAAACCCAAAGACGGGAGTTCCTTGATATAACAATCCCAAGGAAATAGCCCAAATAGGAATTCCCCGCGTAAAATTAGTTGTGCCATCAATCGGATCAATAATCCAGCACCAATCAGTGTCAGGCAAAGTATGAGTCGTTTCTTCTGTTAAAACCCCATGTTCCGGAAAAACTTTGGCGATCGCCTCTCTAATCTTTTTATCAGCCCATTGATCTGCCTTCGTTACCAAACTACCATCGGCTTTTTCCATCGGTTTCAGGCTACCGTAATCATCCATTAGGCGATCGCCAATCTCCTGAGTTGTTTTTTGGCAAAACTCTAACACTCGATCCCAAAATTGATTCATCACAAGTTAACCGATTCACATTCCCCATGAGTCTAGCGTAAAGTGTGAAGAAAGATTAATTGTAAAATTACTTGTCCCCTGCTGGCGGAACAACAGACGAAGGACGCTCAATGAGATACCCTTAGACTATCCAAACTTAAAGTTAGCAGAAGCTTGACGAGGTTTTACAAATGAATTTACAAGAACTACAGGATTTTGTCTTTGACTTTGGTCGCGTCTCTTTGGCAGAGATGAAAATATGCTTCCAAACTAATGGAGAAAGTCTTCGGCCAATGCTCGATAGGTTAATCCAAAAAGGAAAAGTAAAGAAGTCTCCTCTTGACGAGAAATGTCAAACTTGCCTGAAATGCGAGTCTGATGAATTAGAGTTTTATGAGTCGATTGAGAGCATCTAAGTAAGTAGATTAATAGTAGGTTAATTTATTCCCTAATAATTTTTAAATGCAACAATCGTTATCGATTTTTTAACTAGCTAACAGCAAATAGCGATCGCAAAATAAGTAAATTACCATCGCGATCACTATTACTAAAAACCATTACCGATATTCCGACCAAACTAGCAAGAACCTCAATTGGCTGATAAGGTACGACGTTTGAGGGTCATTTGATAGGCCTCGATGATATCACCTTCTTGCCAGTCAGCAAATTTAGCACAACCGACACCACATTCGTAACCGGAACTAACCTCCCGAGCATCTTCTTTCATTCGTTTCAAAGAGTCCAAAGTGCCTTCATAAATCACCTTATCCTTACGGCGAACCCTCATCTTACAATTACGAATTACTTTCCCAGAAAGTACATAACAACCGGCCACAGCACCTTTTCCTACAGGGAATACGGCTCTAACTTCTATTTGACCCAAACTTTCCTCAATTTCCTCGGGATCTAATAGACCTTCCATGGCTCCTTGGATATCATCTAGCAGTTTGTAGATAATGTCATATTGACGAATATCCACACCCTCATTATCCGCAGCCTGACGGGAGCCAGTGGCCAGAGTAGTATTAAATCCAATAATGACTGCTCCACTAGCAGCTGCCAAATCAACATCAGTCTCGGTAACCTCTCCTGGAGAACTCAACAAGATCCGAATTTGCACTTCATTCTGCGGCAATTGTTGCAATGAACCCAATATCGCCTCTAAGGAACCTTGAACATCCGCCTTAAGAATTAAATTGAGTTCTTTAAGTTCTCCTTCTTGAGCCTGAGCAGACAAAGTACTCAAGCTAACACGACGAGACGACATTGCTTTTTGAAGGCGGGAATCTCGTTGCATTTCCGAGCGATCTTCCGAAAGCGCTCGGGCTTCCTTGTCACTGGGGAACACATCAAACTCATCACCAGCTTCGGGAACACCATTCAGACCCAAGATTTCCACAGCAAAAGAAGGCGTTGCCGCTTCTACTTTGTCTCCGCGATCGTCGATCATCGCCCGAATTTTACCCAAAATAGAACCCGCGACAATGGTATCTCCCACCCGAAGAGTTCCGTTTTGCACCAACAAGCTAGCGACAGGCCCTCTAGTGCGATCTAAATGAGCTTCAATAACAGTTCCTTTCGCCGGACGATGGGGATTTGCGGACAACTCCTCAATTTCAGAAACCAATATAATCATCTCCAGCAGCTCGTCAAGATTTTCTCCCTTCAAGGCACTGACAGGAACCATCGTCGTATCACCACCCCAATCTTCCGGAACTAAACCATGTTCGGTTAATTCTTGCTTAATGCGATCGGGATTAGATTCTGGCTTATCAATTTTATTAATTGCCACAATCAAAGGAACACCAGCTGCTTTTGCATGGCTAATTGCTTCTCTCGTTTGCGGCTGCACTCCATCATCCGCGGCCACCACTAAAATAGCAATATCTGTTACTCTCGTGCCTCGGGCCCTCATCGCAGTAAAGGCTTCATGTCCTGGAGTATCGAGAAAGACAATTTGCTGCTGTTTCCCTTCATGCTCAACATCCACATGATAGGCTCCGATATGCTGGGTAATCCCCCCCGCTTCTCCTAAAGCCACCTTACTTTGTCTAATAGAATCCAACAAAGTAGTTTTACCATGATCCACATGACCCATGATTGTCACCACAGGAGGTCGCAGTTGCAGATTATCCAAATCTGCCTCATCCAGCATTTCAGTTTCTTTAGTTGCAGCCGATTTCTCTTCAGGAATTTCCACCTCAACGCCTAATTCTTCAGCAACCAAGCGAGCTGTATCCAAATCTAAGGTTTGAGTGATATTCACCGCAATACCTCGGAAAAAGAGATTTTTAATAATATCTGTTTCGGGAATCTCTAGCATTTCTCCCAAAGCTCTCACCGTCAAATTACTAGTTAAAGTAATTTTTTCCGGAGGTGCAGCTACGGTTTTGCGAGTTTTCTTCTCTGCTTTAGGAACTTTTTCAGCTTTGAATGGCGTTTTCTTGGGTTTTTTCGTTGCAGCTACAGTTGCGGTTTGTTTCTGGAGCGATTTCGGTTTGGGAGGACGAGCCATTGACAAACTTAGAGCAGCAGAATCCTGAGATACCTCTTGAGAGAGCCCAAAATCATCATCATCATCATCAATGACTGGTTTTGGTCTGCGCTTTCCTTTCGCTTTATTAGCTTTGTTTTGCTTATCAAGAGTCTCTTCATCCTCCTCTTCCCAAACCTTGGCTTTAATTTTACGAGGTGGATTAGGACGTTTGAGTTTATCAACTTTAGAAATGGGAGTCTCTTCTTCAACCCCAACATTCGTGCCATCAGTGTTTTCTAACTCTTCCGGTATTGCAACAGACGTTTCTGTCGGTTCGGGTTCAGAAGCCACTTTTCTCTGGGGCCGTTGTAATTTTAGAGCGTTAGATGGCTGCTTGGTTTTCTTCTTAACAGAAGCAGCTTGTTGAGAAGAGTTGGGCCTCTCCTCTTCCGTAACTTGTTTCGCTAAAGGTCTTGCCGCAGGTTTATTCCTAGAACTTCTATTTGCGATTGTCTGAGATGGTTCTTGCGCAGCTCTTGAGACAGGCTTGACCAATTGAGGTCGGGCTGGAGGGGCAATTATTTGTTGTTTTGCTGGTTCTTGAATCTCTTGAACTGTTGTTTTGGCGTCAGTTCTATCGACCGAGGATATTTCCGAACCCGATGGGGAAGAAGATTTAGAATCAGAAACTTTTGGTGGTGCTTGAAGTTGAACTTTTGGTGACACGGGCTGTTGAGGTGCAGAACTAGTTGGCAAAGACGATGTGGACTGATTGGGAAATTTGGGCGGGGAAGCTAACCTGGTTGCAGAGGTCGATTCTGTTGTGGGATTACTTGACGGAGGATTTGCTGAATTACCTTTGTGATGAATGGCTAATATTTGCTGTTTACGTTTTCCCTTGATCACTTTTTCCTTTTTACCTTGATCAGGATTCGTTTTTTTGGTCGTTGAGGGATATTTCTCCGCAATAGCCCTAACTCGCTCTGCCTGATTGTCAGTAATGGTACTACTATGACTCTTTACTGCAATATTGAGTTGTTCACAGATGTCTTTAATATCTTTATTGTCCAAATTAAGTTCTTTTGATAATTCGTAAATTCTAATTTTTCCGTTGTTCATCCACTATGCCCCCTAATGCCGATTAATAAAACAGCTATTCTCTGACTATCCGTAGGTTGATGTTTATTTTCATCATTTTCGACTACTATAAAGTTTGAAATCGCTTCATTAAATATAATTTGAGTATTTTTGATTCAGTATTGTTTTAGTTTTTACAGTTAGCGCCTCCATATATCTTATTTTAAAGAAAAATGCGAAATTGTTTGTTTTATTTTCAGTTTTTAAAGTAAAAATTTGGCTGAGAAAAATTTTACGGCCAATAATGCTGATTACATTTCTGCTATTAGGCGCTGCTGCAGCAAATCATAAATCCCTTGGGGAACCATAGCTCTGAGGGCTCGTTTGAGGAGATTTTTACGTTGAGCCTTTTGTAGACAATCAGATTTGGGACATATATAAGCAGAACGGCCGATTCCTTGGTCTAAGATAATCTCACAAGAACCTTGAAGCCTCACAATGCGCCAGAATTCTTCTTTAGATGCAGTTTTTTTACAACTAATACAACGTCGATAATTTATTTTCATAGGCTAGCCTTGTTACACAACATAAATAATAAACAAAAGAATAGGTAATAAATAGGTTTATTTATGGTTCAAGGGATTCAACTTCGCGAGCTTCGGTTTCTACGGGCGAAACTACTGATTCGCCCGTTGTGATTTCAGTTGTGATTTCAGTTGTGATTTCATCTGATTCCTCGACAGAGTCATCCGCCTCGTTTGCTATCAACGATTCAGCATCATAGGTTGCACTATTTTTAATGTCAATTTTCCAACCAGTAATCCGAGCTGCTAAGCGAACATTTTGCCCTTCCTTACCGATCGCTAAACTAAGCTGATCTTCTGCGACTAAGACTAAAGATTGTTTTTCTTCAGTGTCAACAAGCAAAACTTTATCCACTCTGGCTGGACTTAGGGAATTGGCCAAATAAGTAGCAGGATCGGGAGACCAGCGAATAACATCAATTTTTTCGCCCCGCAATTCATTAACTACGGCCTGAATTCGCGACCCTCTAGCGCCAATGCAAGCTCCCACCGGATCAACATCTCTTTCTAGCGTATCGACAGCTATTTTGGTACGAACCCCCACATATCTTGATGGTGGACGAGCTTCCCTGGCCACAGCAACAATGCGGACAATTTCCTCTTCGATCTCTGGCACTTCGTTACTAAAAAGTTCTACGACGAGACCGGCAGCAGCACGGGAAACAATTAGCTGTGGACCACGATGAGGAGTTTCTCGTACTTTTTTCAAATAGACTTTAAAGGTCGAATTAGAGCGATGAGTATCATTGGGCAATTGTTCTCGTTTGGGTAATTCCGCTTCCACTTCTGGCTGCCCCAAACCGCTGCTGACTGCCACGATAACTGATTGCCTTTCAAAACGTAATACTCTAGCCTGCAAGACTGTATTTTCGAGATCTTTAAATTCATCTTGAATTAGTTTTCTTTGGCGATCGCGTAGCTTTTGCAATAGTACTTGTTTGGTCTGGATCGCGGCCATACGACCAAAATCACTTTGTTCTGGAGTCACATCTACTGTCACTGTATCGCCAACCTGAATATCTGACTCGCCCACTAGATCCTGAACTTCCTGAAGAGAAATTTCGCGATCGCCATCCTCAATATCTTCTTTCTTCTGCTCAACAATAGTTTTTGTTGTAATAATTTGAAAGCCCTCTTCTTCTGTATCTAAATGAACATTAAAATTTTCAAAATGCTCTTCACTAAATTGACGACGGCTGGCTTCCTTTGTGCGACGAAAACGCTCATAGCCCTTAACCAATGCCTCTTTTAAGGCATCCTCCACTGCACTAGCAGGCAAATTATATTGCTGACTAATCTGTTCGAGAGTATCTCTAAGACCTGGCAAACTGATTAGAGTCATAAATCACATCGCTCCTTAAAAATAATAATCTTGCTTAATATTAAGAGCCTAGCTTCAATGAGAGCCGGCTTCGCAAATTTTCATGCTTATTCTATACCGAGCAGATAAGCATATAAAAAGTTCTAATCGTCGCTCCCCTCGTCAATCTTCACCTCGGCAATTAATTCTCGCGGAATGGTCGTGATTTTTCCTTTTTGATTGATAAACAATGAATCCTCATCTCTCCCTTGAAGTCTTCCTGACCATTGCTGGTGATTTTTAAAAGGGGAGACAGTTTCTACAATAATAGGAAAACCTTTAAAAGACAGGAAATCGCGATCTGTGGTTAAAATACTACTGACTCCTGGACTAGAAACTTCTAAGACATAAGCTCCAGGGATAATCGTTGCTTGATCCAACTTCTCCTCCAAACATCTACTCACTTGTTCGCAATCTTTGAGACTAGTATCTTGATTGAGATTACGAACACCCACCTTAAGTAATGGCGGATTTCTATTAGTCTGAAACACAATCTCTACTATTTCCAAATCAAGCTCTTGAACAAGAGATTCTGCTAAATCTGTAATTTGAGGAATTAGAGGATGAGTCATGAGAGTCTGTAGTCAGTTTTGATATTTAGATAAAAGGACATCCCTTGAAACTAAAATCTCATCCCTCAAACCTAATTTAATAAAGATTGCTAGTTAGCTCAAATGTTGTTGAGGGTCAGTTTAAACAATAAAAAAAGCGGGCAAGACCCACTCTCCATCTGAGATTAGAGATTCTAGTGGGCGGAAAAACCAACTTGTGTTTCATTCCCCCCTCTGGTCATTCTATCAGCAAAACATTGTCTTTGTGGATTATTCTCCCCCAAGCGCCAATCATGTTTACTTAGTTTAATCAACACGGATACCCATGTTGCGAGAGCTAATAACCTTATCCTTAACCAAGTCTGGGTCGATATCAGAGTTTTTCATGCCCACAGACAATAAATCGGCCTTGACCATTAACTCTACTAGACCATTGAAATCAACCGACGGTTGCCAGCCCAGTGTCTTTTGTGCCTTACTCGGTTCTCCAATTAGTAAATCGACTTCTGTCGGGCGCAAATATCGAGGATCAAATGCTACATAGTCATGCCAATCAAGATTTACATAGCCAAAAGAGATATCTAAAAATTCTCTAATTGAGTGAGTTTCTCCTGTCGCCACCACATAATCATCCGGCTTGTCTTGTTGCAACATTAGCCACATTGCTTTCACATAATCTTTGGCATAACCCCAGTCTCTTTTGGCATCAAGATTCCCCAGATATAGCTTTTTTTGTTTGCCCGCAACAATATTAGCAACAGCTCTCGTGATTTTTCTAGTCACAAAAGTCTCTCCCCTGCGAGGAGATTCATGATTAAATAAAATACCATTACAGGCAAATAAATTATAGGATTCCCGATAGTTGACAGTTTGCCAATGAGCATACACTTTGGCACAAGCGTAGGGACTACGGGGATAAAAAGGAGTCGTTTCATTTTGAGGAACTACTCGCACTTTGCCAAACATTTCCGAAGAACCTGCCTGATAAAAACGAACTTCGGCCCCAGTTCGTTTCTGATAATCGCGGATTGCCTCTAACAATCGCAATGCTCCCATCCCTACGGTATCGGCAGTATACTCTGGAGAATCAAAACTAACTCGAACATGAGACTGGGCACCTAAATTATAGATTTCCCTTGGTTGAACTTCTTCGATGATACGACGCAAGGTTGTCCCATCAGTCAAGTCACCGTAGTGTAAAAATAAAAGAGCCTCAGGGTTATGGGGATCAAGATATAGATGATCAATGCGATCCGTATTAAAAGTTGAAGTTCTACGAATTACACCATGAACCTCATAGCCCTTATTCAACAAGAGTTCTGCTAAATAAGAACCATCTTGACCAGTAATACCTGTAATCAGAGCTCGCTTGGCTTCAGTCATCCTAAATTTTGCTAATTATAATATGTAATGTTTCCTGTTTATCTCATTTTAATAAGCACCTTAATAAGCACCATTATTACCAGGGAAAATGACGACCCCAATGGTTTTTACAATAATCCATAAATCCAACAACCAATTCCTACTAATAGCATAATAAACATCTATCTGAATTCTTTTGGGATAGGGAATATCATTTCTGCCAGAGACTTGCCATAATCCAGTGATTCCTGGTTTTATTTGTAATACTGCATTAATACGGCGACCGTATTTATGTAACTCTTCTGGAACTAGAGGTCTCGGCCCGACAACACTCATTTCCCCTTTGAGAACATTCCAAAACTGGGGAAACTCATCTAAACTAGTTAAACGAAGAAAATTACCGATGCGGGTAATTCTTGGGTCTCTTTTAAGCTTGAAATTGTCGGTAAATTCGTCCCTCATCTCAGGAGAATCGGCCATCATGGTTTCCAAAATTTCATCCGCATTATTGACCATAGTCCGAAACTTAATGCAGTTGAAGGGCTGAAAATCCTTGCCAACTCTCTGCTGAACGTAAAAAATTGGCCCAGGGGAACTAAGGGCGATTAAAGCAGACAGAACAAGGTAGAGCGGGGATAGAAATATCAAAACCGCCAGGGAAAAAACTATATCAAATAAACGTTTGGTTAACTCTCCATCTAAAGCTAATGCTAAGGAAAAACCTTGAGTTTTCTTAGGGGCGACTAGAGGTCTTTTCAGACTCTTCCTAAAAAATTTTTGTACTAGCTTAGTGGAGATAGTTTGGCTGTTAGTAGCAGTCATCTCTCTCCTTCAAATCACACACACCACACAGTCCCAATCATATATTTAAAGTCAAACTAATTAAAGCTAATTTGAACATTAATTTGCACTTTTTGAGTTTTTAAGGCTCTAAAGCTTAGCAATAACAGTTGTTTTGACCTTATTTATCACTAGAATAAAATTTTTGACAACAATTGTCTATAAATTCTAGGTAGGACTTCTTAAAAATTATCGGGTTAAATTTCTCTGCTTGCAAGCAACATTGCTCCACATCAATTCGATTTTGATGTTTTTCAAAGTTTTTAACAGCTTCGACAATCGCCTCAACTGTTTGTTCCTCAAACAAGATACCCGTACTTGTTTTTGGATACTGGGTCATATCTTTGACTGTTTCTGATGCACCTCCTTGTTTATATGCTATGACTGGCGTGCCACAGGCTTGAGCTTCAACCAGAGCGATGCCAAAATCTTCACAAGCAGCATAAACGAATGCTTTCGCTTTGGCTAAATAATCCTCAACTACATTATGGGGTTGCGAACCCATTATTTGCACGTTAGATTTGGCCAATTTACGAATTTGTTGAAGATCGGAACCCGTACCAATAATTACTAGAGGTTTTTTAAGTTGATTAAAAGCTTCTACAATTAAAGATACTTTTTTATAGCTTACCAGTCGACAAACTGTAAGGTAAAATTCCTCTTTTTGGGGCTTAGATTTAGCTAAATGTTGAAATCTATTGATATTTACCGGAGGATAAATAACTTTTGCTTGACGGCGATAGCAACGCCAGATGCGACAAGCAGTGTGGTGAGAATTGGCAATAAAATAATCTACCCGATTCGCGGAGATGACATCCCAAGTTCGTAAGCGATGCAGAATATATCTGGTTAAAATGCCTGAAAAGCCCTGTCCTCTAGGGTCATTTTGCAGATAATCAAAGGTCAGATCCCAGGCATAGCGCATTGGGGTATGGCAATAGGAAATATGCAGTTGATGGGGACTAGATATCACACCTTTGGCAACGGCATGGGAAGAAGATAAAATCACATCATACGCCCTTAAGTCTAGTTGCTCTATGGCCAAGGGCATCAGGGGCAAATACTTTTGCACTCCTTTACGAGTGAATGGCCAATGTTGTAGGAATGTTGTACCAATCAAGCGCTCGTAAAGATAACTGTCAGAATTAGTTGATTCAAAGTCGATCAAAGCGTAGAGTTCAGCATCAATGTAATTCAATATTTCCTGAACTACCAGTTCCGAACCGCCAGTGGCTTCTGGGGTAAACCATTCATGGACTAAGGCATATTTTAATTGCACAATTTATGATTGCTAAGAATTCTTACCCCTTACATTATCTTTTTCACGGTATTGGAATCAAGTAGAGGAGGGCTAGCTCCTAACCCCCTCTTGATAGCGTATCTGACTCAATTAACTAAGAGATTCCAAATAATCTCTAATCAGATTGCGACGTCTGGGCTGTCTAAGCTTCTGTAGTGCTTTGGCCTCGATTTGTCGTACTCTTTCGCGCGAAAGCTCTAGACATCGACCAATCTCAGCCAGAGAAAAGGGTTTTTCGCCACCAAAGCCAAAACGCATTTGAATCACTTCTCTTTCTCTGCTAGTTAATTCTGACAACAATAGTTGTAAGTCTCGTTGTAGAGATTCTCGCATCAAGGTTTCTTCGGGAGAGGCGCTTTCAGTTTCCAGCAAATCTCCTAATTCGGTGTCTTTTTCTTTCCCGACTTTAATCTCCAGAGAAACTGAGCGTGGTACCCGCAATAAGACTTCACGAATTTGTGCTGCCGTCATGTCTAACTCTAGGGATAGATCTTCGATGCAGGGGGTGCGGCCTTTTTCTTGAGAGATTTTCCGTTGAGCTTTTTTAATCTTATTCAGCTTTTCCGTGATGTGGACAGGAAGTCTAATGGTGCGACTTTGGGTTGCGATCGCTCTAGTGATTCCTTGGCGAATCCACCAATAGGCATAGGTGCTAAAACGGTAACCTTTGGTAGGATCAAATTTTTCTACGGCTCTTTCTAGTCCTAGCGTTCCTTCTTGAATAAGATCGAGCAATTCCAAACCGCGATTTTGATATTTTTTAGCCACCGAAACGACTAGACGTAAATTCGCCTTGATCATATGTTCTTTGGCACGAATACCGTCTTTTTGGATTTTTTCCAATTCATTGACTTCACATCCTGTGACTTGAGCCCAACTGGCTTTTCCTCGGGATAGAGCCTCTTTCAACTCAGGAATTTCCATGTCTAGACTTTTAGCCCATCTTTTCATAGAAGGACGATGGCTTAGCTGCGCCACCAAAGCGTCATGAGCGTTAATGATTTCGACAAATTCCGCTATATTTATATTTCCTTTTTTCGCCGCCTCATCTCGTTGTTCCAAGATATTTATATGCCGCTGAACTTTCTGGGCCTCGGAAACTTCTTCGTCTCTTTCTAGTAAAGGGACTCTACCAATTTCTTGAAGATATAAACGAACTAGGTCTGTAGTAGTACGACTCCCTCTTTTAGCGATATTTTCTGTATCGAGATGCTCAAAATCAAGTTCTACAAGATCATCACCAATCTTGTTTGAATTTAAATTATTTTCTTCTAAATTACTTATTTCGTAATTAGAAACAGGATAATCTTCTTTGGACTCAATAGATAAGGAACTGGCTGACATGGCAATTTCTCAATGACGACTTAGAATGAAAATCAGGTTGGAATCACTCCTCTAAGCATTAGGTTGCCCAAGTTTGAGATAAAAAAGAACACTGGTTAAGGCTTTTTTTATAGTTAATATTAGGCCATCCTTTAAAGACTTCTTAGAGCTTGGAGAAGCAAATAGTTGTTAATTTGATTATAGTAGATGGACTTTTATTCACTGGTTTTCCTTATTGAGGAATTGTTTAACATCTTACATGGTTTTTATCACTTTTATACTGAAAAAAATAAAATGTTGCAAGATATTTTTGCCGCAAAAAAGAGCAAGTATAATCACGGACATACTTGCTCTTGAACAAATTTTTTATAAATTAAATAATTTTTTCTTACGTAATTATACGCAAAAAAAATACGGTGAAATTTGCCAATTCAAAAAAT
This sequence comes from Xenococcus sp. PCC 7305, assembly GCF_000332055.1. Classification (GTDB taxonomy): domain Bacteria; phylum Cyanobacteriota; class Cyanobacteriia; order Cyanobacteriales; family Xenococcaceae; genus Xenococcus. The sequence goes on along the minus strand of NZ_ALVZ01000231.1, from coordinate 4,521 downwards.
AGCTGTCGACCTAAGTAATTACTACATGATTTACTTTTTTCGAGGATACAATTTCATTAAACTCCTAACTTCTTCTGCGTGATAAGAACTACGGGTTAGAGGTGTTGCCACAAGTTGAAGAAACCCTAAAGATTCGCCGAACTTTTGCCAAGCAGCAAACTGGCCAGGCTTAATAAATTCTTTAACTTCTAAATGTTTTTGAGAAGGTTGTAAATATTGTCCGATGGTCAAAATATCGCAATCTACCTGGCGTAAATCTCCCATCACGGCCCTAACTTCTGAATCTGTTTCGCCCAAGCCCACCATAAGACCTGATTTTGTATAGGTTGCAGGTGCTAAGTCGCGGGTTTTTTGGAGTAATTCTAGCGATCTTTGGTAATTACCTTGAGGACGAACTTTTTTATAGAAACGGGGAATCGTCTCTGTATTATGGTTAAGGACTTCTGGTTGGGCCTGCAGTATTATTTCGAGAGCTTCCCAATTTCCACAAAGATCAGGGATCAATACTTCTATCGTAGTTTGAGGCGAAACTCGGCGCACCTGTTCGATACAGCGGACAAATTGAGATGCTCCGCCATCGGGTAAATCGTCTCGGTTAACAGAAGTAATAACTACATGATTCAAGTTGAGACGACGAACAGCTTCTCCTAATCTGATAGGTTCACTAGGATCAAGCCCTTGAGGTTTTTTATCGAAATCTATATCACAATAGGGGCAAGCACGGGTGCAAGCAGGACCCATAATCAAAAACGTAGCAGTCCCAACATTAAAACATTCGCCAATGTTGGGGCAGGAAGCTTCTTCACATACAGTATTTAAGGCTAAATCTCTTAATATTTCTTTGACATTACCTACCCTTTGCCATTGAGGTGCTTTTACTCTTAACCAATCCGGTTTTGTCACCATCACTTGCTCCTAAAATACTATTAAATTCTCTTTACTCATTGTAGGAGAGAAGCTACAAAAGCAATTGTTAGCTTCTTTTGTAAAGGTTTACTGCCTGGTTGCTACTTTGGATAATTGCCTGTAGCATGTTGCAGTTGCTGATGGTGATTGTCAATTTGAAAAAGAGTCGGATATCCTGTTGTCAGAGAGAACCCACTATTTTGCAGAGGGACTTCCTCTGAATTCATTAATAATCATGTTTACTCGCCAGATGAAAAGGCTCGACAATTTCGCATTTAACTAGAATTTTAGTAAGGGCAACCGGAAATCGGCATATGACTCATGACTTCCAAAACTAAGAGTAGTCTATCTCTTTATCAACTAGTTCAAAGCATCAATCCTCCTCCTTTAGAGATCGCTGTTAGTCCGACAACAGTTCGCTCTTGCGTTGCCATGTTTTTAGATCTACTGATAGAGCAAAAATTATCAGCGAAGATTTGGCTCAAATTACCTCAAACAAAAAGTTGGCATCAAGAAGTTCGCAAATATCAAAAACTTGGTCAATTTGAAAAGATTTATCTTTGTAGTGATCATTTAGAACGTTCAGCTAAATTACTAGGATTTGAGGATTTAGCCGCCAGTTCTTTGATTCCTGTTACTCTGACAAAAAATGCTGAGTTGAAAAGAGAATGTTTTCTGCTCGTAATTACTGAAGATTTTTCTGGTTTAATTCTTACTCAATGGCAAAAGGGCAAGATTAAGGTTAATAGTTCGGGAAAAAGACTAGAACAGCCTTACCTAAAAATGGTGTTGAGTTTTCAGGTGTCTGTAGTACAAAAAGCCTTATTGGGTATTCAAAAAAACCTTGTAACATCTAGAGCAACTGAGCAAATTCTGCCAGCAGTATTTAAGATTACCTCTACGGAGACCAAGGTTACAAATTTCATCACTAAGCTACTTTTAAAGCAAATCGAACAGTCAGAATCCTTTCAAGCATCGGTTGAGCAAAGATCTCTAACTCAGAACAAGGACATAAAATCAGCTCAAAACTTGAGATTGGACATCGATTTTCTCCATAATTTGGTCGCAGAATTACGATCGCCAATAACTCATATGAAAACTGCTTTGAGCTTACTGGAATCAAAATCGATCAAAGGAGAACAACGCCAACGCTATCTTAAAATGCTGGAACGGGAATGCGATCGCCAAAATTCGGTCATTAGTGGTTCATTAGAGTTGCTTAGTTTACATGGACCAGTGAAGGCAGAAGCGGTATATTTAAATGAACTCATCCCAGGAATAGTTAGTACCTATCAACCCCTAGCTAGTGAGAAACAAATTCAGCTAGGTTATACAATTCCTGACAATTTACCTCCGGTTTCTTGTCCCACTGCTTGGGTAAGGCAAATAATTATTCAACTACTCAATAATAGTTTGCAGTTTACGCCACCTAAAGGTCGAGTCTTCGTCCAAGCAACGAGTATCAACGACGCCATCAAGTTAATAATTAGTGATACAGGCCGAGGAATTGAAGCCAAAGACTTGGGTAAAATTTTTGATAGTTTTTATCGCACTAAGACCGTTACAAACAACGAAATCACCGGAGCGGGACTGGGTTTAACTATTGTTCATAAATTAGTAGAAAGCGCTGGCGGTTCAATTTTGGTCAATAGTAAATTAAACAAAGGTTCTAGTTTTCGTATTTTATTACCAACTGTTCCTCCAGAATTAATTGAAGATAGATGCTAATCGCAATCTAAACTCCACTTACTAATGTCTTCAAGACTGGTGTTCGGTTTTAGGCGTTAGGTTTTAGGTGTTCGGTTTTAGGCGTTAGGTTTTAGGTGTTCGGTTTTAGGCGTTAGGTTTTAGGCGTTAGGTTTTAGGTCTTAGGTTTTAGGTCTTAGGTTTTGCCGAACTGACCAGTATCACGTTTTTTATATTTTTTCGCATTGAATTATACAGAAGAATATTGAAATTCCTAATCCCAAATATTAACTTTTATTAATCTCTATCAATATTGCTTGACAAGCTGGACATTTTACTATCCTGTGTTAAATTTATAAAAAATAATCTAATTAAAAGAGTAATAGTTTTGATGACTTCTACTTTTTGCAATTAGTCATACAGTTTTATAAGGAGTAGTTTTATGGATGTATCTGCGAAATTGAGTATGGAACAGCAGTTTAAATTAAAAGTTCTTCAGGAGCAGGTTCGAGGTTTAAGCAAGGAGCAAGCACAAGAGTATTTATTAGAAATGTTTCGTCAAATGATGGTCAAAGATAATCTAATGAAACACTTGTTGAAGACTGCCTAATATTAAATTTAGATTGAGATTATGTATTGTGCGCTGTCTGAATAAAAATAATCTTGAAGAGAAAAAGCAAGCGGGCTTAGTCCCCTGACTAAGCAGAATGCCTACTCTTCTCACGGCGATCGCGCCCATATTTATTGCTAACACAAGAAAAAAAACTGCCAAATCTCAATCAACCCATCTTTATTTACCCAGTGTCGCTGTGCAGACAAAATAATTTTTATCTTCACCTAATGTATTCTTGTATTTTCTGCCATACATTTTCTAATAAATCAGGATTGTTAGCTTCAAACCAATTGATATCCTGAATATTACGAAACCAAGTACGTTGTCGCTTAGCAAATTGACGAGTATGCAATATCGTTTCTGCGATCGCGGCGTCTAAACTCAGATCTCCGGCTAAATATTGTTTCATCTCTCCATAGCCTAAAGTATTTAAAAGAGGTAAATCTTGACCGTATTTATTACAGAGTTTGGTTACTTCTGAAACTAGTCCCATTTCAATCATTTGATGAGTACGCTGGGCTATTCTGCGATCTAAGCTGTCAACATCGCAATCTAAGCCGATTTGTAAAATTGGATAGTGAGGAGGATTTTCTCCTTGCTGTGAGGTAATGGTTTTCCCTGTAACGTAATAAACTTCTAGAGCTCGTAATGTTCTTACTTGATCGTTGGGATGGATTTTGCTAGTTGCAACAGGATCTACTTGAGACAAAAAACTATAGAGTTGGTTTTGTCCTAAGCTAGATAGCTGCGATCGCAAATTACCATGAGGTGCCACTCTAGGAATTTTCAGTCCCCTGGTAATTGATTTTATATACAGTCCGGTGCCGCCGACGAGGAGAGTTGGGGGGGTTGGGGAAGTTGGGGAAGATGGGGAAGTAGGGATTTGGGGAAGTTGGGATTTGGGGGAATGGGTTGTTGGGAATTTATTGATAATTGATTGGGTTTGTTCTTGATATTCTGCAAGAGTTAAAGTTTCTGTTGGTTCGCAAATATCGATCAGATAATGGGGAACTAATTGCTGTTCAGCGATCGACGGCTTGGCGGTTCCAATATCAAATTCACGATAAACCTGACGAGAATCGGCACTGAGAATAACAGTATTCAGCCTTTGTGCTAGTTTCAAGGCCAATCCAGATTTACCACTTGCGGTCGCGCCACAAATCACAATAAGCATTCTTATTAATTAAAAATTGAAAATTGCGGCGTTGCTGAATCCAGATATGAATTCGTTTCGCGCAAAGGCGCAAAGACGCAAAGAAAGAAGCAAAGAAGATTAGTCCAAAATTCTTTCATGTTTTAAATCAGCAACGCCAAAA
>NZ_ALVZ01000230.1 GCF_000332055.1 Xenococcus sp. PCC 7305 | reverse complement strand
GCTCGTCTTGTGGGGATTCGTCCTTATAATGCGATCGCATTTTCCGCGCCCATCGCCGTATTTGTTAGTGTATTTTTACTCTATCCTTTGGGACAATCTAGCTGGTTCTTCGCTCCTAGTTTGGGAGTAGCCGGAATCTTCCGTTTCATTCTTTTTGTTCAAGGTTTTCATAACTTTACCCTCAATCCTTTCCACATGATGGGAGTAGCGGGAGTACTTGGTGGCGCATTACTTTGTGCGATTCACGGTGCTACAGTAGAAAACACCTTGTTTGAAGATGGCGATGGTTCTGCCAACACTTTCCGTGCTTTTGAACCTACTCAAGCAGAAGAAACCTACAGTATGGTGACTGCAAACCGTTTCTGGTCTCAGATTTTCGGGATTGCTTTTTCCAACAAACGTTGGTTACATTTCTTCATGCTATTTGTCCCTGTAACTGGACTATGGATGGCCAGCATTGGCATTATCGGGATTGCTTTGAACTTACGGGCTTATGACTTTGTATCTCAAGAATTGAGAGCAGCAGAAGATCCTGAGTTTGAAACTTTCTACACCAAAAATATCTTGTTAAATGAAGGTCTGCGCGCTTGGATGGCGACTCAAGACCAACCACATGAACAATTTGTCTTCCCTGAAGAAGTATTACCTCGCGGTAACGCTCTGTAGAAATTGTTGATTTAGTAACATATTTCGTTTTTTACATTTTTTCAGCTCCTTTTTTGAGGGGCTGTTTTTTTATTTAGGTTTAGGGAACAGGGAACGGGGAATAGGGAACGGAAAATCAAATCAAAGCTATCCCTGACCATCTGCCATCTGCCCTCTCTCTTCATTATTCAAACATCCTGTGAGGATAGTAGATTATGATATATAAAGTTTGTGTAAAGTTCAGTTTCTAACTTCCTAATGTCTTTAAAACCAGCAAAACATCGCGAAGAACATGTCTTAATCGTTTTTGATGGCAGAGGACAAAAAGAGATCGTTCTGGCCGATACTGCCTATTCTTTGGGGAGAGGGCAAAATTGCGACATTCGAATTGAGTCCCAATTTGTCTCCCGCCACCATGCTACTTTGATTAGGCGATCGCATAATGAAGTCGATGAATATTATCGAATCATTGACGGCAATTTAAAAGGGAAAACCAGTGTTAATGGCTTGTTAGTTAATGATCGCAAAGTCTTATTTCACGATCTCAAAAATGGGGATAAAGTAGTTTTCGGCCCCCAAGTATCAGCAATCTATGAACATCGTCATTATGATATTTTTCCTACTATTCCTCCGGATGATCCCTTTGATATTACTTTAATTGATCCGGCCATGATTTTTGTTGACGAGGATGAATAAATTAAAAATTGACGTTTGCGGAGCTCTACCCGAAGGGTCTCGACCCCGCGCCGCCCACAGGCTCAAGGGAACGCGCGAGTTTGAAAATTGATAGCTAATTCTGCATTTGAAGATATTATTGGTCAAGATCGAGCCATCACTTTGCTGCAACAGGCGATCGCGTTAGATCGTGTTGCCCCAGCTTATCTATTTGTTGGGGCGTCTGGGGTTGGACGCAGTTTGGTGGCTCATCAATTTGCTCAATTGTTGCTAACTCAGAATTTATCGACAGAGAAAAAATCTCTTGCAGCCAAGAAACTAGGACATGGGAATCATCCTGACTTTCGTTTGCTAGAACCGACCTTTAGCGATCGCGGCGAGTTGGTTACCGCTTCACAGGCGATCGCAAAAGACTTAAAACGCAAAACTCCACCCAAAATTCGCATCGAGCAAATTCGCCAACTTATTGAGTTTATCAATCGTCCGCCCTTAGAAGCGGAAAGATTAGTGGTGGTAATCGAAGATGCCCAAACGATGGCAGAAGCCCCAGCTAATGCTTTGCTCAAAACCTTAGAAGAGCCAGGGAAGGCTACTCTGATTTTGATTGCCCCCAGTACAGAATCTTTGCTGTCTACGATTGTTTCCCGTTGCCAACCTATCCCGTTTCAGAGGTTATCCCAACAGAATTTACAGCAAATTTTAGAAAATACGGGTAATGAGGAAATCTTAAAACACCCAGAACTCCTAAAACTTGCCCAAGGAAGCCCAGGAGAGGCGATCGCTGCTTGGGCACAATTACAAGCTATCTCGCCCGATTTACTGAAAAAGCTAACCCAAATACCCCGCAATCACCTAGCAGCTTTGGTGTTAGCTAAAACGATTACTCAAGAATTAGATCTGACCACGCAACTTTGGTTAGTAGATTATTTACAATATTGCTATTGGCAACAGCATCAAAATCCCTTGATGATGAAACAATGGGAAGATGCTCGAAGGTACTTGCTTAGTTATGTGCAACCCCGTTTAGTTTGGGAAACTACTCTTAGTAGTTTGGTGAAGTAGCAACTGGCGATCAAGTCTACAAACCGTAGTTACTGATGCGATCGCGATCGCGGAAATTCTCCAGAGTAAATATAAATTTTCCTTGCATTTCATAGCTTATCCAGCGATCGCTTTTTCTGTTCCGCCAGCAGGCGATTCAGACAAGCACGGCGCTGCGCGATCGCACTCCCATTGTTAAGCATATAATATGAGGAGCAGAAAATAGATTCAATAAATCAAGAATTTCAAACACAGGATATAAAATTATTAAATTTGTTGGGGAAGGAATGAAAGCCATCAAAGTAATGGGAACAGTAGATGAACAAGGACAAATAGCTTTAGATTATCCTCTAAACATAGATAAAAAAAGCCGTGTTGAATTAATTGTTCTTATCCCCGAAGAAGAAGCAGTTAATCAATCGAAAGAAGCACTTCTCGAAGATTTTCGTCAAGCTTGGCAAGAAGCAATGAACGGAGACACGATACCTGTTGAGCAGCTTTGGGAAGAGTTAGAAAATGACAGATAAATCTTTTGTCAAAGTCGAAGTATCAGTAACATTTAACAGAAATCTCCGAACACTTGCCAAGAAATATCGCAGGATTCGCAGTGATATTGAACCTATAATCAAACAACTTCAAAATGGCGAATTACCAGGAAATCAAATATCTGGAATTGGCTATAAAGTTTTCAAGTTACGAGTAAAAAATAGTGATGTTGCCAAAGGGAAAAGTGGTGGCTATCGTCTAATCTACTATTGCAAAACAACAACAGGTATCATCTTATTAACGATCTACACCAAATCTGAACAAATAGATATAGCAGCAGAAGATATAAAGAGAATTATTTCTCAGTATAAAGGCTAAAAGTGTCGCTTCTATATGTCAATAAAAGCAGTATATTAAAAAAAAATTTGCTGCTAGATAGAGATTTGAAATTATTAATCAGGAATGGCAAGCTCAAATATACATAGCGATCAAGCAAAGCCTGAAAATGTCTGTTCCCGCAAAGCTACGTGCTGCGCGATCACATTATGCCAATAGAAATGCAATTGCACGAATTGAAATCAAAAATAAAATGGTCAATGATGTTAACTATTGTTAAGATTTAATTACTTGGTAATAATTTAATGAATATATTTCTAAAACGTTATAGGTCATTATAAGTTACCAAAATAGAAAATTTAGATGAATAATGGTTAAATGACCATAAGGCGATCGGCAAATAACCTATTGATTGCAGTTTTAGAAATAATTATTGCCCTATTTTTAGGAATAGTAATCACTTTTCTCGGCTTAGGAAGTGTTGCCTGGATTTTTGGCGGCATGGGCGCAGGAGTAATAGTTGTTAGAAGCTATCAACTCATCTCGAAAAAAACCCTAAAACAAAATAAACTTGGCAGACAAATTGGACAGGCCATGGTCGGGCTATCCATCGGATTTGCGATCGCCGATAGCAATTTTCTAGCTGCTTCTTCTCGATTACCACTGTTTATCTTCCTCTCATTTTTTATGTTTTTGTGTGGCAGTGGTATTGGTTATTTTTACTCTCGTATTAGTCGAACTAACCTACTCAATGCCATGTTAGCGACAGTGCCTGGAGGGGTAGCTACTATGTCTGGCATTGCCGCCGAATATAATCGCAATGTTTCCCTAGTGGCCATGGTGCAAACACTTCGGATTACCAGTGTTATATTGATAATTCCTCTGATAGCTGGGACATCAGAAACCCTTGCCAATCAAACAATATTTTCTTTCCAAGACTATCTAATAAAAAGCGATCCTGTTTATTTATGCCTGCTAATTCTGGCAATTGTGGCTGCCTGGTTGGGAGTATTAATCGCCAAGAAATTACGCATTCCCGCCGCCTCTTTTTTCGGAACTTTGATGGTAGGTATAGTTTTCAATTATGCGATCGCCTATATCCCCTTACTCCCCAATCTCAATTTCACGCCACCTCAAGCTGTTAGTGTAATAGGACAAATCCTCTTGGGAGTTACTGTGGGTGAAGCTTGGAGTTCTCGCGTCGATATCACAGGGAAAAATGTCACCCATGCTTTTATTTCTGTGGGAATGACAATCGTTAGTGGATTTGTTGCCGCAATTATTGCTACCTCGGTCACTTCTTGGGATTGGATCACCTGTATTTTAATGACCGCACCAGGCGGTTCAACTGAAATGATTCTGGTTGCCCTTGCTTTAGACCATAACCCAGAAATCGTTACTATTGCCCACTCAGTACGTCTGATGGCTCTCAATTTATCCTTGCCATTGTGGATATTTTTATTTCAGTATTGGGAAAAGAGAACAACTAATTATTAACTATTTCCCAGTAGGTAACCGGTAAAATTCACCTAAAGATTAAGCAATTCTAAATATTGACATTTATCCTATCACTTGGTAGCAGATATTACTTAATGGACAAAGTTTGTATAGTTAGATTTTAGTTATAAACAAATACGATCAAACATTATTTGCGGAAATAATAATGTTTTATTTGTAGCAAAAATACAGGAGAGAATTCTATGCCATTTGTTACTATTCAAATTGCTAAAGGTCACTCCCTAGAAAAAAAGCGAGAACTTGCTCAAGCAGTAACCGACACCTTAGTTTCCAATTTGGGAACAAAACCCGAATGGGTAACAATTCATATCGATGAATTTGATCGCGAGAACTGGGCAGTTGGAGGACAATTACACGTCGATAAACATTCTGGCAGACATAGCGAAAAAGTAATTAGTAATTAATTTAAATCAAAAAAGAGGAATCAAAACCATGGAATTGACATCAACAGTTGCTGAAAAATTGGCGTTGGATTTTTTTCTGGAGGACTGGGAAATTCCTGAAGACGATCGCGACTTTTTTGTTCCTCTAGATTCCCGTGTTGTCGACGATAGTTGGTATGTAGTGGAAATTGGCGTAGAAGGCTTACCCGATCAATGGGTGATTCAAGTTTACGACGAAACTAAAGAATGCGACCCCTGCTTTACTTTTGTCACGCCAATCAAAGCTTCAGAGAGCGAAACAGGGTTAGAAGAGATGCCAGAAAGTATTGCCGAAATACTGCGCTCAGAACGCCAAAGTCAATTAGTTATTAGTCGTTAATGATAAATTATGATCGATGCAACTGAAGCCCAAAAACTAGCCTTTGACTTTTTGACTAGTGAATGGAATGTCCCATTAGAAGACAGAGACTGGTTTACCGTCATAGCCACTCAAACTTTGGGGGAAGATGGCTACGATGTCGAAATTGGCATTGATGGCTTTCCCGATCGCTGGACTGTGGAAGTCTACGATACAGGAAAATGCGAACGTTATTATGAATTTACCTCTCCCATCAGAGATTCTGAAACCAATAGTGATCTCGAAGACTTACCTGATTGGATCGCACAAGTCCTGATCGCAGAAAGGAAGCATAGATAGTCTTTCGTCACTGGTTGTTGGTCATTAATCGTTAGTGATTAGTTGCAAAAGGACAAAAAAATGAAAACAGCAGATTGGTTGGTCAAAGAAGACGGCGTTTGTAGGTTATGTCAATCCGTGCGGGAATGGGATTTATTAGCTGAAGAATATCGACTTTATCGATTTTTGACAGAAGTCGAAGATATTATGCGATTAGCTGTTGCTGAGGGAATAGATGAGGAAAGTTCCCTGTCAGGAATCCGCATGATCGTGAGAAAACTCAATCTTAACTGCTATACCGTCAAAACTCGTTTGCCAGAACCCAACCCAGAAACTGGTGTTTCGGTGGTGATGCTCCACGATGAAGTGGGATTTCCCATGACGATCCAGACGGAAATGAATTTACCAGGGACAACTTCAACAATTCACAATCATGGTACTTGGGGTGTTGTGATGGTGTTACAGGGCAAATTAAAAAATACTTTTTGGAAACGTACTCCTAGTGCCGAATTCCCCGGCAAAATAGATCGCGTTGGCGAGAGGATTATCGAATCGGGAGATATTATCAGTTTTACTACCGAGGCTATCCATAGCACAGAAGCCGTAGGAGAGGAACCAACGATCACTTTCAATTTGTATGGGGAGACTCATGGTGGCAAAAGATTTCAGTTCGATTTCGATCAACAAACTGCCAAGCATTTTTAATCAACGTTAGTTCGACGAATTTTCTTTTTGATTAAATTTCCCAAGTTGAACAAAAAAGTAATATTTTCCCCAAATCCCCAAATCCCTAAATCCCTAAATCCCTACTCAGAGCTAGTAAATTTTCTACTCATCGAACTCACTTTAATCAGAATTTTCGTTAGTGGCTATCAGAAATCCCTTTTCCGAGCTTAATTATGAATCTGCCCTAGAGTCTTTGGACAATGAGTTTTTTGATCGCGTGCAACCTATCAAGTTTTCCCAGCATATTCTGCGCTTTCGTAACGACAACTTATTGCCCATTTTGGGATTAGATTCTCCAGCAGTTAGCGATCGCCATTTTCTAGAATTTTGTGGTCATTTTCGAGGGGAACAATCTCGTTTAGCATTACGCTATCACGGTCATCAATTTGGTCAATATAATCCTTACTTGGGTGATGGACGGGGTTTTCTCTACGGTCAGGTGAGAGGAATTGACGGCCAACTATACGATTTTGGTACTAAAGGATCGGGACAAACCCCCCATTCCCAGTCGAGGGACGGTCGTTTGACTCTTAAAGGAGGAATGCGGGAAGTCTTGGCTGGTGAGATGTTGCATTATTCTGGGGTCAAGACATCTCGATGTTTGAGTTTAATTGAAACTGACGCTTTTACCAGAGAGGGTGAGTTGGTTCGCGGTTCGGTTATGGTGCGCTTTAATCGTTCTCATTTGCGTTTTGGTACCTTTGAACGCTTAGATTATTATGACCGTCCGGATCTCATTCAAAAGCTCTTAGATCATGTTATTCAATACTATTATTCTCATTTATGGCAGCAACCAGACTGTTATATTCGCTTTTATGAGGAGCTGGTAAAACGGGTTGCCCAACTGGTGGCACAATGGATGGCTGTCGGTTTTTGTCATGGTGTTCTCAATACCGACAACATGTCGATTACGGGAGAAAGCTTTGATTATGGCCCCTATGCTTTTATCGATATCTACAATCCATGTTTTACGGCGGCGGCTTTTGATCGTCAGGGAAGATATAGTTATCGCAACCAACCGAGTGTTTGCCGCTGGAATTTGGAAATGTTGCAACGCCCTTTATCAGCAGTCCTACCCGTTTCAGAAATGGCGGCAGCCTTAGGCAATTTTTCCGAGCTTTACACCCACTATTATCATCAACAAATGATATGGAAGTTGGGGTTCGATCACTTGTCTTTTCTGGAGACTGAAGAATTAATTGATTTAACTTTACAGTTGTTATTTTTAACGAAAATCAACTATGGTCGGTTTTTTTGTGAGCTCAGACAAAAATTTTCTCTGCAATGGCGCGATAATCCTGATGCTATTTTGCAGGACTTAGAATTTTTGGTATCTGGCGAAGAAGTAACTCTTTTAAAGCGTTGGTGCTGGCTATATCATCAATTATTGCTAGTGCGATCGCCAAAGGAAATGCAGCAAATTATGCAGCGACTACAGAAGGCAAATTCGGTGGTTTTATTATCGGAGTCGAAGATCGAGATTATTTGGCAGGCGATTAGTGAAGAAGATAATTGGCAACCTTTTACCGACTTTATGAAACTCATTCAGGCTTAAGATTATTCACCAATCTGTTAATTAAATATTAATTTATTTTCTTGAGTCCAGCAAACTGTAGCCTTGATTGCTTTTCAGTTCAGCGTTTGTTTGTTCAATTAGCTATTAGTAATATTTGCCTATCAACTTTTAATTGAATGAATTATCATACATGAGGAGAAACTAGCGTACTTTTCTAATTTAAGACTGGAATAAAACCATTAAAATTCATAATCAATTTCGCAAACACTTTATTGAACTGTTCGTATAACTTTTAATGGAGAACAGAATGTTTGATAATTTACTACCTCCACTTAATGAGCATAATTTACCCTATCCTGATACGATTCACCCCATTGTGGTGCATTTTGTAATTGCAATGGTTCTATTCGCTTTTTTTTGCGATGTCACCGGATATGTGACTCGTAATTACAAACTCTATGAGGTGAGTTGGTGGAATATGTTTGTGGCGACGATTGCCATTTTCATTGCAGTGGTCTTTGGACAAATAGAAGCCGGCTTGGCGGTTGCTTACGATGCTGCTGAACCAGTATTGAATCTCCATACCATCATTGGTTGGTCAATGTCTGGGATTATCGCAGCGATTACGGGTTGGCGTTATGTGCTACGAGCAGACAATCCGCAAAAATTACCCGTTGCTTATTTAGGGATTGGGGTATTTTTAACCTGTTTGGTATTCTTTCAGGTTTACTTGGGAGACGAATTGGTCTGGGTTTATGGACTACATACAACAGAAATTGTTAGTGCAGCTAGGGAGGGATTGCTGTAATGTATCCTGATGCGATCGCGCAGTTAGATTTAGGTGCCAATGGGCTTCCCTATGGAATTCCAATTCATCCCAACTTGGTACATTTGACGTTGGGACTATTTATTATTGGCATTGCTTTTGACATTGTGGGAGTTTTCTTTGTCTTTGAAAAACCGATATTTAAATATTTAGCCATTCCGGCTACTCGCTCAAACCTTTTTGATGTGGGTTGGTACAATATGCTGGCTGCGGCAATTATTACCTTTTTTACGGTAGCAGCAGGTTTTTACGAAATTATGTTGGTAGATAACCCGCCAGACATAGATAGTGCCTGGGGCCTAAGCTCTATGGAAACTATGCTGTGGCACGGTGTGGGGGGCGTATTTCTCCTCACCTTAATAGTGGCTATGACGATATGGCGAGGTTTTCAACGTTATGTTTGGCGTAATGACACCAGTCGACAAGTACAGTGGAGTTATTTATTGGCAGGATTAGTCATTATGTTCCTCATGTATCTGCATGGTACTTTGGGTGCGCAACTGGCTGCTGAATTTGGAGTCCATAATACAGCTGGGCATTTACTGCGCTTAGGACAAAACCCCGACATAGTACTGAGATGAGGTGTAGTTGTGAAATTTAAAACCATTTTATTGTTATCAGCGATCGCTGTTATCTTGGGAGTCATCAGTTTTTGGATGGGTCAATTGTCCTATTCCTGGCTCCCACCCCAAGCTTCTGTGGAATCTCAACTCATAGATAATCTCTTTAGTTTTTTAGTCACCATAGGAACCTTTATCTTCTTGGGAGTTACGGGAGCCTTGGTGTATTCGGTGCTATTTCATCGTGCGGGAAAATACGACACCAGTGATGGACCGCCGATTGAAGGCAATTTGACCTTAGAAATCGTTTGGACAGCCATTCCTTTTCTCTTAGTTTTGTGGATTGCAATCTTTAGCTACCAAACCTATAAGGACATGGGTATTAGAGGCCCTATGGAAATGGCCCATATGCCTATGCCCGAGATGGTTCCTGCGGCCTATGCTGAAACCTTAGACAAAACCGGGGAACCGATAACTAATATCGAAGTAGATGCCAAACAATGGTCTTGGGTGTTTCGTTATCCAGAGAGCAATATCACCAGCACAGAACTACATTTGCCGGTTGACCGTCGCGCCCATTTGGTTTTGCGATCGCAAGATGTGATTCACGGTTTCTTTATTCCTGCTTTTCGGGTTAAGCAAGATGCAATTCCCCAGCAAGCGATCGATTTTGAATTCACGCCTATTCTTACAGGAACCTATCGTCTGCGAGATTCCCAATATAGTGGCACCTACTTTGCTGCTATGCAGGCAGATGTAGTAGTCGAATCAGTCGAAGATTATCAAAATTGGTTAGCCGAAGCAGCGCAAACTAAACCATCTGTGGCTCCTAACCAAGCAGCTCAAGAATATGCCCTCAGAGAAGAAGCTGGTTGGACAACCATTGTTCCTGCTGCTGCACCAGTAGTTAATTATCATCCTTAGAATTATTTTTGATCCTTTGTTGTTAGCAATAAATAACCGATCGACCCATAAATAAATAACTAGAAATGACTCAACTGACATCAGAACCATCACCAACTGGGGTAGACTTACCCGAAACACCGCCTAATTGGCGACGCTATTTTAGCTTTAGTACTGACCATAAAGTCATCGGTATTCAGTACATCGTTATGGCTTTTTTCTTCTTTCTGCTAGCTGGTATTTTTGCCATGATTATGCGGGGAGAATTGATTACTCCTGAACCAGACCTCGTAGACCGTACCGTATATAATGCCCTGTTTACTATGCATGGCACGATTATGCTGTTTGGCTGGACATTTCCTGTGCTCGCTGGGTTTGCCAATTATCTGGTACCGCTCATGATTGGCGCAAGGGATATGGCTTTTCCTCGTCTCAACGCAGCCGCATTCTGGATGATTCCTGTCGCTGGTATTTTGCTGGTTCTTAGTTTTTTGGCACCTGGTGGTCCAGCTCAAGCTGGTTGGTGGTCTTATCCACCTGTTAGTGTGCAAAATCCTAGCGGACAATTCCTCAATGGAGAATTTATTTGGTTATTAGCGGTGGCAATTTCTGGGGTTTCCTCAATTATGGGGGCAGTCAATATTGTTACTACTATTATCAGAATGCGTTGTCCTGGAATGGGCTGGTTTAAAACCCCAGCTTTTGTCTGGACAGTTTTGGCGGCGCAAATCATTCAGCTATTTGGCCTACCTGCTCTGACTGCCGGTGCAGTTATGCTGTTGTGCGATTTAAGTTTTGGGACAACGTTTTTTGACCCGGCTCAGGGTGGAGATCCGGTATTATTTCAGCATTTTTTCTGGTTCTATTCCCATCCCGCAGTTTATGTCATGATTTTGCCCATATTTGGCATTTTCTCGGAAATTTTTCCTGTCTATGCCCGCAAGCCATTATTTGGCTATAAGGTGGTTGCAGTTTCGTCTCTGATTATTACCGGATTAAGCGGCATTGTTTGGGTGCATCATATGTATACCAGTGGAACTCCCGGTTGGATGCGGATGTTGTTTATGTTGACCACCATGCTGATTTCCGTTCCCACAGGAATTAAAGTTTTTGCTTGGGTAGCGACAATTTGGAATGGCAAACTTCGTCTCGATACTCCGATGTTATTTGCTTTGGGCGGTCTGATTAATTTTGTTTTTGCTGGGATTACAGGGATTATGTTGTCCTCTGTACCCATTGATATTCACGTCAATAATACTTACTTTGTTGTGGGGCATTTTCATTACGTGATTTATGGCGCGATCTCTTTTGGTATATTTGCCGGTGTTTATCACTGGTTCCCCAAGATGACAGGCAAAATGTATTATGAAGGGCTAGGCAAATTGCATTTTTGGCTAACTTTTATCGGTACTACGATCAATTTCTTGCCGATGCATCCTTTAGGATTGATGGGAATGCCCAGAAGAGTGGCATCCTACGACCCTGAATTTGCTTTTTGGAACGTCATAGCAAGTCTTGGTGGGTTTATTTTGGGTATATCTACGATCCCTTTCCTCCTTAATATGTTTGCTTCTTGGCTTGCTGGAGAGAAAGCTCCCGATAACCCTTGGCGAGCCATTGGTTTGGAATGGTTAGTCTCGTCTCCTCCTGATGTAGAGAATTTTGAAGAACTTCCCATCATTGTCTCAGAACCCTATGGTTATGGGAAATCAGAACCATTGACAGAAAATATGGGTTAGCTACTCAAAACAAATAATAAAACCAACAATTACTCAAAACATCATTTAGATCTATGACTAGTTTAGAACCTACTTTAGAGCAAATGGCATTAGATTCTGCTGGTGGTGCAGCAGTCGAACATGAAGAAGCTGACAATAGAATGTTCGGTTTCATTATCTTTTTGCTTTCAGAAAGTGTTATTTTTATTAGCTTTTTTGCCGGCTATATTCTCTATAAAACAACTGTGCCCGACTGGCTACCTGCGGGAGTTGAGGGACTAGAAATCCGAGATCCGGCGATCAATACAGTGGTATTAGTTTCCAGTAGTTTTGTGATTTATATCGCGGAAAGATTTTTGCGACGCGAGAATCTCTGGGGGTTTCGCTTTTCCTGGTTACTAACTATGGCAATGGGTAGTTATTTCCTCTATGGTCAGGCAACAGAATGGCTGGGTCTGGAGTTTGGTTTTACCTCTGGGGTTTTCGGTGGGACTTTTTATCTGCTTACTGGTTTTCATGGTTTGCATGTTTTAACAGGGGTGTTATTGCAAGCTATTATGTTGATTCGTTCTTTTCTTCCTGGTAATTATGAAGGAGGAGAATTTGGGGTTGAAGCGACCTCAATTTTTTGGCATTTTGTTGATGTAATTTGGATTATCTTGTTTATTTTGATCTATGTCTGGCAATGATCAGCTATCGAGATTTAGTAATGCATATTAGTTAGCTTAATAATAAATAAAATTATGATTATCGATGATCAATTTTACGATGTAATTATTGTGGGTACTGGTGCGGGGGGCGGAACATTAACCCGCAAACTGGCAGAAGCTGGCAAAAAAATCCTGGTGCTCGAACAAGGAGAATTTACCGAAAAAGAGAGTTCCGAGCTCGTAGAAGTAGAAGTTTTCAAAAAAGAAAATTATCATGCGCCAGAAAACTGGTACGACAATGGAGGAGAGCCTTTTAAGCCCCAAAGCTTTTACTGCGTTGGCGGCAATACCAAAATTTATAGTGGGGCGTTGATGCGTCTACGGGAGAAAGATTTTGAGCAAGTCGAACATAAAGACGGAATTTCCCCAGAATGGCCCTTAAAATATCAAGATTTTGAACCCTATTACACTGAAGCGGAAAAACTATATCAGGCTCACGGTAAAGTAGGTGACGATCCGACAGAACCCCCAAGAAGCGAAGATTATCCTTTGCCTCCAGTAGAACGAATATCCCAAATCCAAGAAATCAGCGATCGCCTAACTAACTATGGTCTCCATCCCAACTATTTGGCGATCGGTATTGGAGATGAAGGAAGAACTGACGGAGAAGATACAGGAATCAGTCCCGCAATCAGAGCTGGTCATGACGTTACCTTAAAGACTTCGGCTAAAGTCATAGCTTTACATACTAATCCTTCGGGAACAGAAGTAAAAGCAGTTGAAGCGACGATTAATGGACAATCATATCTATTTATCGGCAATATTATTGTTTTGTCCTGTGGGGCAATTAATTCTGCTGCTTTGTTATTGCGATCGGCCAACGAAAAACATCCCCAGGGTTTAGGGAATAGTTCCGATCTGGTGGGGCGGAATCTGATGAAACAATTGATGACAGTGATCTTACAGCAGTCACCTCAGACTAATTCCGGGTTGTTTCAACGTAGTATTTACATCAATGATTTTTATTGGGGCGATCAAGATTTTGACTATCCCATGGGACATATCCAAGATTCAGGGGGCATTCTGCAAGACGTGATTTTTTCTGAGTCCCCACCTCTTTTATCGGTTGCGGCCAAATTAATGCCAGGATTTGGGCTGAAGCAATTGGCAAAACGTTCCTTGGGATGGTGGTTACAAACAGAGGATTTACCTGAGGTTAATAATCGCGTTACTGTCAAAGGCGAAAAACTATATTTAAACTATAATCCTAATAACTTAGAAGCTCACGATCGCCTTTTGTATCGTTGGCAAGAAATTCTCAAAGCGACAGATAAACAGTCACGCGGCATCCATCCCTACGGTAGTGCACCTATTTCCGTAGTCGCCCATCAATGTGGAACTTGTCGCTTTGGCACAGATCCCCAGTTTTCGGTACTCGATCTCAATTGCCGCACCCACGATCTTGATAATCTCTATGTGGTTGATAGTAGTTTTTTCCCCTCCAGCTCAGCTGTCAGTCCTGCTCTGACAGTAATTGCCAATGCCCTTAGGGTCGGCGATCATTTAATTGAGAGATTGAATTAGGCGAAAACAAGTAGTGCTGCGATCGCCTGTACCGACTATAGTCACAGGCGATTAACTTTAACCGAACTTAGCTCTCAGCTCTTGTTCCTGCTCGTGATATATCTCTTTTTCTCGGTTAATAAAGATATCTGCCAAACCATTATATGCTTCAGTCCAGGCTGTCATAACTTCTGGAGTCGCCGCCTCACCCAAAACATCTTTCATCGCCGCGAGTAAACATTCTCCAATTACAGGATATTGTTCAGCGATCACACGAGTATTCACATGAGCCTTGGCAATATGCTCAACCGCATCGCCTAATTTTTCCAGCTCATCAATATGGCTAGCATAGGCATAAACTGAAGCTGCTAATTTCCCAGCTTGTTTTTTCCCCTCTTCAGGATTTTTCATATGGGTATTTTCAAAAAATCTTCTGTATTCAGGGCGCTCATTAAAAGCAATTTCATACATTCTCTCAGTGATTTCTTTGCCCTTTTCTTTGACTACTGGGGCAGTGGACTTAACAATTTCAATTGTTTTCGGATTCATTTGACGTTCTACTTTGGTGTTAACTGAGTTGCAAAGCTACTGGATCATACTGCATAGGTGGAGATCTGTGCTGCTCAATCAAACACAGACACGACTTGTCAAAATTAATTTAATTGCGAGTAAAAGGTTTTAGGTGTTGGGTGTTAGGTGTTAGGAAAATCCCGAAAAACAATATTACGACCAGTATTTTGAACGAGAGGGGTGCTGGGGTTTCCCCAGCATACCCAATCGAGTTGTTGAATTTCATGAAAAACGCCTTCAATTCTTTGTCTGACTCGACCGATTAGTCGCTTCAAAGTCGAAGAGACCTGCTGGTCTTGATTACAACGTTGTATCGTCCATATTTGATTGCCCGTTGTTTCTTTGATCTCTTTTAGTAACAAACAAAGGATCTTTAACGACTTTTGTCTTAGTTTGTCAGCAGCAATTTTCGCATCGGTAGGGCAAGCAAAATCTTGTTGCATTAAGCGCTTGGACTCTCCTTTAGCTAAGATTAGTTTTTTGTAGTTGTTTTTTAAGTGCTTGATTTATTGGGCGCGACCTGATTCACTCTCAACAACTAACCAACGCTGGCGGACTCCTCCATAATCACTACAACAGGATGCAATCCGATAGCCTGGAACTTCAATATCTTCAAATGTTTCCTCTCCCAAAGATTCGACTAAAATATTCACTACTTTGAGGCTAGCAGTAACTAAAGTAATCCAACGTAATTGTCTCAATTGTTGAAAATTATCTGAACTATAGAGAGCACTATCGACGACATAAATACTATCTAAATCCCATTCTTCGCGAAACTGCTTCATTCATCATAAGTTCGACGACAGGGCTTACACCGAAATATTATGCAGCCTAAATTAATAGTTCTTTGCAGTGGTGAGAATTTAGTTGATTCACAGTGTGGGCAATTCATGCAAAGCTGATTTCATAGAGTTTATGAGACATAGCTTATCAGAATTATTTTTGGCTACTCAGTTCTGACAGATTCAAAAATTTCGCAATAATATTTTACTAACTTCTCCTTGAGCAGGATCTTTCAAGACTAATAAAAGTAGTATGCCCTATGAGAATGCCCTTAGTGCTCCCAGAGATGTTTCGGTTTTCTTGAGGTGCCTGAACTGAGATAAACTCGCTTTTCATTCTCACTAATGCCCTCAATTTCTACAACTTTGGCAGTAATTTTAGTGCCATCTTCAAGATTGACTACCCTATCTTCTCCAGGGACTAATAATGGGCAGTTCCCTTCCACTTCTTCCCATTTCAGAAAAACTCCATCCAAAAAATAGTCAAAGATGCAGAAACTCCGACTTTCTTGCATATTTTCAGTAGTCACAATTTCACCTCCCAATATAGCTCTTTAAGTGCAGACTTTTTTTAAGCCGGTATAACAAGAGGCCCTACTCCCTTTACATTGTTACGATTTGCCTCGAAAAATAACCAGGTTACTAATAGAAAGGGCTTCAGGTATACTTTTAGTATATTTCTTGTGTTTAAAGATAGAATCCTTATGATACAAAAATTCAACAAATCCCACTGCGATTGACAACTTAATTTTGCAATCATAATCCCTTTAATTAGAATTATCACATGATTAGGCAACGCCATTTTTTAGCACCTCACAACATCTTCAAATTGTTGTTCTAAGTTGAGCTTGAAAAAATAGCATGGGCTACTAGATGTATGTGCAAATAAAGCATTGAGTAGTAGAGGTATTAAGGATTAATACCAGATTAATATGGCAATTTTTAGCTTTTAACCACTAATAACTAATCATGCCTATCACCAAAGAAAATTCTAATATACATCCCAGTGGCGATAAGCGATTTCAGATGTTGTCAGCAACCATGAAACGCCATCAATATGCTCCTGATGCATTGATTGAAGTACTTCACCAAGCACAAGAATTATTTAGCTATTTGGAAGACGATTTACTGCTTTATATCGCTCATAGTCTCAAACTACCCCCCAGCAGTGTTTACGGAGTAGCCACTTTTTATAATTTTTTCTCTTTAAAACCAAAAGGAGTGCATACTTGTGTTGTCTGTATGGGTACGGCTTGCTATGTCAAGGGATCGACTAATTTATTGACGAGTTTAGAACAGCAATATCAACTCCAAGCAGGCAAGACTACTTTCGATAATCAATTATCTTTGTTGACCGCTAGGTGTTTAGGCGCTTGTGGTATTGCTCCTGCGGTAGTGGTTGATGGCAGTATTGAAGGTCATCAAACTGCTGAATCTGTAATTCATCGAGTTGAGGAATCTCTGCATCATGGATCTTAAAGAATTAGAAGCGATCGCCTTTAGGGAACATCAGCAAGATGATAAAATCCGCATTCGTTGCTGTATTGTGGGCGGCTGTCTATCTGCAAATGGACTAGCGGTTAAAGAGCAGCTTGTAAAAACTGTTCAAGAGGCTGACTTGGGCGATGAAGTAGCAGTTTCTGGAGTTGGCTGCATGGGTTTATGTAGTAAAGGACCTCTAGTCAGACTTGATCCGTCAGGGACTTTATATGATCGTGTATCTTCGGAAGATGCTCCCAAAATCGTGGCATCTGTTTCGCCAAGAGCAAGTTCTTCCCAATCTTTACCTCCATCTCAATACCAACCAGATGCTCATCCCTTTTTTACCAAACAGTTAAGAATTGTCTTAGAAAATAGTGGCAAAATCGATCCCGAAAAAATCGCAGAATATATTGCTGCCGATGGTTATCGAGGACTATATAAAGTATTGCGAGAAATGAATCCCGAATCTGTAGTAGAAGAAATTTCTCAAAGTGGTTTGAGAGGTCGGGGTGGGGCAGGATACCCTACAGGATTAAAATGGGCAACGGTAGCTAAGGCACAAAGCGATCGCAAGTTTATCATCTGTAATGCTGATGAGGGAGATCCCGGGGCGTTTATGGATCGCAGCATCCTCGAAAGCGATCCTCATCGAGTACTAGAAGGCATGATGATCGCTGCTTATGCAGTTGGTGCGAGTCAAGGCTATATCTATGTGCGGGGAGAATATCCTCTGGCAATTAATCATTTACAAACTGGAATTCGTCAGGCCAAGCGATTAGGGTTACTCGGAACTGGGATCTTTGAGTCGTCGTTTGATTTTAAAATTGACATTCGCGTTGGTGCCGGAGCATTTGTCTGTGGAGAAGAGACCGCCTTGATGGCATCAATTGAAGGTAAAAGAGGAATCCCTCGTCCTCGTCCTCCCTATCCTGCCGAATCTGGGTTATGGGGTTGTCCGACATTAATTAATAATGTTGAAACCTTCGCTAATATTCCCACCATTATTCGTCGCGGTGCCAAATGGTTTTCCAGTATCGGAACGGAAAATAGTAAGGGAACTAAAGTTTTTTCTCTAGCTGGTAGAGTCTGTAATACGGGCTTGATTGAAGTCCCCATGGGCACTACTTTACAGCAAATAGTAGGCGAGATGGGTGATAACGTTCCCGATGGAGGCAAAGCCAAAGCCGTGCAAACAGGAGGGCCATCAGGTGGCTGTATCCCGGCTGCTCTGTTTGATACTCCTGTAGATTATGAGTCTTTGAAAGAACTAGGTTCTATTATGGGTTCTGGGGGCGCGATCGTTATGGATGAATCTACCAACATGGTCGAAGTGGCTCAATTTTTCATGGAATTCTGCATGGATGAATCCTGTGGCAAATGTATTCCCTGCCGGGCAGGAACGGTTCAGCTATATCAGCTACTTACCAAAATTCGAGAAGGTAAAGCTGTTTTAAAGGATTTAGAAAAACTTAAACAACTATGTAATATGGTTCAAGAAACTAGCCTGTGCGGTTTGGGGCAAGCAGCACCAAATCCTGTGATTAGTACTCTGCGACATTTTCAAGATGATTATATGGGTTTATTATCTCAGGAGTGACTTAACGATGAACCAACAAAATCTCAAAGCTTATCTCAATTTAATTAAAGGGCTGTTAGTTTGTCCTAGAGGAGAGGAATGGATATTATTGCGACAAAATGAAAAATTGGTTAATCCCGAACTAGTAGAGGTAATGGAACAAGTCGCTAACCATTTGGCTATGGAAGGAGATGTCAAAGCAGCTAAATATTTGCATAATTGGGCAGGAAAACTACATCATATTTTGACGGAGACTGTTGCCGCCCCGCAAAATAATCACGATAAAACTAACGCCTATGTCGAACTAATTCAAAAATTGCTTAATTGTCCTGAAGGTTCGGAAGAAGAAATTCTCGCAGCCCATCAAGAGTTAATTGGCCCAGAATTAGTCAAGGTTATGAAACAAGTTGCCAGTCAGATGGCAGCGGAAGGAGATCAAGAAACAGCTAGTTTGTTAGATAATTTGGCAACAAATTTAAACCGCACTTGGCTTCATCACCACGAATTCAAACCAACTTTCAAAAAAGAAATTGCGACCGATCCCTGGTTTGAGGAAGATTCGACCACTCAATCTCCAACAGAAACTGCAACCAAACCACAAGATGTGGAATCACCCACTCCTGAAGAAACTGTCACCTCAACTCCCCAAACCAAGATTGAGAGTGATCAATCACTGACTCAACAACTAGAGGAGATCGCCGATTCTTTGGTCAAGTTAGAAACAACCTTATCTTCTCGACTTCAACCTCCAAACCCCTTATGGTATATGGAGGTGCTCGAAAAAGCCGAAACTAACTACTGGGTCTTGACAACTGATGACATAGAACATTTAATGGCGTCAAACCTCAATGTCATCATGGCGAAACTTTTTTCTCCAGAGGTAGTTGGTTATTTATCAAAGCTAGAAAAATTGGCGCTCAGACAGGCTGGCGAGTTCAGAAAGAAAACGAATCTGCTAATTAACTCATTAATTCGACAACAAGGGAAGAAATGCTTAAAGATTAGGCTCTTGCCTAGCCGCTAGATACTGATACATAGCATAGCGAGTATTTATATCCTTTTGTGCTTGTTGCGTCAGTTTTTTCGCTGCTTCGGGTTGTGAGTTCATTAACATTCGGAAACGATTTTCCGCATACATAGATTGTGCTACTAGCTGTTTGGGACTACGACTATCGAGTATCAAGGGGTTTTTACCCTGTCCTGTACGCTGGGGATCGTAGCGATAAAGTAGCCATCGTCCCGAATCAACTAACGCTTTTTGTTGTTGCATTGCAGTAGTCATATTAATGCCGTGGGCAATACAGTGAGAATAAGCAATAATTAGCGAAACCCCTTCATAAGCTTCGGCTTCGATAAACGCCCTTAAGGTATGTTCATCTTTTGCTCCCATAGCGACACTAGCGACATAAACATTACCGTAAGTCATTGCCATTAAGCCCAAGTCTTTTTTCGGGGAGGTTTTACCTCCAGAAGCAAATTTAGCTACAGCACCTCTAGGGGTAGCTTTGGACATTTGCCCCCCTGTATTGGAATAGACTTCTGTATCCATCACGAGAATATTTACGTTATAGCCACTGGCCAGAACATGGTCGAGTCCCCCATAACCAATATCGTAACCCCATCCATCACCACCGACGATCCAAACGCTTTTTTTCACAAGGTAATCAGATAGGGAGAGGAGTTGTTTAATTTTAGTTTTTTGAGGATGGTCGTTAGTTATGAGCAAGGTTTGGAGCTGATCTTTTAACTGACTAACCCTTGCTCTTTGTTCCCAGATATCTGCTTCATTTTTTTGTTCGGCATTTAATAGACTCTTGGCTAATTCTGTTCCAACTTCAGTTGCCAGCGATCGCAGTAATTCAGAGGCAAATTGAGTTTGTTTGTCAATCGAAACGCGGAATCCTAAGCCAAATTCGGCATTATCTTCAAAGAGAGAATTTGACCAGGCCACGCCTCGGCCTTCGGCATTATGACTCCAAGGCGTAGTCGGTAGGTTACCGCCATAGATCGAAGAACAGCCCGTGGCATTGGCCACCAAAGCGCGATCGCCAAATAACTGACTCATAAGTTTCAAATAAGGAGTTTCCCCACAGCCTGCACAAGCACCAGAGAATTCAAATAAAGGTTCTTGCATCTGCTGTTGATTAATTTTGCACAGATTTAGGGACTGACGGTCAGAATTAGGGATTTTTGAGAAGAAATCCCAATTGACTCTTTCCTGTTCCCGCAGGGGTAGCTTTTGCTGCATATTAATTGCTTTTAAGCGTGGTTGCGATTTGTTTTTAGCAGGACAAACATCAACGCAGATCCCACAGCCCGTACAATCCTCTGCGGCCACTTGAATGGTAAACTTCAGCCCCTGCCAGTCCCGCTCTCTAGCATCAGTACTCTTAAAATTAGCTGGCGCATTATTTAGTTGTTGAGTTTCATAGACTTTACTGCGAATTACGGCATGGGGACAGACCATCACGCATTTTCCACATTGAACGCAAATATTTTCATCCCAGACAGGTATTTCCTGAGCAATGTTGCGTTTTTCGAGCTTAGAAGTGCCAGTAGGATAGGTTCCATCACAGGGCAAAGCACTGACAGGGATACTATCACCTTCACGCGCGATCGCCTTTCCTAATACTTTGCGGATAAATTCTGGCGCAGAATTGGGGATTGGATTAAATTCCAAATTATCATGCTCAGCAGATACCTCACCAATCTTCACTTCATACAAATTATCTAAGGTTGCATCTACCGCTTGGAGATTCATCTTGACAATTTCCCTACCTTTTTTGCCGTAGGTTTTGCGAATTGACTGTTTGATCGCATCGATAGCTTCTGCTTTGGGTAGTACTTTAGATAAGGCAAAGAAACATACCTGCATCACGGTATTGATTCTGTTGCTCATTCCTGCTTCGCGAGCCACCTTATAGGCATTTATCGCGTAGAATTTCAATCGTCGAGCGACAATTTGCTCTTGTATCTGCTGGGGTAATTTTTGCCAGATTTCTTCTCGGTTGAAGGGACTATTGAGCAAAAAGGTGCCTCCTGGTTCGAGCAGATCGAGAACTGGTAGTTTTTCGAGAAAGTTCCACTGATGGCAGCCGACAAAATTAGCTTTGGTTATTAAATAAGTAGAATGAATTGCTTGGGCACCAAAACGAAGATGAGAAACCGTTACAGAACCCGATTTTTTAGAATCGTAGACAAAGTAACCTTGGGTATAATTATCAGTAGACTCGCCAATAATTTTAATCGTATTTTTATTGGCCCCCACCGTACCATCGGAACCCAAGCCATAGAAAATAGCACGGATAATCTCTTCTGGTTCGGCAGAAAAGTCTGGATTGTAGTTTAAGCTGGTGTGACTAAGATCGTCGTTAATGCCAATAGTAAAATGATTTTTTGGTTGATCTTGGGCTAGATTATCGAATACTCCTTTAATCATAGCTGGAGTAAATTCTTTGGAAGATAGTCCGTATCTTCCGCCAACGATTTTAGGTAAAGAGGCCCCGTTTGACACTTCAACAAAGGCGTTGACCACATCCAAATATAATGGTTCTCCTACACTACCTGGCTCTTTGGTGCGATCTAGAACCGCGATACTTTTAACAGTTTGAGGGAATGCAGCCACAAATATTTGAAGATCGAAAGGGCGGTAGAGTCTGACTTTGACGACACCTACTTTTGCGCCCTGTTGATTGAGATAATCTACTGTTTCCTCTAGGGTTTCGCATCCCGAACCCATCAAGACAATTATCCGTTCGGCTTGAGGATCGCCATAATATTCAAATAGCTGATATTGCCGAGCTGTAAGTCGAGCAAATTCATCCATTACCGTCTGAGTGATTTCTGGACAGGTTTGATAATAGGGATTTACGGTTTCTCTAGCTTGAAAAAAAACATCAGGGTTTTGTGCTGTACCTCTAATTACAGGGCGATCGGGAGTTAAAGCTCTTTGACGATGGGCAATGACATCCTCTTCCTTAATTAGCGATCGCATGATCTCTTGATTCAACAACTCGATCTTTTGAATTTCATGAGAAGTCCGAAACCCATCAAAGAAATGTAAAAACGGAATACGCGATCGCAAACTGACAGCAGTCGCAATTAGAGCCATATCTTGAGCTTCCTGTACCGATGCCGAACAGAGCATGGCAAAACCCGTAGCGCGAGTTGCCATCACATCACTATGATCGCCAAAAATAGATAAAGCTTGAGCGGCAATAGAACGGGCTGCGACATGAAAGACTGTGGGTGTAAGTTCTCCCGCTATCTTGTACATGTTAGGAATCATCAGCAACAATCCTTGAGAAGCAGTAAAAGTTGTCGTCAGCGAACCTGTTTGTAATGAACCGTGAACTGCTCCGGCTACACCGCCTTCACTCTGCATCTCTACGACTGTCGGCACAGTCCCCCAAAGGTTTTGTTTATTGTGAGATGACCAGTGATCAGCCCATTCACCCATTGGTGAAGATGGGGTAATAGGATAGATAGCAATTACTTCATTGAGGGGATAGACTACGCGAGCCACAGCTTCATTCCCATCTAGAGTGGCAAAGGTTTTAACTTGAGTTGTTGTTTCTTGAACGGGCGATCTCACCATAAATAATCTTTCCTCCGACCGTTGTGAAGAGCCTCTTGGTTCAATTCAATTCAATTTGAGATTAAGTCAAAAGTTTGAAGATGTTGTGAAGGGAGATACGTTTTGACCGATAACAAATCAAGATAGGTGAAGAATTTTAAAAATTAATTCTGAATATTTCCCTGAGAAATTGTCTCTATTTGTTTTATATAATTAAGTGTCTTTTTTGCCTCTTCTGGATCGAGAATAGTCAAGGCAAAACCAGCATGGACAATGACATAATCATCGACTTTGGCTTCAGGAACATAGGCTAGACTAATCTGCTTGATCACTCCTCCAAAGCTTACTCTACCTACTTTAAATAAAGCTGGATCTTCACTTATTGAGATAATTCTTCCCGGTACAGCCAAACACATAAATTAGTTCCTCATTTCTGAATCACCTACTTGAATAGTGGGGTATTAGGGATGTAGGGAAATAGGGAAATCGAGCGAGTATTCTTCCCCAAGTCCCCAAGTCCCTAACTCCTTATTTCTCTCGATTTAACCAGAATGAAATAGCCCTGGGGTTCCTAAACTCTGCCATAATCTGTCCCACAGCAATACCATTATCATTGCATGGAATACGATGATGCCACCAGGGAGTAAACTTTTCTTGTTTTAAAAGCGAGATTGCTCTTTCTGTTAGATATTTATTTTGCCAAGAACCACCTGTCAGTACGATTTGTTTTTTGTTAATTATTTTAGCGATCGCAATTATCATAGCAACTAAACTGTTATGAAACTTGGCCGATATTTCTGCTGACGATACATTGTGATTAATATCTATCAGGATTTCTCTAATTATTCCTTGCCACTCGATAATAATCGGTATTTTTTGATCTGGATACTGAATCAATTCAAAGCTGTATAAAGCATTGGTCTGGAACTCTGCGATCGCGAACTCTAATTCAACTGCGGCTTGCCCTTCATAGCTAATTTGATGGCAAACCCCTAGAATTGAAGCAACACCATCAAATAAACGTCCCATACTAGAAGTTGTTGGCGTGTTAATATTTTTGCTTAACATTTTAAATAAGATATTCAATTCCCTGTCGCTAAATGTTTTGATGCAAGGCAAATGGACAAATTTTTGCCTATTAGTCAACAATTGCTCGCCAAAAACCTCATAAATTAGAGCGATCGCAGTTTTTTTGGGTTCTTTAATTGCTTTATCTCCTCCAGGTAACTTAAATGTCCGCAAATGGGCAACTCGTTCAAAACTTGTGTTTGTAAGACTTAAAAATTCGCCGCCCCAAATTGTGCCATCTAAACCATAACCAGTGCCATCCCAGGCAACACCTAAAACTGATTCGTACTCATCTATTTCGTTGTCTGCCATACAAGAGAGAACATGTGCGTAGTGATGTTGTACTGGAGTTAGAGGAATATTTAGTTTTTGAGCATATTGGGTAGAAAGATAATGGGGATGAAGATCGCTCGCAACTGTTTGGGGCTGGAGTTGATATAAATTTTGCAGATTATTAATAGTTTTTTGAAATTGCTCAAAAGTTTCTGCTGCCGCTAAATTTCCAATATACTGACTGAGGAAAACTTGTCGATCTATTGATATGGCGATCGCATTTTTCAACTGTCCTCCGACAGCTAGTCGAGAATCTAATTTTTGCTTTCCACTATGCAAATAACGTTCATTTAGTCGCTCAGGAATTTTAATAGGTAAAGGTGCATAACCACGAGCACGTCTTAAAATCTGTGCTTTTTCTCCGATAATCCTGACAATAGAATCATCTACAGGGCAAGCAATCGGGCGGTCGTGAACTAAAAATAAATCAGCGATCTTCTTTAATTTTGACAATGCCCCCTGATTATCAATACAAATCGGCTCATCGCTTAAATTCCCACTGGTGGCAACAATAGGAAAGCCTAGCTCTTTGAGCAATAGGTGATGTAAGGGTGTATAAGACAGCATGATCCCTAGATAGGGATTTTTCGGAGCAATCAATGAGCAGAGCAAGAGGGCAGGATCACAAGATGAGACTTGCTTTCGTTTCAACAGAACGATGGGAGATTGTGGGGATAATAGTAATTTTTCTTCTAAGGTAGATACCTGACAATGGGTTTTAATTAGTTCAAGATTGGGATACATCAAGGCAAAAGGTTTATCAGATCGTCTTTTGCGATCGCGTAATTTTTTGACTGCTGCTTTATTCCTAGCATCAACGACTAAATGAAATCCTCCTAGACCTTTGATCGCTACAATTTGTCCTTGACGAATCGCCTGAGCAGTGGTGAGTAAAGCATCATCATAAAAGGCTAAAACTTTTCCTTCTCTATTCCACAATTCTAAATGAGGGCCACAATTTGGACAGGCATTAGGTTGAGCATGAAAACGACGATTGCGGGGATTTTGATATTCCGCTAAACAGCGATCGCAGAGATCAAACAGCTTCATCGTGGTATTAGGGCGATCATAAGGTAAAGCTTCGGTAATGCTAAAACGAGGCCCACAGTTAGTACAGTTGGTAAAAGGATAGCGATAGCGACGATTGTTGGAGTCAAAAATTTCTTGTACACATTCAGGGCAAGTCGCAAAATCTGGCAAAATTAATGTTGTTTTTGCTCCCACAGTACTAGTTTTAATGATGAATTCCTCATAACCCATCAAATCAAGCAAAGTAGATTGGATATCTTGAATCAGAGCTAGAGGAGGTTTTTCTTGCTTTAAACGAGTTAAAAAAATATTTAGCAGATTGAGATCCCCTTCTGCTTCAATCAAGACTCCCTCTGAAGAGTTTTTTACCCATCCGGTTAATTCTAATTCTGTGGCCAATCGATAAATAAAGGGACGAAACCCGATCCCTTGAACCGCACCTTGGATTTTGAGGGATAAGCGTTGTTTCATAATTATTGACCACTGATTTTCTGAGCTCAAAACTGCACACAGCAATCATCTTTTATCAAGAAGCGAACTGTTTTTACTGATTAACCAAAGCAGTATCCTTCGCTAATCTGCCATCTTCCATATGTATAATGCGATCCGCTATATCAAGAATGCGGTTATCGTGGGTTACTAAAAGAATAGTGCAACCCTGTTCTTTTGCCAACTGCTGCATAATTTCGACAACGTTACGACCAGATTTACTGTCTAGTGCGGCGGTAGGTTCATCTGCTAAGACTAGCTGTGGTTGACTGACTAAGGCACGGGCGATCGCGACTCGTTGTTTTTGTCCCCCAGAAAGACTATCGGGATAGAAATTGACTCGATCTCCTAGCCCAACCGCTTCTAAGATATCTTTCGTCATTGTGTTACGTTGTTCAAAATCAATATCTTGATGCAATCTTAGGGACATTCGTACATTTTGCTCCACTGTCAAACAGGATAGTAAGTTATGGGATTGAAAGATAAACCCGATTTGGTTACGAACTTTGACTAATTGATTTTTGCTCGCACCATAAAGTTCTTGTCCTAAAATGTTTACTCTACCTGACTGTATGGAGCGTAAGCCACCAATAAGTGTTAAGAGAGTAGTTTTTCCACTGCCGGATGGTCCTGTCATAATTACAATCTCGCCAACAAATATATCTAAATCAACATCGAATAGAACTGGCTTGCGTAACTCCCCTTTGCCGAAAGCATGGTTGAGATTTTGAATAGCTACAACACGGTTATAAGACATGGTTAGTTGTTAGTGGTTAATAGCTTGCTACTTTTTCCTTGTTGGTTCTGATTTATGTATCTTTAAAATTGTGGATAAAGAACTTGAAGAAGTTGTGAGTATAAAAATAAATTTAAATGAATCTAGTATCGGCTTTATAAGACAATTACCCACGAGCCACTAACTACTAAATACTAACTTTACAGTCCTTTATATTCTGCCTCTAATGGCTGCGTTAGGATTGAATAAATATCAAGGTTTAATAGCCAGGGAGGCGTTATGTTTCTCAAACAAAAATCCAGCGGTAATCTGGTAGAAATTCTGGAGCCGCCAAACCTTTACGATCCTTTCAAAGTAGAAATTCTCGCAAAATGTCATGCTGGACAAGAAATGCAAGACCCAGAAATGTTCGTGAAGTCTGAGCTTATTTTCCCTTCTGGTGAATCATTACCCCAATGTTGGCTAGATCCAGACTATAAGCACCTTTTCCATAAAGAATCTCACGCAGTGGCAGTTTGATCCAGTTTTTTTGCCTTTAAAAAAGCTGTTTTTTACCTGCTGAAAAATATAGCTATCAAAAGATTATTAATCAACTTAAAAAGGTAGAAACTTTTTCTTCTGCCTTTTTTGTCATGGCAATCTACTGGCAAGGATAAAGCTTAATAGAGTATTTGGGTTTGATGATGAAGGTTTGGAATATCAAACTCAATACATGGCAATATCAGAAGATAAACAGGTACTTAAAAATGAATGGAAACCGAAAAACCGCAATAATTGTGGGGATTTTGTTTATTACTGCGACCTTCACAACATCAATTAGTCAAGTTCTCTTAACTCCGATTTTGGAAACTCCAGATTTTCTGTTGCATATTGGGGTACATAGCAATCAATTCGTTCTTGGAGTATTGCTAGAGTTAGTCAATGCACTGGCTAGTGTGAGTATTGCGATCGCCATCTTTCCAGTTCTTAAAAAATACAGTGAGGGTATTGCCATTGGTTACGTTAGCTTTAGGGCTATTGAAGCAACCATCGGCATTATTGCTGCAACCAAGCTGCTGTCATTACTAACGCTGAGTCAGACGGACACCATGGCAGAAAATTCCATAACGTCAGATAGTAAAAGTTTAAGCACTTATTTAATTGCAGCACATGATTGGACTTTTCTGCTGCTGTTGCTCGTATTTAGCCTGGGTGCCTTGATGCTATATCCTGCCTTATACAATTCTCAACTCGTTCCTCGAATCATCTCCCTTTGGGGTCTTGTTGGCAGCATAATGTTACTGATAGCAAATTTGTTAATCTTGTTTGGTTTCACTGATCTTAATTCAGCGATCGACAATTTTTTGTCTCTGCCGATTGGGTCGAATGAAATGGTGTTAGCAGTATGGCTAATAGCTAAAGGATTTAATTTATCTGCGATTGACCACTAACTCCGAACTCCGAACTAAAACACTTCCGCAGGATCAGCTGAACTCAGTTTCCGAATCGCGATCGCGCCAGAAGCAAGACACATAATAACTGTCATAAAAAACACTCTTAAGGCAACATCAGATTGCATCGCTAAAGGCATTTTAGTTAAAGCTTCTAGCAACCCGTACATGCCAATAGAAACCCCAAAACCAGGAATAAAACCCAATACGGCAAGAATAATCGCCTCCTGGAAAACTACGGCTAATAGACTCTTATCGGGATAACCTATAGCTTTGAGAGTAGCATATTCAGCTAAATGATCGTTGACATCGGCAAATAAAACTTGATAGACAATAACTACCCCCACCACAAAACCCATCATGACACCAAAGTTAAAGATTGTTCCTGCGGGATGGTTTTGATCCCAAAAATCTTTTTCTGTTTTAATAAATTCTTGATGAGTCATTACAGCAACGTCATTAGGCAAGCTGGCTCTGACTTTTTGTTTGACTGTTTCTATCTCTGCACCAGTTTCAACCTTAAGTACACCAACTGTTATATTGTCGACACTATCTGCACCATACAAACGGAGATAATTCCAATCGCTAGTTATCAAATATCCTTCGACCCAGAGTGTACTACCTAAAGTAAACATTCCACTAACGCTAATTCTACGCTCCAACATCTCTGTCGTAATTGGTTTTCCTTGCTCAAAAGTTTCTGTAATTGGTCCCAAATCTGGCCGGGCTAGGCGATCAACCAGAACCTTATCTGGTAGTTTGATTTTTTCTAGCTGTTGGTTAACTTCCGGTAGATCTAAAACAGGATGAGCAGGATCGAAAGCCAAAATTGCTACGCTAGTTACTTTCTTTTCCCAAGGATTAATCCAGCCTGCATTAGCATAATAAAAAGGTCTAGCCTCAGCAATGCCCTCTACAGCAGCAGCTTGATAAAGATGACGATGGTCAAAATTTTGACCGTCAATCAGAGTTTTCGCTCTAGCACTCACTAAAAATAAATCCCCATTGAGATTTTCGTGAATGCGAGTAATACCCCCAAATAAGCTGGTATAAAAACCAAGCTGCATAAAGATTAAAATATCTGCAAAGGCAATTCCTGAAACAGCCACCAGCAAACGAACTTTTTGATGAGACAATTGTGCCCACCCTAAGAGGGGTTCTTTCGTGAATCTTTTTAAAAAAGTTTTAATCTTCATTTATAGTAAATCAATCCGAACTCTGACCTGTAAATTAGTTAATCCAGCAACCTTGTTACTATCTTGTGAATCGAGATGTACTTTCACTTCGACAACCCGGGCATCTTTGTCCGCAGTAGGATCTGATTCGAGAACATCTTGTTTTTTAATTTGTAAGCCGATATGATCCACTGTTCCTTGTAATGTTCCTTCAAAGCCTCCATGCTCACTGATTACCGTTGCCCTCTGTCCTACTTTCACTTTGCTGACATCGGTTTCATAGACTTCTGCGATCGCATACATCTGACTAGTTCTTCCCAATTCCACAATGCCTTCTCTAGTGTCGACTTGTTCTCCTACCAAAGTATTAATCTTCAATATTTGACCGTCTATTGGTACGCGTACGTAATAATCTTCCAGTTCAGATTCAATCCGCTGTACTTGAGCGATTGCATAATCTAATTCTGCTTGAGATTCTGCTAAATCCACAGGTCGCACTTCTTGTAACTTATCGAGAACTGCTTGTTCTTGGGTGATCTGTTCGCGTAAAGTGGCAACTGTGTTTTGTAGTTTTGCTTGGGCTAGATCTAGTCGAGCTTGCGATCGCTTGTATAATTCTTGACGATCATCTAAACTCGATAGACTAACTGCTCCATCTTTATAAAGGGCCTGATAGCGATTATGGTTGATTTCAGCGTTTTTAAGCTCAGCTTGAGCGTCAGCTATTTCCGCTTTTCTTTCAATGCTTTCAGTGCGTAGCTTGGCCATTAAACGAGCTATATTAGCCTTTTGAGCTGCAATTTCAGCTACTTTAGCTTCTCCTGCCTGGATTTGCTTAAGTTTGGCACGATAAACCCGGACATTTTGTTTAGCTTCAGCTAATTCAGCTTGTTTTTGGTCTAATCCTTGGAGAGTGGCAATTAACTGTTTGGCTTGCACAAAATCGCCTTCCTCTACCAGTAATTCATTAACCCGACTATCTTGAGCATTAGCGACAGAAAGCTTAATTACTTCTCCTTTCGGTTCTAATCTTCCTAAAGCTGTCACCGCGATCGGGGTTAACTTAGTGATTGGCTCTGGCTCAATAGTTGGGTTTGAAGCCTGAGAAATATACCAATTGGCCATTACAGCACCTAAAGAAACAATTAACAAGCTAATTAGCCAAGTATTAAGTTTTTTCTTAGCTGACTGCTGCGGTTCCTCTGTAGAAGTTGGATTTATTGACTTTTTGTATCTTAAAGCTTCCATAATTCGTGAACAAAGAATATATTGAAAGTAGATAGCTACCCTGCAAACTTGTCCCCTCACTGCAACTCAAATCGCTCTATATTCACGGTTCTAGATCAATAACTTGAAGAACTTGTGAAGGGAAACAAATGATGTAACAAAAGTACAGACGCGACACATCGCATCTCTAAATAGAAAAATGAATGTAGATACTTTATTAGCAAAATACACTTCAGGTGATCGCGATTTCAGCAATGTCGAATTGAGTGAAGCTAACCTAGAAGGAGTGAAACTAAGTGGTGTTAACTTTATTCGTGCTAATTTGTCCCAAGCCATACTGAGAAATTCTAATCTTAGTGGGGCATTTTTTGTTTTAGCCGATCTCCAGAAAGCAGATTTAAGTGGCGCGATCTTAATTGTTGTCAATTTTAGTGGCGCGAATCTCCAAGAAGCAAATTTAACTCAGTCCAAACTAAGCGAAGCTGTCCTAACTGGGACTCAGTTACAGGGAGCAAACTTAACCGAAGCAAATCTCCAAGGGGCAATATTGGCAGGAGCCAACCTGAGCGAAGCCAACTTACGAGGAGGCGATCTCAGAGGAGCAAATCTTTACGGTGTAGATCTAAGAAATGCCGACTTGACCGATGCCAAGATTACTCATGCCAATCTGCGAGGAGCGAACTTAGAAGGTGCAATTATGCCCGAGCAGTTGATTACAGCCTAAGAAGACTCTCAAAATTATTACAGGAGAAGAGTAATGGTAGATATAACTCAGCTATTAGAAGAATATGCTACAGGAATCAGAAATTTTTCTGGTGTCAACCTTAATGGGGTCTGTCTTTCTCGCGCCCAACTTCGGGGAATTAACTTCCAAAATGCTCAGCTAATTGGTGTTAATCTCAGTGCTGCCGATTTATCAGGTGCAGACCTAAGTCAAGCAAACCTAATTGGGGCCAACCTCAGTGCAGCTAATTTGGTTGGAGCCAATCTCAGCAAGGCAGATTTAATTGGTGCCAATTTGGGTGGTGCCAAGTTAGCTAATGCTGATCTACAGGGAATCACTCTCAACGGGGGGAATATGAGTGGTGCTAACCTCAATGGTGCTAACCTCAGTCATGCATCTTTAAAAGGTGCTAATTTCAGTGGTGCTTTTTTGAATGCTATTCTGATTGAAGCCAATTTGCGGAATGCTAACCTAAATAGTGTGAGTTTGGTGGAGGCAGACGTAAGTGGTGCAAATTTACAAGGAGCAAATTTAGTCGGAGCCAATCTTTCTAAGGCTAATCTCTACAAAGCCATTTTTGTTGAGGCTAATTTAATTGGTGCTAGTTTGACAGGAGCAAATTTAAAATTAGCTAACTTCAGTAATGCTAATCTCAGTCGGGAAAGCTTACAAGAACTAGAGGTAGCGCTCTGATCGTAACAGAGTAGAAATCTGGTGTAATTAACAGTATGGAAATTATGCGGAAAGTCTCCCAGCTGGAAGAAAGGGGGAAAAGGAATAAAAAAACCATTATTTAATGGCTAAAAACAGTAACTCGGTAGAAAAAGAGGAGGAAGATAGATGGTAGATTTATCTACAACTTATTTAGGCTTAGAATTGCGATCGCCTTTGGTAGTTGGTGCTGCTGCGCCTTTAACTGAAGATATCGATAATATTAAATCTATTGAAGATGCTGGAGCATCGGCAGTAGTGCTACATTCTCTGTTTGAAGAACAATTATTAGAAGAACGCTACGCCCTCTATCATCATATTACTCAGGGTACGGAAAGCTATCCCGAAGCTATTTCCTACTTTCCCGAACCGGAAGTCTTTTATGTTGGTTCTCAAGCCTATCTCAATCAAATCCGTTATGCAAAAGAAACAGTTGATATTCCCATAATTGCCAGCCTAAATAGTTCTACTATCGGTAGTTGGGGTGACTACGCCAAAAAAATTGAACAGGCAGGGGCAGATGCTATTGAATTGAATATTTATTACATCGAGACGGATGAAACCATAACTGGAGGACAGGTAGAACAACATTATGTTGACATCGTTCGTGCCGTCACTAACTCAGTGAGCCTACCCGTAGCAGTTAAGCTGAGCCCCTTTTTCAGCAACATGGCAAATATGGCAAAATGCCTTAGTGATGCTGGGGCAAATGGCTTAGTATTGTTCAATCGTTTTTACCAACCAGATATTAATTTAACAAGTTTATCAGCCGAACCTAATTTACTTCTCAGTACTTCTGGGGAAATTCGGTTACCGATGCGTTGGATTGCTATCTTATCTGGCAGCCTTCCTCTTGATTTTGCAGCTACCAGCGGCATTCATACTGCCCATGATGTGATCAAGATGATGATGGTAGGCGCAAATGTAACTATGTTAGTTAGTGTCTTGCTCAGTCATGGTATCGAACAGTTACAAAAAATCGAAAAAGACTTAGTTGAATGGTTAGAAGAAAAAGAATACAAATCTATTAATCAATTACAGGGCAGTATGAGCCAAATGAACTGCCCCGACCCCAGTATGTTTGAACGAGTACAGTATCTAAAGGCGTTACAAACTTATCATCCTCACATGGGAGCGATCAATAGTCAGTCGTCAATTGAAAATTAAACACACACTAAAGTGATATGAGCAAAAGAATTGGAATTCTTACCAGTGGAGGAGATTGTCCTGGCTTAAATGCTATTATCCGTGCGGTAGTCAAATGTTCTAGTCAGAAAGGGTGGGATGTCTACGGTATTCCCTATGGTACTCAGGGATTTTTGAGATTAGCGAACGGGAATTGTCACTCTCAAGATTTCGAGCTAAGAGAACATTGTTATGATCTTCCTGGTTTGCTTCATGGTATAGATATCCTGCAATTTCTAAGTGGAAGTATTTTAGGCTCGTTAAGTAAAGGAACTTCTGGCGATCAGGCGATCGCAGACACTATTATCCGAGGCTATCAGGATCTAAAACTCGATGCCCTAATAGCAGTGGGAGGAGACGGGAGTTTAGATATTATTTACGATCTAGCACAACAGGGACGATGGAATATAGTTGCTATTCCCAAAACTATTGATAACGATGTCCCCTTTACCGAAAGATCTGTTGGTTTTGATACAGCAGTAGATAAGGTAACTTCTGCTCTTTATGATCTTACCTTTACAGCGGCTAGTCACGATCGCACGATAATCATCGAAGTTATGGGGCGGAATGCAGGTCATTTAGCATTATCGTCGGGTATCGCTGGCGGTGCGGATGTGATTTTAATTCCCGAACTAGTG
The DNA here is from genome assembly GCF_000332055.1 of Xenococcus sp. PCC 7305. Lineage (GTDB taxonomy): Bacteria > Cyanobacteriota > Cyanobacteriia > Cyanobacteriales > Xenococcaceae > Xenococcus. The sequence continues at coordinate 75,992 of NZ_ALVZ01000230.1, read as the reverse complement.
CCAAAAATCGATGAAGACTTAATTACCAATATCTGTCTTCGTATTGCCCAGCTACGTCAGTCAGGACGCAAATTTGCCTTAGTTGTGATCGCCGAAGGTGTTAGAAATCATGCTGGAGAAAGACAAAAAGCGATCGCAGAATATTTGACTACTCAAATAAATGAGACTAGCCAAAAACTATCTTTTACTGAAAAACTAGAATTTTGCGATCTTCATAAAATTGAAACACGATCACTGATTTTAGGTCATATCCAACGTAGCGGGACTCCTTCATCTTATGATCGCCTGTTAGCTGCGACCTTTGCCAAAAAAGCTGCAGACCTCATTGCCGAAGAAAACTATAACCAATTAGTAGTCTGGCAAAATGGCGAAGTCCAAATTCAATCCCTAGATAAAGTTGTCAGTCATATCAAAAAACGTCATCAATTGGGTATTTGCCCTAATCCCGTTGATGCGAATGGTTTCTTAGTCCAGACGGCAGGCTCTCTAGGCATTTACCTCGGCGAAAACCCTATCCCTCATTAGGATGTATAGATGCACGAAGTCAGTATTATGCAAAATACTCTAGATATTGCGATCGCGCAAGCCCAAGAGAATAGTGCTAAGAAAATTGATAATTTAACTATGAATATTGGCAAATTATCGGGGGTAATTCCTGAAGCTTTAGAATTTGCTTTTGATATTTTGATTCAAGGAACAATCGCAGAAAATGCCCAGCTTAAGATTAAGACAATACCTATAGTTTGTTATTGTCAGAGTTGTGATCACAACTTTCAGCCAGCAGAATATATCTTTGAATGTCCTCAATGTCAGGAAATTAGCATTAATATTGTGACTGGTCGAGAATTGGAATTGGCTTCCGTCGTAGTTAGTAGTTGATGCTCAATATAGCCCTTCTCTAATTAGTGAGATACATAAGGATATGCTTTAGGGAATAGGGAATAGGGAATAGCAAACTGTATCTTATGAATATGAGAAACGCTATACCTCAGATATCTTCACAAGTTCCTCAAATTATTTAGTTACAAAATAATCGTCAGCATTCAACAAGCTAAATTTTTTTAATGTATAAGTAGTTAGTAGCGATGGCTAAATGTTTAATCATCGGTTATGGCAATAACTTGCGGAGTGATGATGGTATTGGAAGGCGAGTAGCAGAAGTAGTTAGTAGTTGGCATTGGCCAGAAATGAAATCCCTGTCTCTTCCTCAATTAACTCCAGAAATAGCTACTAATTTGGCTGAAGCAGATGTAGTTATTTTTGTCGATGCTTGTCAAGCTGTTGCTCCTGGCGCGGTAGAATCATATGCTTTACAGGCTGTAGACGATGCTCATATTAGAAGTCATTTCAGCAGTCCCCAAGTAATGCTCAGCCTAACCAAGATGCTATATGGTAAATCTCCTCAAGCTTGGTGGTTAGTCGTACCAGGAGTGAATTTTCGGGTTGGAGATCGCCTATCATCTGTTGGAGAGCAAGGTGTTGCTCAGGCATTAATTCAGATTAAAAATTTAGTTTCATAGCGTTCACTAAGGCGGGTAGTTATGTGTCAAGATTGTGGCTGTAGTCTAATAAATAATATTGTTCCTCAAGCAGATCAGCATCAACATCAGCATAAAATTGATATCAATCAAGGCATTCTGAGTAAAAATGAGCGCCTAGCAAAAAGTAACCGAAGCTACTTTAAATCTAAAGGATTATTGGTTATTAATTTGCTTTCCTCACCAGGCTCAGGAAAAACAGCACTAATTGAAAAAATGCTCCAAAATTACGGTGATTCTTGGAAAATTGGTGTAATTGTGGGGGATCTTGCGACGGATAATGATGCTCGAAGATTGCAAAGTAAAGGTGCCCCAACAGTCCAAATCACCACAGGGAATGCTTGTCACTTGGAAGCAGCTATGATTGCCCGAGCTGCCGCAAAGCTCGATTTAGATGATCTTGATTTGCTGGTTATTGAAAATCTAGGCAATTTGGTTTGTCCTGCCGCTTACGATTTAGGGGAAGATCTAAGGGCAGTATTGCTATCGGTAACGGAAGGAGAAGATAAGCCTCTTAAATACCCGATTATGTTTAAATCTGCTCAGATAGTAGTTATTAATAAAATCGATCTTGCTGAAGCTGTGGAATTTGAGAGGGAAAAAGCAATCGCTAATATTCAAAAAATTGCTCCTCAAGCCCAGATATTTGAGGTTTCAGCAAAAAATGGACAAGGAATTAACGCCTTACATACTTATTTATTCTCACTCAATTGCCTCTATTAGCAAATCAATCGCTTCATTAATTATCCTCACAAATTCTTCAAAGTTATTGCTTAATCTCAAAAGATGACAACAAGCCAAGGTCAAGTGATTTCTATTCGTGGTAGTGTGGTCGATGTTTTATTTCCTCATTCATTACCAGCAGTTTATAGTTTATTAATAGCAGGAGAAAATAAACAGGTAGCTCTGGAGGTAATGACCTATCCTAGTTCAGGCTTGGTCAGAACGATCGCTCTGACTCCTACCCAAGGACTAGCTAGGGGTTCAATTGTCAAAAACACTGGTCATCCTCTCCAGGTCCCTGTAGGCAATACTTTATTGGGGCGGATGTTGAATGTTTTTGGCGAAGCAATTGACGGTAAAGAACAATTATCCGCAAGTAAATGGCGATCTATTCATGCTGCGCCTATTCCTTTGGGCGATCGCTCCACTATTACAGATATTTTTCTGACAGGAATTAAAGTAATTGATCTTCTTGCTCCTCTAGAAAAAGGAGGTAAAGCAGGATTATTTGGGGGTGCTGGGGTAGGAAAAACAGTTTTGATTACGGAATTGATTCATAATGTTGTTAGTCGATACAAGGGGGTGAGTATTTTTTGTGGTATTGGTGAGAGATCGCGGGAAGGAGAAGAACTCTATCGAGAAATGCAAGAAGCAGGAGTGTTAAATAACACTGTGATGGTATTCGGACAGATGAACGAATCACCAGGAGTTCGTTTTCGTGTGGGACATGCAGCTTTAACTATGGCAGAATATTTTCGTGATGATTTACATCAAGATGTTCTACTAACCATCGATAACATTTTTCGTTTTATCCAGGCAGGTTCAGAAGTCTCTGGGCTGATGGGACAATTACCTTCAAGAGTTGGTTATCAACCTACTTTAGCAACCGAGTTAGCTGAATTAGAAGAACGGATCTGTAATACTGCATCTGGCTCAATTACCTCTATTCAAGCTGTCTATGTTCCCGCCGATGATTTTACTGATCCTGCTGCGGTGCATACTTTTGCTCATCTTTCTGCTTCTATTGTTTTATCTCGTAAACGCGTCAGCCAGGGGTTATATCCTGCGATCGATCCTCTACAGTCGGATTCTAAAATGCTGACTCCTCAAATAGTCGGCGATCGCCATTACCAGATAGCCCAAGCAGTACGTCAAACTCTTGCTAATTATGAGGAGCTAAAAGATATTATTGCCATGCTGGGATTGGAAGAATTGGCTCAAAGCGAACGAAAAATAGTTTATCGTGCCCGAAGATTAGAAAGATTTCTGACTCAGCCCTTTTTTACCACTGAGCAATTTACAGGTTTGGAAGGGAGGATGGTTCTGTTAAAGGATACTTTAGATGGCTGTGAGCTGATTCTCAATGATGACTTTGACGCTTATCCGGAACAATCTCTATACATGATTGGTAGTATCGATGAAGCAAATAACTAGGCAGGGTTGCAATCATGAAGTTGAAAGTTTTAATTCCCACAGAAGTATTAATCGATCGCGAAGTTACCAAAGTTATTGCTGAAGCGGAAAATGGTCATTTTTGTCTCTTGCCCCATCATATTGATTTTGTCACCGCATTAGTTCCAGGAATACTGAGTTTTTCGACCACAACAGCAACAGAAATATTTGTCGCCGTGGATGAAGGAATTTTGGTTAAATGTAATCGTCAAGTTTTCGTGTCTACTCGTAATGCGATCGAGGGAAATAGTTTAGAAACTCTCAAGCAAACTGTGGCCGAACAGTTTCAAATATTAGATGAAAAGGAAAAACTAACCCGTTCAGCGTTAGCAAAGTTTGAAGCGAGTATGATGCGTCGTTTTAAGGAGTTGGGACATGGGTAAAAAAAATTTTCAGCGTCAAATTTCTACTAAAAGCGATCGCAAAATAAAAGCCAGAAGAGAAGCCAAAAATATCTGGTTTGGCTTGGGAATGTTTGGTATGGTGGGTTGGTCTGTCGCGATTCCTTCTCTACTAGGTATTGCTTTAGGGGTCTGGATCGATACTCATATCCAGAGTAAATATTCTTGGACTCTGATGCTACTAGTGATTGGTGTAGCTTTGGGATGTTTCAATGCCTGGTATTGGATCGCTAAGGAGAGCCAAAGTGATTGATAGAGAAACTTTACTGCTGTTTCTGGTTTTACTCGTAGGATTAACCTTAATTTTTACTATTTTAATTAAAGCTGCTTTGGAGCGAGTTGGCATCCCTCCTTTGGTTGGTTATCTAATTTTAGGAATAGGAATGGGCTTGCTAAATAGCCAAGTGTATTTTCTGTCACTACCAGTTAGAGAAGTATTAGCCTTTTTAGGTGAGTTAGGTATTATTTCCCTGTTGTTTCGGGTTGGTTTGGAAAGTAATCTGGCCGGATTAATTCGCCAACTACCCCGGGCGAGTTTTATTTTCTTAGGCAATCTCTCCTTTAGTGGCATTCTAGGTTTTTTTGCCGCCTCGAAACTACTGCAACTCCCACTTATTCCCAGTCTTTTTATTAGTATTGCTTTGATGGCGACTAGTGTTGGGATCTCTGTGAGTGTTTGGCAAGAAGCTAAGGCTTTAAATACTGAAAATGGAGAATTACTAATCGATATTGCGGAAATGGACGACATCGCTGCGATCGCTATAATGTCCTTATTTTTTGCCATGATCCCAGTTCTCAATGGCAATGTAGAAGCCAATATTGTTCCTGTATTCCTACAAACTATCATTCCTTTCTTGACAAAAGTAGTTGTTTTTGGCGTTTCGTGCTTAATTATGTTTCGCTATCTCGAAAGGCCGATGACTCAATGGTTCGAGAGACTTGAGCCAGCACCAGACCCCATGATAATGGTGGTAGGAACAGCTTTTATTATTGCTGCTTTAGCAGGCTTGATGGGCTTTTCCGTGGCAGTAGGAGCTTTTTTTGCGGGATTAGTATTTTGTCGTGATCCTGATGCAATTAATCTTGATGCTTCTTTTAGCACTCTTTATGAATTCTTTGTTCCTTTCTTTTTCATTCATATCGGGTTGCAGCTAGAAATTGTATCTTTTGCTGGCAGTCTGAATTTAGTAATTGTTTTGCTGATTGTGGCAGTTTTGGGAAAAGTAATCGGTACAGGACTACCTGCTGTTTTGACCACAGGGAAAGCAAGTGCCTTATTGTTAAGCATTAGCATGATTCCCCGCGCTGAAATTGCGATGGTAATTCTGGAGAGAGGACGACAATTAGGAAATTGGGCAGTATCTCCACAAATTTTCACTAGTATGATTTTGGTTTCAGCAATAACTTGTATTGCGTCTCCATTGTTATTGCGTCCTTTACTACAGAAATCGGTTCAATAAAAGATTATATTAGTATTCCATTGATTTCTATCACAAGTTCCTCAAATTTTATTTTTAAAATTATCCTTGATTGTTCAGAATAGGATTAAATATTGGCATCAATCATTGCTTTTATCATTGGCTTGGGTTTGGGACTATTCTATTTCGGTGGGCTATGGCTGACAGTGCAACAATTACCTGTAAGCAAACATCCTTACCGGTTGGTGGTATTTAGTTTTTTATTCAGATTGGGAATTAGTATGTTCGTTTTATCTTTAATTATTGGAGGCAATATTGAGCTATATAACGTATTTTCTTTAATGGCTTGTTGTTTAGGATTTTTCATAGTTAGAACTATAACGATTTTATTGATTCAACCGTAATTTGCTTCTAAAACTAATTATTAATCTGAAATATTCCGAATTAAACACTGATATATGAATTTAACTCCAGACCAAATTATTTTCTGGCAAAGAGGAATAATTAGTATCAATGCCACTTTAGTGTTTACTTGGCTGATAATGGTTTTGCTGATTGTGGGTTCTTGGTTAATTACCCGCAGATTGTCTACATCTACAAAAATATCTAGAGGACAAAATTTATTAGAAGTATTGGTGCTAGGAATTGCAACTCAAATCGAAGAAGTTAGCCAACAAAAACCAGAACCCTATCTTCCTTTTATTGGGACTCTCTTTATTTTTATTGCTTGTTCCAATCTTCTCAGCATAATCCCTGGTTATCAACCTCCTACTGGTTCGCTTTCCACTACTGCTGCTTTAGCGATCTGCGTTTTTTTTGCTGTGCCTCTTTATGGTATTAAAAAACAAGGGTTGTGGGGCTACTTTAAACAATATTATCTTCAGCCTACTCCCTTTATGCTACCGTTTAATATTATTGGTAGATTTTCCAATACAATTTCTTTGTCTGTACGTCTATTTGGAAATGTCATGAGTGGCACGATGATCGTTGGTATCTTGCTTTCGATCGCACCGTTATTTTTTCCTATAATTATGCAAGCCATGGGATTGCTAACAGGATTGATTCAAGCATATATTTTTGCTATCTTAGCCATGGTTTTTATCGCAGCAGCAACTTCCAAGACTTGATTTTACAGGCATAAAGTTAACTAACAATAACCACTAACCACTAACCACTAACCACTAACTAATTTATGGATAATCTCGCATTAATTGGGATGGCATCGATCATAACCGCAGGATTAACAATTACTATCGGTTCAATTGGTCCAGCATTAGGAGAAGGAAAAGCTCTGGCACAAGCCTTAAGTGCGATCGCCCAGCAACCAGACGAAGCGAAAAATATTACTCGCACTCTATTTGTGGGAATGGCATTGGTAGAATCAACTGCTATTTACTGTTTTGTAATTACTTTAATTTTGATCTTTGCCAATCCTTTTTGGAATTATTTTATTGAGAAAGCAGCAGGGGGATAAGTAATGGGTAATAGGTAATAGGTGATGGGTAAGATATCACTTTTGACTTTTGACTTTTGACTTTGTCCCCAGGAGCTAATTACTAACGAAGTATGCTAATCGATCCTTTTATTGTTATTGCTCAAATCATTAATTTTCTGATTTTGGTTGCGCTGTTGAAGCGTTTTCTGTATAAACCTATCACCCAAGCTATGGAAGCGCGATCGCAAAGAATTGAACGTCAGTTAGCCACAGCAGCCAACACAGAGAAAGAGGCTGAAGCAGAAAAAGAATTATATTTACAAAAGCAACAGGAACTAGCCGCACAAAAGCAAGCTTGGTTAGAGGAAGCAAAACAAGAAGTAGAGCTGGAAAAAGAACAATTAACTCAACAAGCACAAGCTGAAGTAGAGCGATTTCGTTCGCAATGGTATAGAACTTTAGAGCAAGATCAACATAAATTTGCTCGTGAACTACGCGATCGATTGAGCCAACAAGTTGCAGTAACGACTCGAAAAGCCTTGTCGGATTTAGCTAACGCCAACTTAGAAATACAGATCATAGATACTTTTATTGATCAACTGAATGACCTGAATGATGCTCAACTAAAGACCATTCGTGTTGCACCGATTCCTAATCCTCATCATATAATTACCATTTGTAGCTCTTTTGTGATCCCTGATCACAAAAAAGAACAGTTATTAAACGTTATCCAAAAACAAATTGCTGCTAATGCTGAGGTAGAGTTTGAAACTGTAGAAGATTTGCTTTGCGGTATTGAGTTACGCGATCGCGGTTATAAGATTTCTTGGAATTTAGAGCATTATTTAACTGAAATAGAAGCAGAAACAGCAAAAATTTTGACTGAAAATAATAACCAAGCAGCATAATCGCATTCACCTGTTTTTAATTAATTGAAGTCGAATGCCAGTGTTTGATCACTAGTTTCTGAACTGTCCCTATTGTTAACGCTTGACGTTAATAACGGAAGAAGTTATTACCTATCCATGATTATTTCGTTCAGGTGCAAGGAAACCGAAAAGATTTTTTATGGTAAGTTTTCTCGCAAATTGCCACAAAGTATTCAGAGGATAGCGGCGCGTAAGCTGGAGCAACTCAATGCTGCTACTATTCTTGTGATACTTTGCGTGTTCCACCTGGCAATAGGCTCGAAGCACTGGGCTATGATCGAAAGGGAGAACATAGCATTCGGATCAATGACCTGTGGCGAATATATTTTGTTTAGTGTGACGGTAATGCCCTTGACGTAGAGATAGTTGACCACCATTAAAGTGAAATTTATGACTAAGCGTGATTTTCCTCCTATTCACCCAGGTGAAATTTTATTAGAAGAGTTTTAAAACCGATAAATATTAGTCAATATTTTGTGGCTCAGTCCATCGGAGTACCACCGCGTCGCATTAATGAAATTGTTCATGGCAAACGAGGAATTACGGCAGATACTGCTTTGCGGCTAGGACGCTTTTTCGCGATGGAAGCACAATTTTGGATGAACCTTCAAACAAGGTATGATCTCGAAGTCACAAGAGAGGAATTGTCTGATAGATTGAATCAAGAAGTCCGAGTTTATTTAGCTTGACATTATTATATGCGCAAGAAAAATTCTTGATATTAGATTTTTGCTCTTGAGGTGATCCCGTTTACTCTCATCCTATGAGAAGTTTAGTGTGATGGGGAAAAGTTACAATCATTAATATGAAGTACAGTAATGTTCAGTATCTCTTGAGAGACTATATTGAAAGCAAAAAACTCGATTAGAACAATCACTACGGCAACGATCATTCGCGCATGAAACCTTGCAGTATCTAGAACACGAACTAAAAAAGGCGAGGTAAGAATCGCGACATAATAGAAGGATGAACCTCAGTGTGATCGCAGATATTGTAGGCTGTTTTCAAGCATGAAACCCAGCAATCACATTAATGAATAAGCTATGTCTAATTTCTATTGTACTCAACTGATAACGATCGCCGTTTCTTTTCTATTGTATAGTTGCGAGAAATACTTAATTATCAATGACGCTATAACGTTATAATGCTATGCTTACTTAATAGCTTGAGTATACCGAAAAAACAAATGAGTAAATTGTCAAAAAGATCAACAATTTATTTTGAGCCTGAGATACATCGTGCCCTTAGAATGCGTGCAGCATCCGTAAATTGCTCGGTATCGGAACTTGTTGATGAAGCAGTGCGACTTTTAATGCGAGAAGATCAAGAAGATTTAGAAGCATTCTCTGAGCGAGCCGATGAGCCAGAAATCAGCTATGAAGAGCTTCTAGAAGATCTTAAACAGCATGGAAAAATATAAAATCACCTTCAAAAAGTCAGTCGCTAAAGATCTTCGTAATATACCCAATAAAGACATTCAACGCATTTTAGCCAAATTTGAAGAATTATCTGAAAATCCCAGAGGTTCCGGATGTATAAAGTTATCAGGGCAAGCAAGATATCGAGTTCGTCAAGGACTCTATCGAATTATTTACGAGATCAACGATGATATTTTGGTGGTTCATGTGGTGAAAGTTGGTCATCGCTCTAATGTGTATCGTGACTGATAATTTTATTTAATCCGATGAGACAGAGGAAATCGATTAAACTCGACTTTCCCAAGAGTCAGGTTCTCGATACAAATAAGCTGCAGAAACTTAACTTCCAAAAGATCTGCCAACTCCTGAAAAATGCTCTCGGCAGGAACCGATTCTAATTTACCAGAGTCATAATCCTTGAACCTATTGTATGGATATACTCTGGTATTCGAGTTTTTTAGGTAGTGATTTATAGATTATTGTCATAATAAAGCAGTCAGCTTTTTTTTGTTCTCAAGTCACCAAATTTCAAAAATAAATATTTAATATTAAATGTTAAATGTTTTTCAAGATCTGCTAGATGAAACTGTTGCTATTTCCCAGCAAGTTTTAGATAACCATAAACCTCAATTACAGATTGAAGAAATCGGAACTTTAACCTACTTAGGTGGAGGAATTGCTCGTGCTGTAGGGTTACCCAGTGTGCAGGTAGAGGAATTAGTAAAGTTTCCCGGAAATTGTTACGGGATGGCTTACAATCTCGATCAAGATGAAGTGGGGATTATTTTATTAGATAGCAGTGAAGATTTAAAAGCAGGTTGTGAAGTATTGCGAACCGGGAGAGTCTTAGATGCACCAGTAGGAGAAGAATTATTAGGCAGGGTTATTGATGCTACAGGTCGTCCCTTAGATAATCAAGGGCCAATTGCTACAGCAAAAAGGTTGCCGGTAGAAAGAGAAGCCCCGGGAATCATGCAGCGTGCACCTGTTACCGTACCCTTGCAAACAGGGATTAAAGTTATTGATGCCTTGATTCCTATTGGTAGAGGTCAGAGGGAATTGATTTTGGGCGATCGCGCTACCGGGAAAACGGCGATCGCTCTGGATACAATTATTAATCAAAAGGATAAAGGGGTTATTTGTGTTTATTGTGCGATCGGACAGAGAAGCTCGGCAGTAGCCAAATTAATCGCAGAATTACGCAAGAGAGGAGCAATGGACTACTGCATAGTTGTGGTCGCAGGAGGAGAAGCCCCACCAGGGTTACAATACATTACTCCCTATGCCGCCACGACGATGGCAGAGTATTTCATGCAACAGGGAAAAGATGTTTTGATTGTCTACGATGATCTAATTCAACATGCTAGAGCATATCGAGAATTATCTTTATTATTGCGTCGTCCCCCTGGTAGAGAAGCCTTTCCTGGAGATATTTTTTATATTCATTCCCGTCTGTTAGAACGTGCTACCCATCTGCGTCCCGAATTCGGAGGTGGTTCTTTAACTGCTTTGCCCATAGTAGAAACTGAAGCCCAAAACATCTCTGCATACATTCCTACGAACTTGGTTTCTATTACCGACGGTCAAATTTATCTGACTCCAAAATTATTTCATAAAGGTATTTTACCTGCTGTTGATGTAGGTAAATCTGTATCTCGCGTTGGTGGGAAAACTCAGTTACCTGCTTATCGTGCCGTCTCTGGGGATTTACGTTTGTCCTATTCTCAGTTTGAAGAATTAGAAGCTTTTTCTCGTTTTGGTTCGCGGTTAGATGAGGCAACTCAAAAAAGCCTGGAAAGAGGTCAAAGAATCAGAGAAGTTCTCCAACAAAACCAATATCAACCCATTCCTGTTTCCGAACAAATCGCTGTTTTACTAGCTGTTACCAACGGAATTTTTGATGCTGTTCCTCTAGATAAGATTAGGCTGGGAGAAAGAGCTTTATGTGAAACTGTTAGCGAAAAATTACCTGATATCTGTCAAAAAATTGCAGTTGGTGAGAAATTGAGTGAGAGCGATCGCCACATTTTACTCAATATTGCAGCAGAAATCACTTCAAACAAAATGATTTATTAAAAATATTAAGGATAGCAATCGATGACAACTATTGAAGAACTCAAACATAAAATTGCCACTGCTCAAGATTTACAGTCGGTGGTCAAAACAATGAAAGCCCTAGCAGCTGTCAGTATTCGCCAGTATGAAAAGGCAGCCGAATCACTGACAGAATATAATTTAACCTTAGAATTGGGATTACAAATTCTGCTTAAAAACCGACCAGAAGTCTTATTGAAAACAAGATCTATTCCTAATCGACATGGGGGAATAGTTGTTTTTGGTTCTGATTGGGGAATGTGCGGTCAATTTAATGAACGCATTACCAGCTATACCCAGGAAAAAATCATGGCTTCTCCTATTGATTTTGATAAATCGCTGATTTTAGCCATTGGTTCTAGAATATGTGATCGTTTAGAAGCAGCAGGATATCAATGTCAAGCCTGTTTTCCCTTACCAAGTTCCATTGAGGGGATTACATTTGCTATTCAAGAAATTGTCTTAATTTTGGAAAAATGGCAACGTGAAAACCAAGTAGAGCAAATTATAGTCATATACAACCAAATTCTCAGTGATGTTACTTATCGTCCTACTAACTTACAAATTTTTCCTCTCAATGTAGAATGGCTCAAACGCTTAAAAAATAAGCCATGGGATTCTCGTAGCTTACCTACTTTTACAATAAAGGGGCATGAGTTGGCAGTAGCTTTATTTCGCCAATACTTCTTTGTTTCTCTATACCGTGCCTGTGCTGAATCTTTAAAGAGTGAACATACCAGTCGCTTAGCTGCAATGCAAATGGCAGAGAAAAATATTGCCGAACGCTCAAGCGAACTGAATAGAGAGTTTAATCATCAGCGTCAAACCACCATCACAGAAGAACTACTCGATATTGTTTCTGGCTTTGAAGCCTTAAATGATAAATAAACCACTAATCACTAACCAACTTCACAAGTTCCTCAATATTTTTGCCTATGAATTTAGAAATAATAATCAAACAAAGATAGTGGCAGTTAAAACTTTAACTATTAATAATCGCCTAATAAGTGCTAGAGAATCAGACACCTTGTTAGATGCGGCACGAGAAGTCGGGGTTCACATACCCACTCTCTGTCATTTGGAAGGAGTGTCTGATATTGGTGCTTGTCGATTGTGCTTAGTTGAGATTGCTGGTAGTAATAAACTCCAACCTGCTTGTGTTACCAAAGTAGCTGAAGGGATGGAAATTCAGACCAACACAGAAAAATTGCAGAAATATCGCAAGATGATCGTAGAACTGCTATTCGCTGAAGGGAACCATATTTGTTCAGTTTGTGTTGCTAATGGTAGTTGTGAGTTACAAGATTTAGCAGTAGAGATGGGGATGGATCATGTTAGTTTAGCCTATCAGTTTCCTCAACGGGATGTAGATTTATCTCATGAGCGCTTTGGTATCGACCATAATCGCTGTGTTCTCTGTACGCGCTGCATTAGAGTATGTGATGAAATCGAAGGTGCGCATACTTGGGATATGGCAGGAAGAGGTCATAATTCTCGCGTTATTACCGATCTCAATCAACCTTGGGGGACGGCTGATAGCTGTACTTCTTGCGGGAAATGTTTGATGGCCTGTCCTACAGGAGCCATTTTTTCTCAATGTTCGACAGTAGGAGAAATGGCTAAAGAACGCTCGAAACTAGAATTTATTACGACAGCTAGAAAGGAAAGAAAATGGATATTTTAATATAGATTATATAACTAGATACTGATTACCAACTATTAAAAAAATGCCTAAACTAAAGCTCGCAACAGTATGGCTCGGTGGCTGTTCTGGCTGCCATATGTCTTTTTTAGATTTAGATGAATGGCTGTTTGATTTGGCTGCGCAAGTAGACTTAGTTTATAGTCCCTTGGCAGATATCAAAGAATACCCTCAAGGGGTAGATGTAGTTTTGGTAGAAGGTGCGGTGGCTAATGAAGATAACTTAGCATTGATTAAAAAAGTACGAGATCGCTCCAAGATTCTCGTATCCTTTGGTGACTGCGCGGTTACTGGTAATCTTACGGCCATGCGTAATCCTCTAGGAAATATTGAATCAGTTCTTCAGCGCTGCTATCTCGAAGCTGCTGATATCCAGAATCAAATACCTAATGAACCAGGAATAGTCCCAACTTTATTAGAGAAGGTACAGCCCGTCCATAGCATTGTTCCCGTAGAAATCTATCTTCCAGGTTGTCCCCCCGATGCTAATCGCATTCGTGCAGCCTTGGAACCATTCTTAGTCGGTGAAATGCCAAATTTAGCTGGAGAACAAATTAGATTTGGTTAATTTAGTAATAATTTAACTATAGTTTTTAATTTGTTATTAATAGTTGCTACACTCTAATTTCCTCACAAGTTCTTCAATTTATTTATTTATCTTGAAAAAGGGAAAGCGGGTGTGAATAAAGTCTATCAATGAGTTAAGAGGATAACTATTAGCTCAAAAGAGCAGTCAAGGCCATAGGAGGCATCTATGAAAGTAGCAGATATTATGACCACCAATATAGTTACCATTGATAGCTTAGCGACGATTGCCGAAGCAGCCAAAATGATGGAGCAACATAATATCAAAGCTTTAATTGTTGATCGCACTTCAGATCAAGATGCATATGGAATCATCACGGCAACTGATATCTCGCAAGCAGTTGCTAACGCTAAAAACCCCCAAGAAACTTATGTTTGTGAATTGATGACCAAGCCTTGTATTGTTGTTAATCCCGATCTAGCAGTAGAACATATTCCTAAATTATTTGCCAGAGCCAAAATTCGCACTGCACCAGTTATTAGAGACAGGCTACTTGGTATCGTTTCTCTAACTGATATTTTGGGAAGAACCGATTGTTTAACTCCAATTAAACCCACATTAACATCTCAAAAACTAGAAGAATTAGCTGAACTGTACCCCTGCGAATTAACAGAAAATAAATGGGAAATTGGGTCCGAGAGCATCTATGAAAATTGGTGTAGTGGATAGAGATCTATAAACAATGGAATGACTAATTAAATCAAATGCCAAAAAAAATTACTATAGATCCCGTAACTCGAATTGAAGGTCATGCAAAAATTACCATCCATCTCGATGAGACAGGAGAGGTGGAAGATGCCCGTTTTCACGTTACCGAATTTAGAGGTTTTGAAAAATTCTGTGAAGGTCGCCCTTTATGGGAAATGCCGGGGATTACAGCCCGAATTTGTGGCATTTGTCCTGTTAGTCATTTATTAGCTTCTGCCAAAGCAGGCGATCGCATTTTGGCGGTGGATATTCCCCCTGCTGCGGAGAAACTGCGTCGTCTGATGAATTTAGGACAAATAATTCAGTCTCATGCCCTGAGTTTTTTCCATCTCAGCGCGCCTGATTTCCTGTTGGGGATGGATAGCGATCCTGCTTCTCGCAATGTTTTTGGCTTAATTGCTGCCGAACCAGAATTGGCACGGAATGGGATTCGTTTACGACAATTTGGACAAGAAATTATTGAAGCATTAGGGGGGCAGAAAATTCATCCTGCTTGGTCTGTTCCGGGGGGAGTCAGAAACTCTTTATCTGAAGGGGGAAAAATAAAAATTAGTGATCGCCTGACTGAGGCCAAGACAACTACACTTAAGGCTCTAGATAAATTCAAAAGTTTACTAGCTGATTATGAAGTAGAGGCGCAAACTTTTGGTAATTTTCCCAGCCTGTTTATGGGATTAGTCGGCGAAGATGGATCATGGGAACATTACGGAGGGAAAATTCGCTTCGTTGACAGTGGAGGGAATATCATTGCCGATCAACTAGAGCCGACTCGCTACCAAGAATTTATTGCTGAAGCCGTTGAACCTTGGTCTTATCTCAAATTTCCCTATTACCGCCCTTTAGGTTATCCTGCCAGAAAAGATTATTGCCACCTACAAAGTGGGATTTATCGTGTTGGCCCTTTAGCCAGACTAAATATCTGTAGTCGCATTGGTACTGCTTTAGGCGATCGCGAACTCAGAGAATTTAGAGATCGGGGTCAAGGTACGGTCAATTCTTCCTTCTTCTACCACTATGCCCGCTTGATTGAAATTCTAGCTTGTATTGAACATATCGAAAATATGTTAGAAGATTCAGACTTGTCTTCTGATCATTTACGTGCCAAAGCAGGTATCAATCAACTAGAAGGGATCGGAGTAAGTGAAGCACCCAGGGGTACTCTTTTTCATCACTATCATGTTGATGAGCATGGCTTAATCCAAAAGGTCAATTTAATTATTGCGACAGGTCAGAATAACTTAGCAATGAATCGCACAGTCGCTCAAATTTCTAGACATTTTATTCACGGAACGACAATTCCTGAAGGAATGCTCAACCGCGTTGAAGCAGGTATTCGGGCTTTTGATCCCTGTTTGAGTTGTTCAACTCATGCCCTGGGAAAAATGCCTTTGCATATTCAACTATTTGATGAGGGGGGCAACTTACTTGATGATGCTTGGCAGCAATCCTAGCCAGAAAATCTCACAACTTCCTCAAACTTAATATCTATCTTTGTGATTAGAGAGCGTTGTAAATATATGGTCAAACGGCAAGATCGAAATCGTAAGCAGGAATCAAGTCTACTTGGTTGGTATTTGATTATGACCTCGATATTCTTGATTTTATTGAGTTTATTCTGGACTCCAATACAAGTACCCAAGTCACAGCCCTATAGCAAGTTTATCGATTTAGTAGAGGCTGATCGCGTTGAAAGGGTTCTTATTAGTTCAAATAAGATTGAATATTGGCTCAAATCTAAACTGGTTGACACCGAATCAGATCAGGTTTTTACTACAGTCCCCATCGTTCAGGATACAGAATTGCCCAAAATTCTTCGTCAGCATCAAGTGGAGTTTTCGGCTATCCCTGAAAACAATAATGGTGGATTTTGGAGCTTTATTGGGCTATTATTTTTCTTGTTTATAATTATTACTTTAGGCGGTTTTTTCTTCGGTCGCGGTCAAAATGGAGGTATGGGAGCGAGTCCGTTTGCCATTGGCAAAAGCAATGCTCGTATTTACTCAGAAGGGAGCATGGATGTCACCTTCGATGATGTTGCGGGAGTAGATGAAGCTAAGACTGAACTCTATGAAATTGTTGATTTTCTTAAGCATGGAGCAAAATATATTCGTTTAGGCGCAAAAATACCTAAGGGAGTTTTATTAGTTGGGCCTCCAGGTACAGGTAAAACTTTACTAGCAAAGGCGATCGCAGGAGAAGCGAAAGTTCCTTTTTTTAGTATCTCTGGTTCAGAATTTATTGAAATGTTTGTTGGGGTTGGTGCCTCGCGGGTACGAGATTTATTTGATCGCGCTAAAAAACAAGCTCCTGCGATTGTCTTTATTGACGAATTAGATGCTCTGGGTAAGTCTCGCAACGCTTCTGGCAGTTTAATGGGAGGAAATGATGAACGGGAACAGACTCTTAATCAATTACTCGCAGAAATGGATGGGTTTGAACCCAATGCGGGGGTAATTCTGTTAGCGGCAACGAATCGTCCTGAAGTTCTCGATCCCGCTTTACTCCGTCCTGGTCGTTTTGATCGCCGTATTGTGGTAGATCGTCCTGATAAGTCTGGTAGATTAGCGATCTTGGAGGTGCACGCCCGCAATGTAAAATTAGCTGAGGATGTGGATTTAGATAAACTAGCTGCTCGTACCCCTGGTTTTGCAGGAGCAGATTTGGCCAATTTAATTAATGAAGCAGCATTATTAGCAGCCCGTCACAATAGCACTGCCGTAAAAATGGCAGATTTTAATGAGGCTACAGAAAGAATTCTCACGGGATTAGAAAAAAAATCGCGAGTACTCAATGAAATTGAAAAGAAAACTGTAGCCCATCATGAAATTGGTCATGCCATTGTCGCTTCGTTAATGCCTGGTACAGATAAGGTAGAGAAAATCTCTATTGTTCCTCGTGGTATCGGAGCATTGGGCTATACTCTACAGTTACCAGAAGAAGATCGTTTTTTAATGATAGAAGATGAAATTCGTGGTCGTATTGCTACTTTATTAGGAGGGCGTGCCGCAGAAGAATTGATCTTTGGCAAAGTATCTACCGGTGCTAGTGATGATATTCAAAAAGCGACCGATCTTGCAGAACGGTATGTTACTCTCTATGGGATGAGCGATCGCTTAGGGCCCATAGCCTTTGAAAAAATCCAGCAACAATTTCTCGAAGGCATTACGAATCCGCGTCGTCAAGTTAGTCCTCACATTGCTGAAGAAATTGATCGCGAAGTTAAAACAGTAATTGATGATGCGCATCAAGTTGCTCTAGAAATTCTCCAAGAAAATCGCGAACTATTGGCGACATTAGCCAATATCCTGTTAGATAAAGAAATTTTGGAAGGGGAACAACTGCGATCGCAACTAAAATTAGCCAAGAAGACTTCGATAATCAATCAATGGTTGCAAACGGGTAAATTACCGCCCGCTCATTCTCTTGTTCCGACTTTAAATAGTAATAGTAACACTTTTACCAATTACTAAAGATTTATGAAATTTGTTGATGAATATCGCGATGCTAAGATAGCCGATCAATATGTCAAAGCGATCGCACAAATAACCACTCGTCCTTGGCAAATTATGGAAATTTGTGGTGGACAAACTCATTCTATTGTTAAATATGGCATCGACGAATTATTACCTCAGTCCATCACCTTAATTCATGGCCCTGGTTGTCCTGTTTGCGTTACTCCCGTAGATTTAATTGATAAGGCGATCGCTCTGGCCTCTCGTCGGGAGGTTATTTTTTGCTCCTTTGGAGATATGCTAAGAGTTCCTGGTAGTCAAAGCCAAGATTTGCGATCAGTTAAAGCAATGGGTGGAGATATCCGAATTGTCTATTCTCCTTTAGATGCAGTTAAGATTGCTGGCAAAAACCCAGACAGACAGATTATTTTTTTCGCAGTGGGGTTTGAAACGACCGTTCCCACAACAGCAATGGCAGTATATCAAGCCGAGAAATTAGGAATTAAGAACTTTTTTCTGTTAGTAGCTCACGTCCTCGTTTCCCCAGGAATGGAACTGATTTTATCTTCTCCTGATAACTGTGTTCAAGGATTTTTAGCTGCTGGTCATGTTTGCACGATAACGGGATATAGAGAATACAATGAGATCGCCCAAAAATATCAGATACCTATTGTAGTAACTGGATTTGAACCCCTAGACATTCTTCAGGGAATTTATATGTGCGTTAAACAATTAGAAGCAGATACAACAGAAGTGGAAAATCAGTATAGTCGTTCTGTTAGTTTTGAGGGGAACAAGACTGCACAAAAATTAGTTGCAGAAGTATTTGCCACTGCTCATCGTCAATGGCGTGGCATTGGTCTTATTCCCCATAGTGGCTTGAGATTGCAAGAATCATACAGTCAATTTGATGCCTTAAACAAATTTAAGCTGGAAAAGGGAACAACATCAGAATCTTTAGATTGTATCAGTGGATTAATTCTTCAGGGAATTAAAAAACCCCATCAATGTTCAGCTTTTGGCAAACATTGTACTCCTGAAAAGCCTTTGGGTGCGCCCATGGTTTCTTCTGAGGGTGCTTGCGCTGCTTACTATCGTTATCGACAGTTAGCTAAAGATTAGACAGGCCAATATTATGAACGATCACCAAAATTTTAATCTCACTTGTCCGATTTCTTTGCAAAAATATCCTCATATTCTGCTAGCCCATGGTGGTGGGGGCCGGTTGATGCAGCAATTGATCCAAATGTTTTTAACGGCTTTTGGAACAGCAAATACAATTCAACATGATGCAGCAACGCTACAGCTTGCAGGCAACAAAATAGCTTTTACCACCGATTCTTATGTGGTTAATCCTTTGTTTTTTCCTGGTGGAGACATTGGTTCTTTAGCAGTTAATGGTACGGTAAATGATCTGGCAATGTCGGGAGCACGTCCGCTTTATCTCAGCACAAGTTTTATCTTAGAAGAAGGATTATCAATAGAAACTTTGTGGCAAATAGTACAGTCGATGCAGCAAGCAGCAGTCATCGCTAAGGTACAGATTGTGACTGGAGATACTAAAGTAGTGGACAAAGGCAAAGGTGATGGTATTTTCATTAATACTACTGGAGTCGGGATTATCGAACATAATCAGGCGATCTCTCCTCAGTCCGTACAACCAGGAGATTTATTGCTACTCAATGGGGATTTGGCACGACATGGGATCGCTATTATGGCAGTCAGAGAAGGATTAGAATTTGAAACCACTATTGAAAGCGACTCTGCACCTTTAGCCGATTTAGTTTTAGAGTTACTCGCAGCCGACATTGAAATTCATTGTCTGCGGGATTTGACTCGCGGTGGCTTAGCCAGTGTCTTAAACGAAATTGCTGCTGCTGCTCAGGTCGGCATCGAAATTGATGAGAATTCGATTCTTGTGAGAGAAGATGTGCAGGGAGCTTGTGAAATAGTGGGTTTCGATCCTCTTTATGTTGCCAACGAAGGTAGGTTTGTCGCTTTCATTCCCCAAAAAGATCGCGATCGCGCTTTGGATATTATGCGCTCCCATTTCGATAACAATGCAGAAATTATTGGTCAAGTTGTTCGAGATAACAACTCTTTAGTAGTTCTCAAAAGTAAAATTGGTTCAAGGCGTATTGTAGATATGCAAAGCGGAGAACAATTACCCAGAATTTGTTGATTTAGTGATACGACTTGGAAGGTTTCTAAGTAAAAACAGAAAAAAACATTTATGAGGGCATAATTACCTCCAGAACTTGTTCTATAGATTTCCCTTGGGCAAATAAGTTGTGAGTTAGTTCAAGATAAGTTGTACAAAGCCGATGAGAATCGAATCTATCGAGCAAGAGTTGATTGACGGTACGAAAACGATTTTAACTATAGTAATATAGTAACCCTCCATCAAGTTAACAGACCCTGCGTGCTATCAAGACTCATAATTGATAGTTTAGTAAAACCGGGAATTGATAACTATCTTGAGCTGCTTGGCTCAGGGAGTGTATGGGAAGTAGTTTGGGCTGAGCCAAAACTAACTATCGAGCAGACGAGGAAACTAATTGGTCAAGGGATCAGCTTCGCTGGCACTGCGTGATCGCACCATCTGCTCAATCACCCAAATAATTGAAAATTTGAGGAAAACCAAGATGAACCAGAAAACAACAGATGTGCAACAGCCTACTGAAAGCATTATTCAATCATCTTTTAAACTTATATAGATCGAGATCATCCAGAAATCTATTGGATTTTTTCAACATCATCTCAATCGAAAGAGCGTTTTTACTTTGAATATAATCTCAATGAAAGGATTAAAGGTTGTTGGTTTTCAATTATCCCTAAATATTTGTTGAAACGTCAGCAAGTTCATTACGCTCCTTTGTACTACACTCGCTCCGAAGCAGAAACGAGAAAGATTGATGGTAATTTTGCTGTTGTGGAACTAATTTGGGAAGAAATTAAGGTATAAATATTTCTGAGTTGTAACTATAGACTTTCTTAAATTAGCGAGAGACGTAAAACTGTGTTCTTTATGGCTTTTATACAACTTGTTTTTAGTTAAATAAAAATTAATTTGTATTGTAATTGGCTGTTTCGCTTTTCTATTATTAGTATTGTTAAATTGTAGAGAACACAAATATTCTCCTAAATAGTTTCTATTTCTTATCCTTGAGTATTACCTTAATACTTGTGATAGAAAGAAACGGTTAAGATTTTGAAAAAAAAAGACTTCTATCTAATTAATTTGCCATATTTTCTGGCAAGGGTTGCAATCTCCTAACTCTGGCAGAATATGAGATTGATATGGAAAGATTGTTTTTTATAACTTAAAAAAAAGTCTAAGTTATTAAGGGCTTAAGTTTGGTAACACTAAGCTCTTTTTTTTATGCTCTTCGCTTTTTCTTCTCTCTTATAAATCGTGTCAAAAACACCTCGATTCACGGGTAAAATTGAGTTTCAAATTTAGAAAGGTATTAATGCTATCTATTTTTGGCTAATGACAATTAGTCATAGTCAAGCTGTCAACCTTTAACCTAAATCCGAGGACAACTTATCATGGTTACTTCCAAGACATTAAATCCCAGTTTCCTAAGAGATGCGTTTGTATCTTATGCCAAATATAATTCTCCAAAAGAACAAGCAATCCAACAGGATGCTTTGCAATGGCTGCAAAATAATATTGAATCAAATATTGATGATGGAACAGCAATTATCGAACAGTTCACGAGCAAATGGCGTCCGGGATGGCAGGGATTAAACAATCCCCAAGAATCCCCCATTGAATTTAAAAATTTACCTGGTTCCTATAAAGGCTCAAATTCAATAAGTCCCCACCAAGAAGAAGCTCTAGCTTTTGTCCACGAAGCGATTCCGCAAAATTTAAAAGATGGCTTTGAAAAACGTTGGCAGATCAACCGAAAGTTGCAGGTTACTAGTTCTTCTGGTACGGCCTTTATGGTTAGTGAGGATGGAATAGATGTTTTAAAGGAACAAGATCCTGAGGGGAATGGCACAGCTTGGTATCAAGTAGAGGAAAAGCAAACTTATTACTTGATTTCTCATGAAAAAAAAGATGACCTCTATATAGTGGTCTTAAAAGAACCAATTAGTCCCCAAAATCTTGATACATGGTTCGTAACTTCAGCAGATGTAGAAATATCTAAGGTTTAATTACTGTGGGGGTGTATCGCGATGCGCCCCTAAGTCAATGGTTTGTTCTTTCCCAGAAACAACTTTGATTAGTCCATCAAAAATGAATAAACCAAGCCCAATAATTTTAATTCGACTGGGGGAAAGGTGCGAGCATCAACAATAGGAATAAACTTGCCGCCTAGATGTTTTAGTTGTTCGCGAGGAGGATCGACCGTCGTGAAACGAGCCAAATAGATATTGATCGCTAAATCTCCACTCTCTGCGATCGCCATAAATGTTTTTTCCATCTCTAGAATATCGCTAGATAGTTTCCATCGTTCCTTAAGACTGGGAATTAAGGTTTCTGGATAGTCAATAACTCGATCTCCTTCAATACAGCTGTCAACTATTTTTGACTCAGCAGGTAAACCATTACAATGACAAACCGAACCATTTAAGGCAAAAAATAGAATACGTGCACTGGCAGCTTGCTTGTGATAGATAATTAAGCGTTTGTTATCCAAAATCTTGACCTCTGTTGATAGTAATACTTATTACTTATTACTTATTACTTATTACTTATTACTTATTACTTATTACTTATTACTTCTTTCGACAGTTCCAAAACTCGATACTGAATGCCCGTTTCAAAAATCCTCACCCCACCACCTTCGGCAACAGTTTGTCTCAAGGCAGAGGAATTAGTTACTGCAACTCCTGCTAAATAATCGATTCCCATGTCTGCCAAATCGGGTAACCAAGGAACAGTCGGGCCCATCAAGACCAATTTGGCATTTTGGGACAGTTCCACCAAACGAGGAAAAGTTTTATTGGGAATGGAAGTCGCTGTAAGAAAAACCCAATCGGCTTCGGGTAAGATGTATTCCGCAGCCGGATCGGGCAAATCTTGAAAATTTGGTTTGCGTTCAATGACAGTCATTGAGACTTCTTGTTCGTAACGAGATAACCCAGGATAGCGACCAATAACCGCCACCTTTTGCCCCCGAATCAACGGCAGAAAATGCTCAAAAACTGCTAAATTGGAGGAACCTGGAAGAGATATCGGCTCTGCTTTAGCAGGTAAATCAGAACTAGAATTAATCGCCGCATTAATCACTGCCATGCCTACTGTGGCTTGATAATTGTCCCAAGAACGAATCCACAGCGACAATTCATTACATGGGCGATCCACTAAAGTTCCTGACCAAGGCAAGGTGCGGGTGGGAATAGCTGGACTCATACATAAACCAACTCCTTCTGCATTACATAAGGTCCAAGTTAAACCAATAATGATTTCTCTGATTTTAGTTTCTGTGTGACTAGAATCTAACAAAAGATTGTAGATTTCTCTGGGGCTAATCATCTTCTATAAAGTCAGTTCGACGAATTTTTTTTGGATTAAATTTCCCAAGTTGAACAACAAAGTAATAGGCTTTTTCCCAAATCCCCAAATCCCCAAATCCTTATTCACAACTAGTAAATTTTATACTCATCGAACTCACATTTTATAGGTAAGAATCTAGATCGACCTCAATAGTGCAATCAGAAGTGGGTTTAGCCACACAAGTTAAAATATACCCTTCAGCAATTTGTTTATCACTTAAAAACATTTGTTCTGATTGATCCACTGTGCCAGAGACAATCTTGCCCTGACAAGTAGCGCAAGCACCGACCACGCATTCAAAGGGAACTTTGATCCCGGCCTCCGCAGCTTCCCCAAGAATATACTCATCATCGGGAACTGCAATAGTTTGCTGAAAATTTTTACTGTAATTAATTAAAGTCACATTATGAGTAGCCATGCCTGATTCCTAATAAAAAGCATTCATAAATTGTAAAGATGAACAACCATTAACATCCGGCAAATCCTGTAGCCGCTAAATAGATGTTATGCCAAGAAGGCTGTCTATAGTCTTGATTAAAAGCTTGGTCGACATATCTAACTATTTGGGGCAGTTCTTCACTGGGAAGCTCTCCTGCAAGAAATAAATTCAGCTTGTCTTCCAAACCTTCGGGATATTCCCGAATAATGGGATGTTTGATCATAATCGATTGATATTCCCCAAGCTCAGAATCCACAATCAGATCGAGACTTAGAACTCCTAGGGGACGAATAAACATCCCTGTGGCGACAATTTTAAAGTCGGATGCCAACTTTTGCTGTTGCAGTACCACAACAAAATGTGCACCTCGGGGAATTTTATAGGGTAATTGACTAGGATTCTGAACTGGCTGTACTTCGACGTTGTAACCTTTGGTTAAACCTGCTTCTAAAGTAATGTTTTCGTACTCTTGATCGGGGTGCGGTAAATAGATCGTAAACTGATGGAGATCCAACCAAGGATTATAAACCGTTTCGTCTCTTTCTCCCTGCCATTGGTTATATTTTTGGCGCATTTCCTGACCAACATGACTCTCTTGATTGCAAATATTGATCAAAGAGATGTTGAGGACGCATTGCTCAAATTTATTAATCGCTCCTAAGACTTGCATAATTTTTAATTGTTAGTGGTTAGTAGTTTTAATCTTCATCCAAGGCAGGAAATGATTCTTCAATCTCCCATAAAACACTTTTGTGCGCGATAAACCAACTACGAGTTTCTGGAGTTAATTCATCCCAAACTAGGTCAATTTCGACATGAGGAGATTCATATTGATATTTCTCCCCTAGCGATCGCAAATTGCTGGCAACCTTTCTCGGAATACCAAAACTTAACCAATCAACCTCAACTATCTTCCCTGATACTCCCCCACTAGGATCGTAAATCAGTTGAGCAACACGAACCAAATCCGCAAAATGGGTTGGTCTTAGCCCAGTTATCCGCTGAATTTCGAGGATACGCTCTTTATTTTGTTTGATGGTCATAATGCGTTCTTTGTCTTGAGTAACCAATGGCTCATAGCTAACTAACTAACAGCCGTATAATTTTTCACCCTTTTACCTGTACCGACTCCTAGAATCTTGGCTAACCAGGGTGGAGGAGAAGTCGCGATCGCATTTTGTAAGTCTGCCAATATTTCTCTGATCGCACCACCTTTTTCTATTTTCATAGGATAGATATAGGCTTGAATAACTTTCGCCGCAGCCGGGCCACCGATGGATGAAACATAGAGAATTGGACAATCCTTAATTAAATTGACTCGGAATTGATTTTTATCTTCACTAAGATCGGCCTCTATTGCCGAGCGGACAGCGATCAATCTAATTTCATCTACTGATAGCTGATAAATTAGGTAGCGATGACAAGAACCAAAATGCCCGTCCAACTGTTCCCCCGTATTAGATGCCACGGCAATTCTAATCGAGTTGGGCATATCTCCTTCTTGATATGGTTTGATCGGCAATTCTTGCTCGCATTGACCTTTTTCTCCCCACAATATTCTTACTGCTTCTTTAAAATTTGCTATATCGCTATTGTCGGCATCTTCGCCTTCCCATTCGCTATCAACTTCATAAATATTGCCAAAAGACCTTTTTAATTGGGTGACTGTAAGATTACCAAGAGTTTCTTCGGTAATTTCATAGTCAAGATTGGTTTGTAGAGCTTCGATTAAATCTTTGACGGATGTATTAGGCAATACCTTAGCGGCTAAGGCAATCCTCAGCGCGACTTCATTAGAAATAGGCTGTGCACTCATAATATTCTATCTGGGTTTGTTATCAATTACCAATCATTGATTTATACCAGACCGCTTGAAAAATAAGAGTTTGAGCCATTTGCATTAATATTATTAGGCTTGTACTCAAAGTCTTCAGCCCAATAATTTAAAGGTCTTGAGGGATTTAATTGGGATCGGGATACGAGTATTTTTAATTAGGGTGCAGGTATTTAATAAGGTGGTTTTCGAGTTTTAGATCTAGAGTCGAAAATCACATAGGTTTGATTTGGTATCTTATTGACTACCACAATGCATTATTACTTGTTTAGCATTACCTATTCTTTATTTGTTGTGTCAAGAGATTGTTTATTTTATTTATTTCCCTGCTCGGTAAAGTTACAAGCTAATCTTTATTTTTTGCATTGTCAAACTTATCTAATGAATTTTAAGCTATTTTCAATATTTTAAAGCTCCTTTGTTATTCTTTGACATGGAATATTTTTCTGGATAAAATCGATATCTAAAAACTTCGATCTCAAATAAATTTATTTTATTTAAGATAAAAAAATTAAAAATAATAATATTATCAACCAATTGACCTATGGAGTTACCTTCTTCAGCAAGACTTAAGTCAAAAGAAAACAAACGCTCTTCCCAAACATCACAACAAGAATTCTGGTCAACTATTCACTCTGTTATTAAGTCTCAACGTCAAGCACCTCCAATTAAACCAATCTCTAGAGAACAAAAAATTCCCCTCTCTTTTGCCCAAGAAAGACTGTGGTTCATTCAACAGTTAGATCCTCAATGCATCGCCTACCAAAGCTTAGTATCCTCAAAACTTATCAGCTCACTCAACATATCTGCCTTAGAACAAAGTTTTAATCAACTAGCAAAACGTCACGAAACCCTACGTACAACCTTTCCCATTGTCGATGGCTCACCAATTCAAGCGATCGCAACCCATCAGGCGTTCAAGTTGCCAATTATCGATCTCTCTCAACTAGACGAAGCCGCAAGAAAAGCTCAAATAGGAGAATATATAAAAGCGGAAGAGACCCAACCTTTCGACCTCACCAAAGAAATATCCTGGCGAGTCAAACTTCTGCATCTCAGCGAGACAGAATATGTCATGCTCCTAGCTATGCATCACATTATCTATGATGGTTGGTCGCGTCCGATCTTTATGCAGGAGCTCAATAAACTTTACCAAGCCTGTGTTAGCAAACAACCTCCCCCTCTCACACCTCTGACCATCCAATATGCCGATGTTGCTTATTGGCAAAGAAACTGGCTGAAAGGAAAAGTTATTGAATCCCATCTTACTTACTGGAAAAAACAACTAGGCGGGGAAATCCCGATTCTCCAACTCCCAAGCGATCGCCCTCGTCCTGCTATTGCAACCTATCAAGGTGCGGTGAAACGTTTCACGATAGCGACCGAACTAAGTAAAGCAATCAAAGCTCTAGGGAAACAAGAAGGCGCAACCTTGTTCATGACCTTGCTAGCAGTCTTTAAAACTCTTCTCTATCGCTACACGGGAGCTCAGGATATTATAGTCGGCACTCCTATTGCCAACCGCAACCGCAAGGAAATTCAAGGAATCATTGGTTTTTTTGCTAACACCTTAGCATTACGCACCAAATTTACAGGGGAGATCACCTTTAGACAATTACTGAGAAAAGTACGTCAAATAGCCCAAGAAGCCTATACCTATCAAGATCTCCCTTTTGAAAAACTGATAGAGGAACTTCGCATAGAACGGAACCTCAACCGTAACCCTTTGTTTGATGTGATGTTCAACCTGGTCAATACTCCTAATTTAGCCGCCACATTAAGCGCAGAGGAAGCAAAGTTTGTCGTTTCTGGATTGGGAAACCTGCCGAAGATTGCCAAATTCGATCTCACCCTATCGATATCCGAAACAGCCCAAGGACTTAATTGCCTATTTCAATATAGTAGTGATCTCTTTGACGCTGCGACAATTACTAGAATGCTGGGTCATTTTCAAACTTTATTGCAAGCAATAGTGGCCAACCCCGAACAACGCCTAGTTGATTTGCCTCTTGTCACCCCCTCCGAACGCCAGCAATTACTGACAGGGTGGAACCAAACCGTAGAAACTTTACCTCAAGAGCTTTGCGTCCATAAGTTATGGGAAGCTCAAGTTGCCAAAACTCCCAACGAGATCGCTTTACAATGGCCTAAGTCGATAGCCATCAATGGCGATCGCAGAGAAATAACTTATTTAGAACTCAATAATCGGGCTAATAAACTCGCACATTACCTAAAAAAACTCGGAGTCCAGCCCGAAAGCAAGGTTGGCATTTTTTTAGAGCGATCGCCATTGCTCATAGTCGGCTTATTAGCGATCCTCAAAGGGGGAGGAACTTATGTCCCCTTAGATTCCACCTACCCTCGCGATCGCTTAGAGTTTATGTTATTCGATGCTGAGGTAGAAGTTCTTTTAACTCAAGAAAAATTATCCGCAGATTTGCCATGCCATAAGAGCAATCTAGTCTTTTTAGATAGTCATTGGGAAAGTATAGACCGAGAAAGTGCAGATAACCCAAAAAATATAGCAACCCTAACCAACTTAGCCTATATCATCTATACCTCTGGTTCGACAGGAAAGCCCAAAGGTGTCGCGATGGAACATCGCAGCCTAAGCAATCTCATTTACTGGCAAAATCATCGGCAACCATTACCTCGCAAAACTTTACAATTTGCCCCCATAAGTTTCGATGTTTCCCTACAGGAAATCTTTGCTAGCCTCTGTTCTGGAGGGACTTTGGTATTGACAACCGAATCCATTCGCAAAGATCCAGATGCTTTGTGGCAGATACTTGTAGAAGAGGCGATCGAAAGAATATTTTTGCCTTTTATTGCCCTACAGCAACTAGCAGAAGTCAGTGCGCGATCTCCTATTATCCCGACAAATCTGCAAGAAGTTATTACTGCCGGAGAACAGCTCCAGATCACCTCTGCGATCGCTAAATTATTTACTCGTCTATCCCATTGCCGCCTCAGTAATCATTACGGCCCATCAGAAACCCATGTAGCAACAGCATATACTTTGGGTGATCCGGTAACCAGTTGGTCGAATCTACCACCAATTGGGCGGGCGATCGCGAATACCCAGATTTACATCTTAGACCCGCAGCTTCAACCAGTTCCCATAGGAGTTTCTGGAGAACTTTACATCGGAGGATCTAGTTTAGCCAGAGGTTATCTCAACCGTCCAGACTCAAATCAAGAGAAATTTATTGTCAATCCCTTCGATAATTCGGTACGACTTTACAAAACTGGGGACTTGGCTCGTTATTTGCGAGATGGCAACATTGAATTCTTGGGTAGAATCGATAATCAAGTGAAAATTCGCGGCTATCGTATCGAACCAGGAGAAATCGAAACCATCCTGACACAACATTCCCATATAGAGGAAAGTATCGTATTAGTCCGCGAAGATTGCCCCGGAGATAAACGCCTAATCGCCTATATTATCCCCACCCAAGAACAGGTTCCTTCTCTAGAAGAACTACGGGGTTTCTTGAGGCAGAAGCTCCCCAATTATATGATTCCCTCTGCTCTAGTTCCTCTAGAAGCAATGCCTTTAACCCCTAGTGGCAAAGTAGATCGTCGTGCACTAGCCAAAGTTAACCTAGTCAGGCAAACAGCGGCAGAAACTTATGTCGCACCTCGCAACTCTACAGAACAAAAACTAGCAGAAATTTGGGCAAAAATATTATGGTTAGATCATGAAGTCGGCATCTATGATAACTTCTTCGACCTTGGGGGACATTCCCTCTTATCTGTGCGTCTGATAGCAGAAATTGAACAGGTATTTAAGAGAAAAGTACCTCTGGCTGCACTCTTTCAATTGGGTACGATTGCCGAGCTTGCTAAGATACTCGATCAAGAAATAGTAACAACCGCTAAAAAATCACTAACATCTACACAAGTAGAAAAACATCCAGAACTGAGTGAGGAACTTTATCATCAATTACTAGCCTACACTGCTGGATGGCAGGGCAAAAGAGTCCAGCCAAACTCTTTGATCATCGGTCTGAACACTAAGGGTCAAGCCCAACCTCTTTTTTGGTGCCTACAGGGTTTTCGAGAATTATCCCAACTGGCAAAGTATTTAGGAGCAGACCGACCGACCTATGGGATGAGATCGGGTCATCTCTTGATGAAATATACTCCAGATAACATCAAAGCTTTGGCAAGTCACTATGTTGCAGAGATTTTAACTATAGACCCTAATGGGCCCTATCTCTTGGGCGGCAACTGTCAAAGTACCTTGATTATCTTTGAAATTGCCCAGCAACTCCAACGCCAAGGAAAACAGATAACTCTATTATGTTTACTAGAAAGGTTTATCCCCCAAATCTATACAGGCAGAGTGTCTCTATTTTTTGGTCGCGACAGCCATCTCAACCCTTATAAATATTTCCAAAAGCCAGAACTCGGCTGGCACAAATTTTATACAGGAGAATTATCCGTTGACTTGCTTCCTTGCAGTCATGGGCAGTATTTCAGTGAACCCAATATTCAATTGCTTACCAAAAAATTACATTCCTATATTGAGGAAGCATCATTGGCGGCTACCCCGCAGTTTTTACCAAGGAGAGCATATCAAGCACAGATGATTTTCCCTAAATTGACCAATTTTGCAACTGGAAAATCAGTTGCCATTCCCGTAACAGTCAAGAATATTAGCCCAGTTTTATGGCAAGAAACTCAAATTAGTGGCATCACTCTAGGTAATCATTGGCTAGATGAGAAGGGGAATCTCATTCAATGGTCTGATGGGAGAGTAGACTTATCCCAGGATTTGCCTCCAGGAGAGGAAATTGAACTATCTTTGACTGTAACCGCACCGTTAACAGAGGGTCGTTACTTGTTAGAACTGGATCTGGTCGAAGAAGGAGTAACCTGGTTTAAGCAGAAGGGTTCTACCACAACAATTGTCCCAGTCGAGGTGGTTAACGCTATTAGATCGCAACCAGAAAATGCTGCTGTTTATCTTGGCCGGGGTAACTCTCAGTTTGAGAAAGGAGATATGGCAAGAGCTATTATTAGCTATCAAAAAGCGATCGCAGTTGATCCTCAACAATCTGCTGCCCTCTATCAAAACCTGGGGATTGCCTTGGCTGATCAGGAAAATTTATCCGCAGCGATAGTTGCGTACAAAAAAGCTCTAGAGTTGGAGACGAGTAATGGTGAACTTTATTTTTTGCTAGGAAAAGCCCAGACGAAACAGAATAATTTTGCTGAAGCAGTAACCAACTATCAAAAAGCGATCGCACTCGAACCAGCAAATTTTTGGTTTTACCAAGATTTGGCATTGGCACTAAATAGATTGAATCAGACAGAAGAAGTTATCAAAATTTGTCTTGAAGCTATCAAGTTAGATCCCCATAACCCTGAGCTTCATTGCCAATTAGGCTCTGCTCAGATCAGGAGTGGTCAGACAGAAGCCGGAGTTCAAAGTTACGATATGGCGATCGCATTAAATGTCAATCAATCGGCAAATTATTATAAAAAACTGGGCAATGATCATAGTCAGCAGCAGAATTTTCCGGCGGCCAGACAAGCTTATCTTGATTCTTTAGCCATCAATCCCCGACAATACCCAGTATGTATGGCTCTGGGAAACACTTTATCTAGAATGGAGCAGCCAGAAGAAGCGATCGCCTTTTTTCAGCAAGCTCTAGAGCTAGACCCCAAATCCGATAAAGCTTATAACAGCTTGGGCAATGCGCAACGTAAGCAGGGCGACCTAGAGAGCTCAATAAATTCTTATTATCGCTCTTTAAAATTGAATCCTCAGCAGTTTAATGTCTATAAAGTTCTGACTACTATACTAAATCAATTAGATCGTTTCCCAGAAGCGATAGCCATATCTCAAGAGGCAGTTACCTTGGGGCCCAATCAGCCCGATATTTATTCTTTATTAGGTGATGCTCAGCGCAAAAATGGTGATTTACTGGCAGCTATATCTAGTTATCAAAAAGCAATTGTCTTAAATCCTAAGCACCCATTTGGAATCTATAAAAACTTGGGAGACGCGTTGAGCAAAGAAGGGAAAGTAGCAGAAGCGATAACCGCTTACCAAAGCGCTCTTAGGTTACAACCAAATCATAAGGCTGTCCAGCAAAGTTTAGCTAGCCTAAAACACCATGCAACTTAGGCAAAGTGAGGATTTCCAGAGAAATCGCTCTAGTTACCAAAGGCGATCGCATATTTTTCTACCCTTCTAAACCCTTCAAAGGATCTAGAGTTAACAAACGACTAATCTCATCATTCTGAAACCCGATCGCCATTGGCCTGGTGACTTCAGGCAAAACCTGTACATCATAAAGCTCACTAATGATCCCCTCCAACCTTAACCAATCAACGATCGCGCCAGTCCCCAGATCAATCACCATCAACCCACAACGAGCTTCCACATCCTCTTTCTGCAATCTTTCCTGTAAAGCCAAACCGGAAAAAGTTTGATCTCTCGGTTTCGATAAACCAATAATTGCCCAATTCTTCCAAAAAGCTAAACCTCGCATATAACCAGGACAAAAGGCGATCGCCTCAAATTCCCCTGATGCCAAATCAATAAAACCAAATTCTCCTGTCCCAGAATTCAGCAACCATAACTTTTCTTGATACCAACGAGGAGAATGGGGCATCGATAATCCCGTAGTGATCGGCTCCTTGGAAGCGACATCAATTACACAACCGCCTTTGCGACGTTTTTCGCGCCAACCATCAAAAATATCCGTGCGGCTACAAGCCGTGACATATCCTGGCTTCCCATTCACCATTGCTAAACCATTAAGATGACAACGATCTTCATTGATAATTTTAGAAATAAAACGCGGATGCCACAGCGGAGTACAGCTATTGCGATCGCTGACTGTGGCTAAACAATTGAGACGAGTCGCCACGAAAATAATTTGTCCTTGGCTATCAACTGTCAAATCATGAACATCGAGATCTCCTGTGGTATAACCAATCCGAGGAATATAAAGCTTGTCATAACCATCATAAATCTGACCAGGCTCTAGAGCATTATCCATTTGCCAGATTTGATAACGAGTCGCCAGATACAGCCGATTTTTATTGACTGCATACATGCCCATGGCACGATTAAATAATCTTTCAAAACCCGAAAATTTCCCTTTGTCATCGGTGCCAACTAGCATCAAACGAGAAGATTGATAGGTTGTAAAACCTAGGGAAATATTTTGCGATCGCAACCAACTTAAAAAACTCCGAGAACAGGAAACACCCAGAGAAGGTGATGGTTTAGCTAAAGTTGTATTCATATAAAAAATTCAGTATATTTATCACTGTATTTTATCTGTCATTTTAATAATGGAAGATAAATTAATTGCCAATAAAATCTGATTTTTATAAAGTTACGATTAACTAGAGAAAGAATATATTAATATGCGATTACAACCTACAAATTTGCTTTCAAAAAAGATTAAAATCCCTTAGTATGATTTCCTAAGAGAAAAAACCAATGTAGAGAAACATTGATTTTTCCAGAGAAGTTTTTTTAGTTTCCAGAACGATAAAAGGGCTTTTTTACAACTGTTGCCGGATAATTTTTACCCCGAATTTCTACTTCCAATTCCTGTCCTACTTTACTTAGAGATTTGGGTACATAGGCTAGCGCGATCGCTTGACCCAAAGTAGGCGATGATGTGCCACTTGTAACAATTCCCACTTGCTCTTGTTCAAAAATCACTGGGTAATCGTGGCGAGCAATATGTTTGCCCTGCATGGCAAGTCCTACTAAACGACGCTTTAAGCCCGAAGCTTTTTGTTCTTCTAAAACCGATCGCCCAATAAAATCTCCTTTGCTATCAAGATGAACTAACCAACCCAATCCGGCCTCTAGAGGAGTAGTTTTTTCATTAATATCCTGTCCATAAAGACACATAGCCGCTTCCAACCGCAAAGTATCGCGAGCACCTAACCCACAGGGCGTCACTCCCGCAGCTTCTAGCGATCGCCATAATTCTTGACCAGCTTCGGGTTCAATCATCAACTCAAAACCATCTTCACCCGTGTAACCAGTTCTTGCCACAAAAGCGGGTTTGCCAGAAATAGTTACATCTTGATGTCCAAATCTTTTAATAGCAGAAAGATCCTCTGTTACTAGAGTTTGTAGGGTTTTGGTGGCTTCTTTTCCTTGAACGGCAATCAAAACGCGATCGCTAGATAAATCTTCTAAGGTACTCGTCTTGAGATGAGACAAGATCCAATCTTTGTCTTTATCTTTAGTCCCTGCATTAACTATCAAGACACCCTTTTGTTCACCTGTCTCCGTTTCACCTTGATCGTAAAAGATAATATCGTCAATAATTCCGCCTTGCTCATTAAGTAATACAGTATATTGAGCCTGCCCAGTTTTTAATCTCGATAAATCGGAAGGAACTAGAGCTTGCAGTTCCGCAATTAAATCTTTGCCGACTAGGGTAAATTTCCCCATATGGGAAATATCGAACATTCCTACTGTAGAGCGCACGGCCTGATGTTCTTTTTTTAATCCTGTAAATTGAACTGGCATCTCCCAGCCAGAGAAAGGAACAAAGCGAGCCTTTTGCTCTTTGAGTACATCGTAGAGAGGAGTTCTTAGTAGGTTGCTAGACATGAAATCTGCTTTAACGAAGGTAGTTGAACAAGTCACATTTTGACATACTCCTCGACCTAAAGGTATGGGGATTCTGGGATCAAACAGCAATAGCGCTCAAAGAGTGACTTACATCACCTAATCCAAGAGAAGATGCCCCTTCTCTATACCACCTATTTGATTTTCGACATTTCATGCCTATTGCATTAATTCAAACACTGAGTTAGCAAACTTCACCATAGTTGAGGATCATTGAGAGAATTAACACAGGTTAACCTACTACCCTCAGGAAAAACAGCAGAATTCAATTTCATTGCCTGCCAACCTTCGGGGTACTCAAGCACATAGGGGGGAGTGAAATTTTGAGCAGGTTCTTTCTTAAAGCCGAACCTAGAATAATACTGGGGGTCGCCATAAACAAAAACAATAAATGCACCTAATGAAGAAATAGTATCTAAGCCATGTTTGACAATTTTGGAACCAGCTCCTTGATTTTGGTGAGCTGGTAATACTGCTAATGGGGCTAATATATAACCAAAATGTTTACCAGTACTATCCAAGAAGACTGGGCTAAAGGTTACGTGGCCGATTACAGTATCCTTATATATCGCAACTAATGAGATTATCTTAATTGTTGATTTTTCGTGTAATAAATTCACAGCCAGATCCGAGACCAATTTAGCTTCTGAATCATCGAATGCTTGAAGATGAAGACTTTTAATTCCTTCGGAATCTTTGATATTTGCTTCTCGAATTTGCATCAGTTACTCACTACTTATTAGATGGAAACTTGCTTGATATTTACCCTATAGCAATTCTTATACTCGTGAGGTACAGTAAATCTAAGCTTTCGGGAACAGGGAACGGGGAACAGGGAATGAGGGAACAAGAAAGTGTGCCTCATGACTTTGAGAACCGCCATAAGTAAAACAAAAAGCAGAAACTTTCCGTATATTTGAGCCATATGAAATTGTATCAAAAACTTTTTAGAGCACAACTTGGCAATTTTATGGTCTAGTCAGGACAGGTGTTAGGTATTAGGTAGTAGGTTTTAGGTAAAAAAGTCATATTTTGATTTAGGTCGGAGAATATTTTAGATCTAAAGAACTTTTATGTCTATAATTGCTGGATTAATCGTTGTTCGGGATTAACCTAACACCTAACACCCAACACCTAAAACCTTTTACTCGCAATTAACTTAATTTTGCCAAGTCGTGTTTAGTGATTTTGTTCTGCCAACCCATTATTTTTATCGAAAAAATAGGAGCAAACAAATGCTTGCCCCTAAGAATAAATGTGCCCTATTGCTTTTGTTGAATTAGGATTAATGGGACTTCCTTCTCGATCGCCCCAACTTAGTCAAGAATAACCAATTACTACAATTGTTTAACTTCTCCCACCAATTTCGAGACAACATCCTGTGCGCTGCCGAAGAGCATGGTGGTTTTGTCCTTGTAAAATAGTTCGTTATCTACCCCTGCAAAACCAGTTCTCATACTACGCTTAATTACAATGGCATGTTGGGCTTTATCCACATCAATAATGGGCATCCCATAAATGGGGCTACTATTGTCATTACGGGCTGCGGGATTAACCACATCGTTAGCTCCGATTACCAGAGCGACATCAACGCGATCAAATTCAGTGTTAATATCGTCCATATCGTACAGGCGATCATAAGGAACGTTGGCTTCAGCTAAGAGTACGTTCATATGTCCTGGCATTCTCCCGGCGACAGGATGGATTGCATATTTAACATCCACACCCATTTTTTCCAGTTGGGCGGCTAATTCTCTGACCCCATGTTGAGCTTGAGCTACTGCCATACCATAACCAGGAACAATTACTACCGAGCGGGCATAACCTAACATCATCGCTCCCTCTTCGCTGTCAATAGAACGGTAGGTCTTCTCGATTTCCGCACCACCTGCATCACCAACAGCAGTACTATCGCCACCAAATGCGCCAAACAATACATTAGTTAATGGTCGATTCATGGCTTTACACATGATTTGGGTCAAAATTAACCCCGAAGCCCCAACCAAAGCCCCTGCGACGATCAGCATATTATTGTAGAGAATAAACCCTACAGCACTAGCAGCTAAACCCGAAAATGAGTTTAACAAAGAAACTACTACGGGCATATCTCCACCACCAATAGGCAGCACAAATAAAACACCAAAAAGTAAAGATATGGCGGTTAAAGCTAGAAAAATTGCGGGGTTTTCTGGTTGGATTAATAAGTAAACGCTGCCAGCCAAGAAGCTCGCTAAGAGCAAAGCATTGAAAGGTTGTTGGAATGGAAAAGTAACAGGAGACCCTGAAACTAAGCCTTGTAGTTTAGCAAAGGCTAGTAAACTGCCGGTGAGAGTCACCCCACCGATTAAAACACCCAAGATTGCAATAAATGTCGCATCTAAAGAAACAGTGCCCTCAGCGTTAAGTATGCGCCAAAACTCAGCCACTGCTACTAAAGCAGAAGCCGCACCACCGACCCCGTTGAAGATACCAACCATTTGCGGCATATCCGTCATGGCTACCTTTTGAGCTGCGATCGCGCCGATCAACGAGCCAGCAATAATCCCAACTAAAATCAATTCATAATTGAGTACGGACTGATTTAATAAAGTGGCAATAATTGCAACTAGCATCCCTCCTGCTGCCAGGAAATTTCCCTGACGAGCTGTGGCAGGGGAACCTAATTTTTTCAATCCGAGAATAAACAAAGATGCTGCAACTAAATAAGCAATTTCAATTCCCGTGTTCAAATATGTATTCATCATGCTATTCCCCTAGGCTATTTCCTTCTTCTTAAACATTTGCAGCATGCGATCCGTTACCAAAAAACCGCCCACAACATTGACAGTCGCTAACACGATCGCAATTAAACCCAAAATAGTTGTTAGATTCCACTCCGGTACTCCAGCAATTAGTAAGGCCCCAACCACGGAAATACCAGAAATAGCATTAGCACCAGACATTAAGGGCGTATGCAATGTGGGAGGGACTTTATTAATCACCTCAAACCCCACAAATGATGCTAAGACAAAAACGACTAAGCCAGTAAGTAATCCTGCTTCCATAAGACCCACTCCTAAATAAATAACCAAAAACCCGCAACATAACTAATGACTAATAACTAATAATGCTTCTCTAATTCTTTGATTGAGAATTTCTCCACCATGGGTAACGCAAGCACTACTAGTGATGTCATCATCAAAATCGAGCTGCAATTCGCCATCCTTGGCTAAATAGCCCACCAGGTTTAAAAGATTTTTGGCATACATCTGGCTGGTATTAACTGGTACTGTACTCGGCAAATTCGTCGGACTAAGAATATTAACCCCTTGATAGTTAACATCTTTGCCTGCTTCACTACAAGAGCAGTTCCCACCGCTTTCTGCGGCAAGATCGATAATTACTGAGCCGGGTTTCATTTGAGAAACTGTCTCTTCCGTAATTAATAAAGGTGCGGGCTTCCCTGGTACTTGAGCTGTAGTAATAACCACATCGGCCTTGGCAACATAGGAGCTCAAACCCTGACAAATTAGCTCTTGGGTATCCATCCCAACTTGTTGGGCATAACCTCCTTCCGCTTCAGTTGGTTCTTCAAGGGCGATCTCAATAAAATTGCCACCAACACTTTGAACTTGTTCTTTCACTGTCGGACGAATATCAAAAGCTTCTACGACTGCACCCAATCTTCGAGCAGTTGCGATCGCCTGTAACCCGGCAACCCCTGCACCCAAAACTAGAACTTTAGCCGGAGGAATTGTTCCTGCTGCGGTAGTCATCATAGGGAAAATTCGCGGTAAACTAGCGGCTGCTAGCAACACAGATTTGTAACCGGCAATGTTCGCCTGCGAAGACAAGGCATCCATGGTTTGAGCACGGGTTGTACGAGGAATCAATTCCATGCTGAAGGCTGTAACCTGTCGCTGGGCAAGCTGTTGTATTATCAAAGGATCGCTTAAAGGATCGAGAAAACTAATCAGAGTTGCCCCGGGTCGCAGCATGTCGATCTCCGCCCAACCATCCCGCCTGCCAGGAGGCTGAACTTTAAGCAGGATATCTGCTTCTTCCCATAGAACAACGGGGTTGTCAATGATCTTGGCTCCTGCTGTTTCATAGGCAGCATCATCATAGCCGGCTCCAACACCAGCTCCTGCTTCTACCCAAACCTCAAAGCCTTGTTTGACTAGACGAGATACAGTATTGGGGACTTGGGCTACGCGAAGCTCTCCTAGCTCCTGTTCTTTGGAAACTGCTATTTTCATAAAATTCTCCTAATTTGATTATTAGTAATTTGGTCTTTTGTCTTTTGTTAATAAATGATTTGAGGATAGACAAAGAACAAAGAGCAACGTAAAAGACTATTGATAATACTGTTGGGCTAGCCTAAGAAACTTATACCAGATTATTATTAATAAAAGAATTTTTGAGGCTTGGATTAAACTGATTAAGGGTGTACTCAAATTAGCAAAACCCCTATAGCAAAGGCAATCTCACTTCCATATGGGTTAAGACATGGGTATTTTTAACCTAAAGCACTGGTATTTTGAGTAGGTTTAACATAGCAAAAAGCTAAGAAAAAATTAAGTTTTTAGAAGAATTTTTAACTTTACCAATGCAAGAGCTTTATGACTCCATTCTCGGATATTTATGCATCAATAACAATCTATGTTTATAGATAAAAATTATACTTTATAAGATAATTTAGTATAAATAATTACGAAATAGAATTTCTTTTCGAGCCACTGAATTTAACGGGGCTTCGCCCTTGAAGGCAGAAGGCAGCGGTGAGACCCCGCGCCGCCGTCAGGCGCAAGGGAACGCTCACCAAGAGAGAGAGCAGAAGGATAAAACTACTTCTAACTTATCCCTTTAGGTTGAATTCCTCCACTTCTTTAAGTGGAACAGGGCATAGTGGGAGAATTAGACTCACCACTATGCCAGTTACCTTCTGCCTTCTACCTTCGATTTAAAAGAAGACAAATAAAAAAACCAGTTTCGCAAGCTAATAAACGACGACAAAACTGGTTTTAGTTTCTAACAAACACGACTTGGCAAAATTAAGTTAGTTGCGAGTAAAAGGTTTTAGGTGTTGGGTGTTAGGTGTTAGGGAAATCCCGAAAAACGGTGAATCTAGCAATGATAGACATAAAAACTCTGGCGTTGCTGATTTAAAACATGAAAGAATTTTGGACTAATCTTCTTTGCTTCTTTCTTTGCGTCTTTGCGCCTTTGCGCGAAACAAATTCATATCTGGATTCAGCAACGCCAAAACTCTTTATATCTAAAATATTCTGCGACCTAAATCAAAATATGACTTTTTTACCTAAAACCTACTACCTAAAACCTAACACCAGTCCTGACTAGACCGTAAAATTGCCAAGTCGTGTAAAAAATATTATCTGAACTTTAAAGAGCAAAAGTTTCAGCTATGTTCGATTGCACAGATATTTGCTACAAGATAATTTCTTCTAGAGCTTTCCCTTCCGAATTATCCTCTGGGATATCTCCTTGGTAACCATGATAGGCCACAGTGTAGAGTTCTTGTAAATCCTTAATCAGAGGATAGCGAGGATTAGAACCTGTACATTGATCATCAAAGGCCTGCTCAGCTAATTCTTCGACTTGGTCGAAAAACTCTTGTTCTGTTCCCTGGAAAACTTCTTTAATCGTTAGGGGAATATCAACTGCAATCTTGAGATTATTGATGGCCTCAATTAATTTTTCTACTTTTTCCTCAGCAGTATGACCACCTAAATGTAAATAATCGGCAATTTCCGCATAACGCTCTTTTGCATGGGGATATTCATATTGGGGGAATATCGCCTGCTTAAACGGTGCATCGGTGGCATTATAACGAATGACATGAGTGATCATCAAAGCATTAGCCAAACCATGGGGGATGTGAAAGGTTGACCCCAGTTTATGAGCCATGGAATGACAAATTCCAAGGAAAGCATTGGCAAATGCCATCCCCGCAATGGTCGCTGCATAATGCACTTTCTCTCTAGCCTCAGGATCGTTAGCCCCCAGATTATAAGCACGAGGCAAATATTTAATCAGTAGGGCGATCGCCTCTAGAGATAATCCACTGGTAAAGTCAGTTGCCAAAACCGATACATAAGCTTCTAGGGCATGAGTTAATGCATCAACACCACCGAAAGCGGTTAGAGATTTCGGCATATGCAGCACTAATTCAGGATCAACGATCGCCATATTAGGAGTGAGGGCATAATCAGCAAGAGGATATTTAATTCCTGTGCGATCGTCTGTGACCACGGCAAAAGGAGTCACCTCTGAGCCGGTTCCCGAAGTCGTAGGAATTGCTACCATCTGAGCTTTTTTCCCTAAAGCCGGTAATTCATACACCCGCTTGCGAATATCCATAAACCGAGTGGCAATCCCATCAAACTCAACCTCAGGATGCTCATACATCAACCAAATTACCTTGGCCGCATCCATTGGCGAACCGCCACCAAAAGCAATAATAACATCAGGATTAAAGCTATTGACCCTAGCTAATCCCATTTCAATAGTAGAAAGATTAGGATCAGGTTGCACATCATAAAAGACCTGATGTTCGATATTCATCTCCTCTAAAACATCAGTAACTTCCTTAATCATTCCGAGATCAAACAAAGATTTGTCGGTGATCACAAAAGCCCGTTTTTTGCCTGCTAAATCTCTTAAGGCAACAGGCAAACAGCCATATTTAAAAAATACTTTGGGAGGCACACGGAACCAGAGCATATTTTCCCGTCTCTCAGAAACGGTTTTGATATTCAGCAGATGGCAAACACTAACGTTTTCACTAACAGAGTTGCCACCCCAGGTTCCACAACCTAAAGTCAAAGAAGGATCTAATTTGAAGTTATACAAATCGCCGATCGCCCCTTGGGAAGAAGGTGTATTAATTAAGACCCTTCCAGTGGATATATGGGAATCAAAATAGTCAATACGCTCATGATTGCTTGGTGCAGTATACAAGACAGAGGTATGTCCTCGTCCACCCAATAAAATCAAAGCTTCTGCCGTTTCTGTCGCGGCAGTAAAATTAGTAGCCCGATACATTGCCAAAACAGGGGACAGTTTTTCAATAGAAAATGGTTCTTGAGCGCCAACTCCCTCGATTTCGCCAATTAAAACCTTGCTACCGGGAGGAACTTCAATTCCCGCCAACTCAGCAATCTTCACTACAGGTTGTCCGACGATTCCCGGATTAATATGTCCGTCTTTAACTAAGACATGACTGACTTTTGTTTGTTCTTCTGGATTTAAGAAATAAGCCCCTCGGAGAGCAAACTCCTGTTTGACGCGATCGTAGATTTCATCGACGACAATAACTGATTGTTCAGAAGCACAGATCATGCCATTGTCAAAGGTTTTACTCAGCAAAATTGAGCTGACAGCTAGTTTGATCTCAGCAGTTTCATCAATGACCGCAGGTGTATTCCCCGCACCAACCCCTAAAGATGGTTTTCCTGAGGAATAGGCCGCTTTTACCATACCAGGGCCGCCGGTTGCTAGGATTAAATTGATGCTCGGATGTTGCATCAAAGCTTTAGACAGTTCTACCGATGGCTCATCAATCCAGCCCACAATATCTTCTGGAGCCCCCGCAGCCACAGCAGCATCGAGAACTGTTTTAGCCGCTGTAATAGTACATTCTTTGGCTCTAGGGTGGGGTGAAAAAATAATTGCATTACGGGTCTTAAGGGCAATTAAGGCTTTAAAAATTGCTGTAGAAGTTGGGTTAGTGGTGGGGACAATCCCTGCTAAAATTCCTACTGGTTCGGCAATTTTTTGAATTCCGTAATGGACATCAGATTCAATAACACCACAGGTTGGCTGGTGCTTGTACTTGTTATAGATAAATTCGGAGGCAAAATGATTTTTAATTACCTTATCTTCAATAACTCCCATGCCAGTTTCCTTCACAGCCAATTTTGCCAAAGGAATGCGTTGCTCGTTAGCGGCTAAGGCGGCTTGCTTAAAGATGATATCTACCTGTTTTTGGGTAAAACTAGCATAGTTACTTTGGGCAGCTTTGACTTTCTGAATTAGAGTATTGAGTTCTTCGATATTGGTTACTTTCATAACTGTATGTTGGATGTTAGTTGTGGATATTTAACTAATGGCAGAAATGCCATATTCTTGAAAAATCTTTTTCGCTGTGGCAACTAATTCGGGAGATGCTTCTGGAGTATTTTTTAGCGCATATTTATACCCTAGTTGTTCCCATTTATACTCTCCCATTTTATGAAAAGGTAAAATTTCCAGTCTTTTTACATTAGTTAAACTTGCGACAAATTTGGCCAAGTTGCGAATATTATGAGTCGGATCGGTAAGACCTGGAACTAAGACAAATCTAATCCAAGCTGGTTTATCAATCTCACTTAAATAACGAGCAAATTCAAGGGTTGGTTCTAGGGAAACATTTGTCACCTGATGATAAATTTTGGGATCAATAGATTTGATGTCTAACAACACTAAATCCACATGTTTTAGTAGGGGCTTTGCTGTGGTTAACCCTACATAACCAGAAGTGTCCAAAGCAGTATGAATTC
Organism: Xenococcus sp. PCC 7305; assembly: GCF_000332055.1. GTDB lineage: Bacteria > Cyanobacteriota > Cyanobacteriia > Cyanobacteriales > Xenococcaceae > Xenococcus. The sequence goes on along the minus strand of NZ_ALVZ01000230.1, from coordinate 33,188 downwards.
CTAACTCTTGACAACGACAAAAAATCTCTGACACAAACTCTGGCTGCATCAAAGGTTCGCCTCCAGTTACGGTTACCCCTCCTCCAGAAAATTCCATATAAGAATGATATTTTTGGATATCCAAAATCAACTCATCAACGGTAACTTCTTGCCCCTCCTGAGGATCTCGACAGTCAGGATTATGACAGTAAAGACATCTGAGGGGACATCCTTGAGTAAAAATTACATAACGAATCCCAGGGCCATCAACTGCTCCACAGGTTTCTGTTGAATGAATTCTTCCTCTGATACTAGATCGAACAGCTTTTATTGCCATAAATAATATAGGGTGAAAAAATGAGATTCATCAATGGTAAAAATAGGGGTTTCTATATGTAAAAATAAAACAATTTTTTCTGTTACCAGCTTGACAAAATTCTTAATACTTATTGGTTTAAGATGTTTCATAAATTATAGAAAATATTTTCATAACTGCCAACGCTTGAAGATTTTTTAAGATTTTTTTAATGATCCTATACGAGTCAATTTATGTTCTTAATAGCTAGTCGAAACTTGAAGAAATATTGGGGATTTTTAATATTTTTTCTAGACTAGCTTATTGTGGTAAATAATTAAATAACTGAAATAATTCTGAAGTTTTTATAGCTTATTTTTACCGTTAGTACCATAATAAGCCTTCAGATATTGTCAAAGAAATTCACCCCAGAACTAGCTTCAAAAAATATGTTTCTCCTAACTAAATTTTAGTCAGTATTGATAATTTGGTAAAAGCCAAAATATTGTGTTAAAGAAAATTAACATTAAGCAAATTGTTGGACAATGAATTTGAAAGATAACAGTGATAATTTAAAATTATTCGGACTACCCGCCGAACAGGGAAGATGGTTGCTTCTGGTTTTGGGAATACTCCTATTACTCTGTTTGGGAACAGTTTATTCTTGGAGTATTTTCAGAAAACCCTTAGAAATATTGTTAGATATTGGCGCAACTGAGAGCTTATTACCTTATACTTTCGTGCTCCTGTTTTATTCGGCTTTAATGCCCATTACCGGATTGTTTCTCGATCGCCTAGGCACTCGTCGCGTTACGATTTGCGGCGGGGTGATTGTGGGTCTTGGTTATATACTTTCTAGTTTTGCGACCAATATTTCTGTACTAATTATTACCTATGGGGTTTTGGTCGGAACAGGAGTTGGCATAGTTTATGGCATTCCCATGGTGGTTGCGGCTAGTTGGTTTCCCGAAAAGAAAGGATTAGCTGTTGGCATGACAATTATTGGCTTTGGACTATCTCCTGTGGTAACAGCTCCGCTGGCTAAAGCTTTAATTGATATTTATGGAGTACAACAAACTCTCTTTATTTTGGGTATTGGCTTTGCTGTAATTATTTTAGTGATCGCAACTACGTTGAAGCTACCTCCTCAGGGATGGCAACCCCAAGGCGGCAAGATTATTCGTCAAAATGCTACTAATCAGAACTATCTTCCTTCTCATATATTTCGTACTCGCTCTTTTTATGGTTTATGGCTCTGCTACGCTATCGGCACTTTAGTTGGTTTGAGTGCTATCGGAATCTCCAGTTCCGTAGCCCAAGAAATAATTAAAATGGACCCAACTCTAGCGGCTAGTAGCGTTTCTCTGTTTGCTTTGTTTAATGGCCTCAGCCGTCCCCTATTTGGCTGGTTAACGGATCGCTTTCCACCTCGCTATCTTGCTGTTGCTTCTTATACTCTGATTTTGATTGCCACAATTTTGATGATGAACGCTCAGGAAGGTCAAATATTAATCTATTTAACAGCCTTTTGTATTTTTTGGTTTTGTTTGGGAGGTTGGCTAGCACTAGCCCCCACTGCAACTTTAACTTTGTTTAACCCTGAAAACTATGCCCGAAATTATGGCATTGTCTTTACTGCCTATGGGGCAGGTGCTTTGCTCGGCACTCTGGCAACAGGTCGGATTAGAGATGTCTTTGGTTCTTACCAATATGTGTTTTACCCGATGGCTTTGCTGGCAATAATTGGGATTTTTGTCGCGCTTTCAACCTTAAAACGGGAATCACTTATGGCAGAAAACGTCAAATTATCCTAAATAGTAAGGTAAGCATGGGCTACCTTACTATCCAAAAAAGCAATCTAAACTCGTTCGTGGAAGGTGCGATTAATTACGTCTAATTGTTGTTCACGAGTGAGTTTGATAAAGTTAACCGCATATCCAGATACTCGAATGGTTAGCTGAGGATAAAGCTCAGGATGTTCCATCGCATCAAGTAAGGTTTCGCGATTTAAAACATTGATGTTGATATGGTGACCCGTATCGTGGAAATAACCATCAAGCATGCCCGCTAAATTATTGACCTTATCGCTTTCAGTTTTACCTAAAGCTTCAGGAACGATGGAGAAGGTATAGGAGATACCATCCTGGGCATGTTCATAGGGCAATTTAGCAACGGATTCGAGGGCTGCGATCGCACCTTTAGTGTCGCGACCATGCATCGGATTAGCTCCAGGAGCAAAAGGTTGTCCAGCTTTGCGCCCATCGGGAGTATTACCAGTTTTTTTACCGTAAACTACGTTGGAAGTAATTGTTAGAACTGATTGAGTAGCAACAGCACCCCGATAGGTTTTATGTTGACGGACTTTGTTCATAAAATCCTCTACAACCTGAGCCGTAATCTGATCAACGCGATCGTCATTATTGCCAAATTTGGGATAATCACCAGTGATTTCGTAATCGACCGCTAATCCGTCTTCATTGCGAATGACCTTTACCTCGGCATATTTAATGGCCGATAAAGCGTCTCCCACAACTGACAAGCCAGCAATCCCACAGGCCATAGTTCGATAAACATCGCGATCGTGAAGAGCCATTTCTAGCTTTTCGTAGCAATATTTATCATGCATATAATGAATCACATTCAGGGTATTGACATAAAGTTTTGCTAGCCAGCCCATCATCAGATCAAACTTCGCTGTTACTTCCTCATAATTTAAATACTCAGAAGTTATGGGAGCAAACATGGGAGCAATTTGGTCTCCAGCTTTTTCATCTTTACCGCCATTAATGGCATAGAGTAGCGCCTTGGCTAAATTTACCCGCGCCCCAAAAAATTGCATCTGTTTGCCAATCCGCATTCCCGAGACACAGCAGGCGATTCCATAATCATCGCCGTAGTAACCGCGCATCAAATCGTCATTTTCATACTGAATAGAGCTAGTATCAGCAGAAACCTTGGCGCAGAAATTTTTGAAGCCCTTCGGTAATCTTTCCGACCAGAGCACAGTTAAATTTGGCTCAGGAGCGGGGCCGAGGTTATATAAAGTGTGTAGGAAGCGGAAGCTATTTTTGGTAACTAAAGTTCTGCCATCTTCTCCCATGCCACCAATGGATTCGGTTACCCAAGTGGGATCGCCAGAGAATAATTCATTGTAAGCAGGATGACGCAGGAATCGTACCATACGCAACTTCATTACGAAATGATCGATGATCTCTTGGATTTCTGTTTCTGTGACATCACCATTTTCCAAATCTCGTTGGCAATAGATATCAAGGAAAGTAGAAACTCGACCTAAGGACATGGCGGCGCCATTTTGTTCCTTAACCGCTCCTAAATAGCCAAAATATGTCCATTGAATTGCTTCTTTGGCATTGCTTGCTGGCTGGGAGATATCGCAACCATAATTGGCTGCCATCTGAACTAATTCTTTGAGGGCGCGAATTTGCTCAGAAATTTCTTCTCTGAGGCGAATGATCTCTTCGTCGATAGTATCTATTTCTAGAGAGGTTAATTGTGATTTTTTATCGGCAATTAGGCGATCGCAGCCATAGAGAGCAACTCGTCGATAATCTCCAATAATTCTGCCTCTACCATAGGCATCGGGCAGGCCAGTAATAATTCCCGAATGTCTTGCTAGCTTCATTTCACGAGTATAGGCATCAAAAACTCCATCGTTATGAGTCTTACGATACTTAGTGAAAATCTCTTTAGTTTGCCCATCCAACTCATAGCCATAAGCTTCTAGAGAACTTTTAACGACTCGAATACCCCCTAAGGGCATAATTGCTCTTTTTAATGGTTTATCGGTCTGCAAACCGACAATTTTTTCTAAGCTCTGATCAATATAGCCAGGTGCATGAGCTGTAATAGTCGAAGGAACTTTGACATCTGAGTCCAAAATGCCTTTTTCCTGTTCTATGGCCATTAAATCTTTGACTTTTGACCATAGTTTATGGGTAACTTCTGTCGTGCTGGCGAGGAAGGAATCATCTCCTTCATAGGGAGTATAGTTCTGCTGGATAAAGTCGCGAAGATTGATTTCTTCTGTCCATTTTCCTGAAACGAAATCTTTCCATTGTTGCATCATTGGGATCTACCTCCTATGCTGTTATATTTACCTGTTTTCATTTTCCAATGAATTATGTGATTTACTTGTTCAATCAATTAGATTCTAGAGAAATAAAACGAGGTTTTAGATAGTAATTGTAATTTGGAGAAAGTAAAATTCTTGAGTACCTTAAATTATAATTTATGAGTACATTTGAGTACAATTAATTCATTCAACTTTCTCAAGACAAGGTATTCAGAAAAGTCTATTACAGTAAAATATATTTAGATACCATTTATCTTGAGCCGTCGGTGTTTTCACTTAACAAACAAGACATTCACCGCCCTCCACAATCATTATACAAGATAATATTCTATTTTTAGTATCTTGCATAACTAATGGTAAATTACAAATATTAAGTAAAAATTAAAAGCTGATTCCCAGCATTTTGCAGCAGATTTATTATCTATAATTAATTGGAAAAATTGGGTATTATTTTATAAAATCCTGAAGCAATTTTTATGACTAACTCTATGAATTTAGCTATTACAACAGCTCAAGATGTCATCCATGCTCGGAGACGCCCCCTAGATGCGTTTTTCGCTCCGAGAACTGTAGCTGTTATTGGGGCGACAGATCGTCCTGGAAGTGTAGGGAGAACATTACTTTGGAACCTCATTAGTAGTCCTTTTGGTGGTACGGTCTTCCCCATCAATCCGAAAAGGAATAATGTTTTGGGGATCAAAGCTTATAGGGATATAACCGCCATTCCTGAACTAGTCGATTTAGCGATCATTGCGACCCCCGCCGCTACAGTGCCTAAAATCATCGAGCAATGTGCGATGGCTGGAGTTAAGGGCGTAATTATTCTTTCGGCTGGATTTAAAGAAATTGGCTCCATCGGCATTGAACTAGAACAAGAAATCTTGACAATAGCTCGTCGTAGCCAAATAAGAATTATCGGACCTAATTGTCTGGGATTGATGAGTCCTCGCTATGGTTTAAATGCGACCTTTGCTGGAGCCATGGCACTGCCAGGAAACGTTGGGTTTATAAGTCAAAGTGGAGCCTTATGTAGTGCAATTTTAGACTGGAGTTTCCAGGAGAACGTTGGGTTTAGTGCTTTTGTCTCTATTGGTTCGATGTTAGATGTGAGTTGGGGTGATTTGATTTATCATCTTGGTGATGATCCTGCCACAAAAAGCATTGCAATTTACATGGAGTCGATTGGAGATGCCCGCTCTTTTCTCTCCGCCGCTAGAGAAGTCGCCCTGTCCAAACCAATTATTGTCATTAAAGGGGGTCGTACTGGAGCAGCAGCTAAAGCAGCCGCATCCCACACAGGGACCTTAGCTGGGAGTGATGAGGTTTTAGACGCAGCTTTCCGTCGTTGCGGGGTATTACGAGTGGATACGATTGAAGACCTCTTTAATATGACCGAACTTCTCGCCAAACAACCTCGTCCGAAGGGTAATAGGTTAACTATTTTGACTAATGCTGGGGGGCCAGGAGTCTTAGCAACTGATTCGGTGATCAAAAATCAAGGAACCTTAGCCCAACTATCGAGCGAGACGATTGCTAAATTGGATCAAGTATTGCCCAATCATTGGAGTCGCGACAATCCTGTCGATATTTTGGGGGATGCTACAGCAGAACGTTATACAAAAACCCTCAAGATCTTAGCAGAAGATCAAAATAGTGATGGCTTACTTGTGATCCTGACTCCTCAGGCTATGACTGATGCTACCAAAATAGCCTTTCAACTACAGGAAACGGCCAAAGAATTAAAGGGTAAACCCTTACTCGCTAGCTGGATGGGAGGAGAAAAAGTTGCCGATGGAGATCATATTCTCAAGCGGGCAGGAATCTATACTATTCCCTATCCGGATACTGCGGCTCATCTGTTTAACTTGATGTGGCACTATAGTTATAATCTCAAAGGATTATATGAGACTCCGATCCTAGCAGAAGAAGAAGATCGCAAAATTTGTCGGACTACCGCAACAGGTATTATCGATGGAGCCAAAGATGCCGGGCGCACTCTATTAACAGAATATGAATCGAAAAAGTTATTATCTGCTTATGGTATTCCGACCGTAACGACAGAGATCGCAACCTCACCAGAACAAGCGGTAGCAATAGCTTCAGAAATTGGTTATCCAGTAGTTCTCAAGCTCCACTCCGAAACTATCACCCACAAAACTGACGTCGGCGGAGTGCAGCTTAATTTAAGTAACGCAGCTGCTGTTAGCAATGCCTATAACTTGATTAAAGATTCTGTGGAAAATATCGCCCCATCCTCTTTCCTGGGCGTTACAGTGCAGCCAATGGTCAAACTAGATGGCTACGAACTCATTATTGGGAGTAGTATCGATGAGCAATTTGGGCCCGTTTTACTATTTGGCACCGGAGGACAATTAGTAGAAGTCTTCAAGGATCGTGCCTTGGCATTACCACCTCTAAATACAACCTTAGCCCGGAGGATGATCAAACAAACTCGCATCTATGAGGCTCTCCAAGGAGTTAGAGGTCGGGAAGCTGTAGATTTGACGGCCCTAGCTAAGTTGATGGTGCGTTTTAGTCAGCTAGTGGTCGAAAATCCCTGGATTAAAGAAATTGATATTAATCCGCTACTAGCATCGAGCGAATCCCTATTAGCATTGGATGCTCGGGTATTGCTCCATGATAGCCAGGACATTGAGGCAGAAGACAATAGTAATAGTCTTCCCAATTTAGCTATCCGACCCTATCCGAGCCAATATATCAAACATTGGACATTAAGAGATGGTAAAAAGGTCACAATTCGTCCTATTCGCCCTGAAGACGAGCCCCTGATTGTTGAGTTTCACCAAACAGTTTCGGAGGAAAGTATTTATTTAAGGTATTTTCATTTAATAAAGTTTCAAACCAGAATTTCCCATGAAAGACTAACCAGTATTTGTTTTATCGATTATGAGCGGGAGTTAGCTTTAGTGGCAGAGTCCCTTGATCCCGATACTCAAAAGCGAGAAATTCTGGGCGTGGGTCGTTTGAGCAAAATCCATGGAACTAATGAGGCGAAATTTGGCATGTTAGTTAGCGATCGCCACCAGGGAGTAGGTCTGGGTACGGAGTTACTATACTTTTTGCTTGATATTGGTCGCCAGGAAAAACTCAGCTGTATTAAGGCAGAAATCCTGCCCGAAAACTATACCATGCAGCATTTATGCCGGAAACTAGGTTTTATCCTAAAAAGCGAGATGAATATGGTTCACGTAAATTTCGATCTAGGTTCTTAGTTAAGTTATTAGTTAGCTGATCTGCGATCTCTGTTCAATAAGATCGCAGATCAACTTTTTCATTACTAACCTACAGAGCGCATCGCAACGCGCCCCTAGATCAATTTGATTAAGTATCATATTTTGCCATCAAAACTACTGAACTTCGAGGGGCAACTTGATAATAGGGATCTGCTACTAGAGGTGCTGTTTTCAGGTCGCAAAAATCCTCTGGTGCAGTTAAGGAAGTATCAATAATGCGATACCAATTATGTTCTGGAAGTAATTGAGGTAACTCGTAAGTTAGAGATTCCCAATAGGCATTAAACATAACCTGGAGACATTCGCCAAATTTGGGATAGGCTAAGGTAAAGCCCACATAATGAGAATCTTCGCAATCATCTGGCTGATTTAGCTTCACCCCATGCCAAATTAAGTAGGGTTCACTTCCTCGTTCGGTGGCTAATGGTGTTTCTAGACGAAAAACTTCCAATCCTTGAATCAAAGCGATGGTACTGTTGACAAAACGAAATAAACCTTGATTTTTCTCCGTCAAACTCCAATCAAACCAAGCCAGTTCGTTATTTTGACAATAGGTATTGTTATTTCCTTGCTGAGTCCTTCTGACTTCGTCTCCCATCAAAATCATTGGTGTCCCTTGAGACATCAGCAGCACGGTAAAAAAGTTTTTAATCTGCTTTAGCCTGAGCTTGGCTATTTCAGGATCTTCGGTTGCTCCTTCTATCCCACAATTCCAGCTATAGTTATCATTTGCCCCATCGCGACTATCTTCTCTATTGGCTTGATTATGTTTTTGATTATAGGAAACTAAATCATTGAGAGTAAAGCCGTCGTGACAGGTCACAAAATTAATACTGCGGTTAATATCCGTATCAGAGCGAGAATAGATATCAGGACTAGCTAAAATCCTCGCAGCCAAGGAACTCACCATTCCCGAGTCGCCTTTGATGAAACGACGGACATCATCGCGAAAAGGCCCATTCCATTCGGAGAACCAATCTCCTAAATCGACAAAACGTCCTACTCCATAGAGTCCAGAAGCATCCCAAGGCTCAGCAATTAACTTCGTTCCCGCCAATACAGGATCAGATTCGATCGCCCATAAAATATTAGCGGTAATAATGGAAGTGTGCCACAGAGAAGCTCCTGCGGCGTCTCTGGCTAAAACTGAAGCCAAATCGAAACGAAAACCATCGACATGCATTTGCGTCACCCAATAGCGCAAGCAATCAATAATAAAGCGGCCGACCACTGGGTGATTAGCCTTAAGACTATTCCCGCACCCACTATAGTTATGGTAGTTAGCCGCATCTTCTGACAGGATATAGTAGGTTTGATTATCTAAACCACGCCAGGAAATTGTGGGCCCTTGATGGTTGCCTTCGGCAGTATGGTTAAATACAACATCCAGAATCACTTCAATCCCTGCTTGATGTAAAGCTTTAACCAGATCGCGAAATTCATCTAGAGCTCCTAAAGGATCGGCACGAGAACTGTAGCTATTATGCAGAGAAAAAAAGTTGATGGTACTGTAACCCCAATAATTTTTTAGTCCCTTGGGCGCATCATTGGCATCAAAGGATTGAATAGGCAGCAATTCTACTGCCGTAATGCCCAATTCTTGTAAATAGGGGATTTTTTCGATTAATCCAGCAAAAGTACCTCGTTTTTGCTGACTGATGCCAGAATTGGGGTGATTAGTAAAGGCTCCGACATGCATTTCATAGATAATGCTAGAAGCATAGGGAGTGCGGGGATGGCGATCCCCTTGCCAATCGTAAGTACTAGTATCGACGACAATGCCTCTTAATGATTGAGCGCAATTATCAATTGGTTGGCTAGCTATCTGGCGATCATAAATTCCCTCACCAGCGATCGCCTTAGCATAAGGATCTAGCAGAACTTTCGACCCATCAAAACGTAAGCCTTTTTCTGGTAGATATGGACCATAGGCGCGATAGGCATATACTTGTCCTGATTTTAGTCCTGGGATAAAAATATGCCAGTAGTTGCAACTGCAATTGACCTTCGGGTCTAAAACAATTACTCTCGAAGGCTGAGGTGCTTCGGGATCGTCGAATAATAGTAATTCAATTCCTTGAGCATGGGAAAAAATACAAAAGTTTACTCCATCAGGATAGATAGTCGCGCCTAGGGGAAAACTTTTTCCCGGCTGAGTATCATTGGTGGGAGCAAGAAATTCTTTTAATGCTGAGTTACTAGCATTGCTTGTTGTAAACATAAAATTTTCTTGTCTGTTGAGAAGTTTCTAAAATCTAATGAAGGCAGAGGGCAGAGGGCAGAGGGCAGAGGGCAGAGGGCAGAGGGCAGAGGGCAGAGGGCAGAGGGCAGAGGGCAGAGACTCTTCGGGTAGAGCTGCGCAAGGGCAGAGGTAGAAGTCTTACTTGCTTATAAGGGGATTTAATGCCGATAAACTCTCTCGGTAGTTGGCTACAAGCTTTTTATTCCCATATTGAATATGTGAAGCTTCATATCTTCACTATGTTTGTTTCCACTTCAGATACACATACCTAAATTGAACAAACAAAAGCCAAACTTAAAAGCAATAGAGGCTACCATTTGCTGAGAATAGCTCATAAATTAATATTTAGTTAATACTCTTTCCAACCTAAAACCTAATACTTGCTCCTTCTGCCTTCTGCCTTCTGCCTTCAAAGACGAAGTCCTGGTCAAATAACAATAATTTTCAGAGGATTAAATTGAATTTTCCAGGGCAGAGGATGATCTTTCAACTCCACCCATTTGTCTTTAAAAACCTCTGCTTGTAGATGATAATCTTCAGGATGATTAGCTGGTTGGTTTAACTTAAGATATAAAGTCATGCGGTGTTGGGTCTCACTAATAGTTGCTAGCCAACAAGGAAAATTATTGATCTCGTTTTCTGAATCAGTTAGCGAAACTCCATCTTGAAATAAGGGTGCTTCCTCGAATTTCGTCAGGATTAACTGATGAGCCCGAATTCCCACATATTCCAAAGATGTTGGTAATGGTTCGATTACCTCGAAAATACAACCCCAGTCGATCGCTTTCACCTGTCGGTCTGAGATTGCAACAGCACGAGAAAAGTTTTTGCAGCCGGTTAGCTGCGCGGTCTTAAAATTGCGAGGATGCTCAAAAATATCCTGCTTTGTGCCTTGAGCGATCGCTTGACCCCGATCTATCACCAATAAATTGGGACATACTCGATAGGCTTCTTCTAGATTATGGGTAATAAATAAAGTTACTCCTTGATAGGTAATAAGATTATTTCTCAGCAGTTTTTCCTGTTTATCTCGCAAATAAGTATCTAAAGCAGAAAAAGGCTCATCGAGAAGCATTATTCCTGGTTTGCTTGCTTTTGCTCTGGCTAGAGCTACTCTTTGTTGCTGTCCCCCTGAAAGTTCCGTGGGGTAGCGATCGCTGATTCCTGGTAAATCGACGGCGATCAATTGCTGCTCTACTTCTTGTTTGATAGCTCTGGGAGATTGGCTTCTCGGCAGGCCAAAGGCAATATTCTCCGCAATAGTGAGATGGGGAAATAGGGCATAATTTTGGAATAAAAAGCCGCATCCGCGATCGCGTGGCGGGAGATTAATACCTCGCGCTGAATCAAATAAGACCCGACCATTTAATACAATACGCCCTCGATCAGGTTGCTCCAATCCGGCAATACAACGCAAAATAAGACTCTTCCCCGCGCCAGAACCACCTAGCAAACCTAAAGGAGTTTGATCTGTCTTGAAGCTAACATCTAAGAGAAATCCCGGTAGTTGTTTTTGGATATCAACAGTTAATTCAATTTTGGCTTTAGGCACAGGATAATCTAAGGATTTTTGTTGATGGGAAATCGGTTTTCTCTGATCTAAATCAGTAATGACTTTGTCTATAAAACCAAAATGACCCCTGCTTCCTCTGCTTCCTCTACTCCCTTCTGTCCAATGGTAGGTTGCCATAATTACGCCTAAGGAAATTGCCAGCATAATAATGACCAATAATAGCGCCCGATCCATTTCCCCTCCTTCAACAGCAAAGAAAATTGCGATCGGAATTGTTTCAGTCCTCCCAGGAATTGAACCGGCTAGCATTAAAGTTGCACCAAATTCACCCAAAGCACGAGCAAAAGCGAGCAAAGTCCCAGCAATCAGGCCCGGTTTGGCTAAAGGTAAAATAATTCGCCAAAAAACTGTCCATTCTGAAGCTCCCAGAGTTCTCGCGCAGGCCAGCAGATTAGAATCAATTTGCCGGAATGCTCCCAAGGCAGTTTTATACATGAGGGGAAAGGCAACTACTGTAGAGGCGATAACAGTAGCATACCAGGAGAAAATAACGGTAATACCAAAATTATCTAATAATTGACCAATAAAGCCGTTTTTACCCAATATTAGTAATAATAAAAAACCCACTACTGTGGGGGGAAGTACCAAAGGAGCCGTCAATGCACCCTCAATTAATCCTTTAGATTTACCCTGATAATTCAACATCCACCAAGCGGCAATAATCCCGAAGAAAAAAGTAATTATCGTGGCAGTAGTGGCTGTTTTAAGAGATATCCAAATTGGAATTAGGTTAGTCATTTGAAGGCAGAGGGCAGCTTTAAATATATTTTGGGGAATTGGGGAATTGGGGAATTGGGGAGTTTTTTTTAGTCAATGGTTAATGATTAATGATTAATGACCACATCAAACCCATACTTTTCAAATATTGCCTGTGCCTCAGGAGTAGTGAAAAACTCTATCAGTTCAGTTGCCGCCTCCGGGCGATCGCTGTCCTTGAGCACAGCAACGGGATAAACCACAGGAGAATGGCTAATTTCAGGAGCCGTGGCAACTATTTGTACCTGCTCAGAATCTTGGGCATCGGTGCGATAAACAATCCCCGCATCTACATTACCTGTGGCAACGTAATTGAGAACCTGGCGAACATCCTTGGCATAAACAGCTTTCGTATTTACTTGATCGGCAATTTCAAAAGAGGTTAATACTTCCTGGGCATACTGACCCGCAGGAACGCTGTTTGGTTCTCCTAGGGCGATTGTCGTTATGTCATTAGTAGTTAAATCAGCAAAACTCTCAAGCTGAAGACTATTATTTCTATTTTCCTTAGGAGCAACCAAAACGACTTGATTCTTTAATAAATCTTGGCGTGTTTGGGTTAACAACAAATCTTTTTTTTCCAAACTGTCCATCTTATCGACAGCAGCAGAAATAAAGATATCTACTGGTGCGCCCTGTTCGATTTGGCGTTGCAAAGAGCCAGAAGAAGCAAAATTATAAATGATTTTAGTCTCTGGATATTTTTGCTCGTATAAAGGCTCAATTGCTTCTATGACATTCTTGAGACTTGCTGCTGCTGAGACAGTTAATTGAGTTGAAGAATTAGCTTGACTGGGATTTCCCAGTTGAACATTCTGTATGCGATCGCTACTAAGCACTAATAGCAACGACAAAACACTAATACTTAAAAATCCCAATATTTTTTGCTTAATAATCACTTTAAACCCCAATACCATAAATTTTGCACAGACATTGCCCTAAAGGATTAGTTTCGCGTCCGTGCAACGCAACGTTTCTACTTACCAATTACCCTAACCTTAATTGAACGAGCAATATCGCGATCAATCGCGATTCTAGTTCGACCTACTTTAATCAAAAAAGAAGGAAATCTTTGTTCTAAAGTAATATGCATTCCCTTATGAACCCCCATCGCTAGCAATTTCTTGACAACTCGCTCATCTTTATTTCTAATTGCCATAATCACGCCCTGAGTTTTAGTTGCTAAAAAATCTAAGGGAGAATACTGAACCGTAAAACCTTGAGTAAGCATTTTAAAAACCAACCTCCATAATTGTTAATAATTGATTGAGTATATAGCCTAAGCCAAAGGCAAAGAAAACCACAAAAATAGCAATCAAAATTGTGTTTTTGATGCCTCGTTCTTTAAACATAAATTGCAGTTGCGCGATACAGGGAATAAATAAGGTTAAAGTAACTGCTGCAACAACCAATTGCTGCCCAGCTAAAATTCCCGAAGAATGTAAATCGAACATTCCCGCTGCCCCATAATCCCGACGGAAAAATCCATAGAGAAAAGTCGGTGCTGCTTCTTTGGGTAATCCCAACCAGAGCATTATTGGCTCTAATGCCCTGACCAATAAATCGAATAATCCTGTAAGTTTGCCTAACCAAATTAAGACTGAAGCCAAAATAAATAAAGGTAGAATTTCGCCAAAATACCATTTAAGACGAACATAGGTCTTAGTCAGGATCGCTTGAGGTCGCGGTAATCTCAGCGGAGGAATTTCCATATAGAAACAAGAAGCATTTCCTGGAACAACTTTTCCCGCTAAAAATCCAATACCCAGGAAAATTATTACCATTACAGTGGCCCAGACAAACAAAGCTGTGGGTTCTTGGGAAAGTAAACCTAAAATCACACCTAGTTGTGCGGAGCAGGGAATAGTTAACGCCAATAGCAAAGTCGCAATAATTCTTTCTCGTTTACTTTCTAGGGTGCGAGTAACCAGAGTTGCCATCGTACCGCAGCCTAAACCCAAAATTAAGGGGATAATCGATCTTCCAGAAAGTCCAATAGTTTTAAACAATCTATCTACTAATAAAGATAGACGAGGTAGGTAACCACTATCTTCTAAGAGGGAAAACATGAGGAAGAAAGTTGCAACAATGGGCAAAACGATCGCCACAGCGTAACGAATCCCCAAAGTAATAATGCCGTAATCATTAGCCAATAAATCCTGAATGACTTGCCAAGGAAAGATTGCCGCAACCAGATTATTGACAATCGGATTAATTTGAGATTCAAAAAAACCTTCAATCCCATCAACTAAAGTTCCGCCACCAAATACCCCGACAAACTGATAGATCCCAAAATAGAGAACTAGAGCCAGAATCGGGATTCCAGTAACAGGATGCACAGTCAATCGATGTAGCCATTCATATTTAAGAGTTCTTTGCCTTGGGTGTTGAATGGTCACATCTTGTTCAATTGCCATTGCTAGCTGATGCCTAGATTGAGCTATCTCAAAGGTCAATGACTCAGACATACTCGCCTGAGTCTCGGTAATAATTCTCTCAATCTCTGGAAAAAATGTTTCTTTCTCCAATTGCGATCGCGTTATCGGATCTTGTTGCAATAACAATAAAGCCAAAGCACGTCGCGAAATCTGATTGTTTGCATCACCGAGTAAGGATTCGATGCGACGGAGCGCCGCTTCAATAGGTGAGGGATAGAGGAGTTGATTGGACATGCTCGGCCACCTTAGCGATTAATTTTTTCAGTCCCACTTTTTGGGCTGCGACCATCGTGACAACAGGAATATTTAGTTTGGAAGCTAATTGATTTTCATCTACCCAAATACCCAATTTTTCTGCTTCATCTATCATATTGACGACCAATAACAGGGGCAATTGAGCCTCAATTAATTGCAAAGTGAGATTCAACATTCTTCCTAAATGCTTGGCATCGACCACATGAATCACCAGATCCATGCTCTCTTTGAGGATTAAATTCCTGGCAACACGCTCTTCTTCGGTAATTGGAATTAGAGAATACATCCCAGGAGTATCATAAAAAGTTACATTCTCTCCAGCAATGGTTCTTTGGCCCTGGGCAACTTCGACTGTAGTTCCTGGATAATTAGAAACCGTAACATATGTACCCGTTAAAAGATTAAATAATAAACTCTTCCCTACATTGGGTGAGCCGACTAAGGCAATAGTAGCTTGAGACTCGCGAGATAGGGTATTGTTTGCCGACTTTCTAGAGCCAAAACCAAATATTTTCTTACTCAGTTTTGCTCTCTTGGGCTGGCAACTTTGATGACAATCGTGGCAATCCATTTTCCTTTTTTATTACTAATTTTAGAATAATAAAAAAGAATCTGATTAACCGTAAAACCAGATACAAATCGATGTTTTAATAATATTTAGTAATATTTTTTTTGATATTTGTCAGGATAATAATATAGCGACCAAGAGGCTA
Organism: Xenococcus sp. PCC 7305; assembly: GCF_000332055.1. Lineage (GTDB taxonomy): Bacteria > Cyanobacteriota > Cyanobacteriia > Cyanobacteriales > Xenococcaceae > Xenococcus. The sequence continues at coordinate 17,590 of NZ_ALVZ01000230.1, read as the reverse complement.
TTACTTGAAGCAGCGATGAACAGGAAAGATTTTATGACCAACAGATAAAAATACTAAACATAATAAACCCTTGACCAAAAGAGGAGATAAAATAAAAGCACAAATCATAGCAATTAATGCTGATAAAAAAGCAACTAGCTGATGAATTTCGTCCTGGCCATGAATTACTGAGACAATTGCCCCGATAGATATCGATAAAATAAGCAAACTAGTCAAAAACATTGATCTTTCCTCAAAAGAATTAATCTTTCTGCTGTGCGATCCAACATAAATCCAACCAAAAACGAAAGTCTTGCTGCTTAATCGTTGAGTTGGGATTCCGAATTAAAGAATTGGCATTAAAAAAAATAACTTCCTTCAAACCGATATTTTCTGCGGCATCTCTAAAAACATCTTGTTGCTCTAATAAATGCCTACCAATCCTATCTGGATAATAAATACCCAAATTATAATAATAGGTACGATTATATGTAGAATTTAACTTGATAATTTTCACTAAACAATGACTTAATAACCTACCCGCCATAGGATAATATTGATTAATGATATTGATATATTCCTGTGCCAATTGTTCTCGACTAAGCATTATCAATTTAAGTGAGATATAAACTAGAATCAATTGCTGAATTAGTCATTGGTCTTATCTTGTACTTTTTTAGTTAAATCACGAACAAAAAAGCACAAAAACGAGCAACCAATGACTATTTCCTTAGACCAAATAGGCTTCTTGATGGGTTTTAATCGTGCAATCTGATTTAGGATATGCCACGCAAAGTAGCACATAGCCCTTGGCGATTTGAGCATCATCTAAGAAGCTTTGATCTTCTTGGTCAACTTCCCCTTCGACAATTTTGCCGACACAACTAGAACAGGCTCCGGAACGGCAGGAAGAAGGTATTTCTAGCTCTTGTTCTTCTGCGGCATCGATAATATATTCGTCTTCGGGAACATCAATAGTCACGTCTATTTCGGGAGGTTTTTTGCGTTTTCCTTTGATAAGACGAACTTTATAAGTAGTAGTCATGATGATTTTTCTCCTCTTTTAGATACTTTATTAACTACAAGGCACAGCTTCAGGAGTCCCATCGGCCACAGAGAAAGACTTGCCACAGCCGCAGCCACCAGTAGCATTGGGATTTTCAAAGGTAAATCCTGCTTGAGTTAGGCTTTCTACAAAATCAACGACAATGCCATTCAAAAAAGGTGCGCTTTTGCGATCGAGGTAGATATTTAATTTATCTTGTTCGTAAATTAGATCATCTGCTTCAGGGCGATCGACAATATCTAGGGCATATTCAAAGCCACTACAGCCACCATCAACTGCTGCTACACGAACACCTTTTTCCGTGGTGGTGGCATCGGAATTAGCACGAATGAAACTACGAAGTCTGAAAGCTGCTTTTTCAGTTAAGTGAACGGTCATGAAGATTCTCCTTTGGTTTTAAATAATTAGTGATTAACAGTTAATAGTTGATGATTAATTACACTCTCTGCTTTTGTTGATTGATTGCCACAAACGGGACAATCAGGGTCTTTGTAGAGGTGAAATTTGTTGAACTCTACATTGGCCAAATCCATATTGAGTAACTGACCCAAAAGAGGTTTGCCCAATCCTGTAATGAGCTTGATCGCTTCTAAGGCAGCCAAACAGGCAAGAGTGCCAGAAACTGCACCCAGTACGCCAAAAGCGCGGCGATCCCAGTCAGGTTTTTCAGGAAATATACAAGATAGACAAGGGGTTTGGCCGGGAACAATAGTTGTTAGATAAGCCTCCATACTATTCATGGCAGCTTCTACCATTGGCTTGTGCCAACGGACACAGGCAGCATTAAGCAAATCTCGTTCGGGAAAATTATGAGCGCAACTGAGGGCAATATCAGAACGTTGAACTAGAGCATCGACGTTATCGGCTGTGATATATTCGGCGATCGCCTCTACTTCCACATCAGGATTAATTTGAGAGAGGGTTTCTTTAGCTTTCGCAACCCTCGATTTTCCCACCCAGTCATCAGTCATTAAAATTTGACGGTTCATATCGTCGAGGCGTAACCCACCACCTCGAACCAAAATTAACTTGCCAATACCTGCAACCGCCAGGTAAAGAGCCACAGTCCCACCTAAACCACCAACTCCAGAAACTAGAGCAGTTGTATTTTTCAGAGCTTGTTGTCCTTGCGCTCCCAAATCAGGAAGCTGAATTTGTCGGCTATAACGTTCTAGTTCCTTCGGTGTCAAAGTAGTCATTTTTCCTTTGTCTATTAATTAGCTTTTTTAGTCAAATCATCTAAGGAAACAAAGTTTTTTGGTTTGCTTTGAAAAACTTTAAACAACTTGGTTTCCAAAGGACTCGAACTTAGGAAAACCTGATAGGCTTCGTCTAAGGCAAGTTTATACTTCTCCAATTTTTCGGATTCAGTAACATCGGAAAAAACTTTGTCTACTTCCTTAATTAGTAGGGAAAACTGTTTTAAAATATGGAGGCGATTAATATTCACAAAATCGCGATCATATTCGATGTCAAAAAATTGTAGATAATCTTCTGCATCAGTTAGTTTTTGGAATTGCTCTATAGTTTTGGTTGTTTCAGTTGCGGTCATTGAAAATTACTCCTCATAATGTAGAGATTTGTTTTTGTAAACGGTCTAACTTTCGATAAAGATTATAGTTAGCTAGAGTTTCTTCTAGATCACCAAACTCGGGAAAACTCTGATCTAGTTCTTTCTTGAGTCGGGAAATCTGTTTCGAGATGCGGGACAAATTGGCACGATTCGTTGGCTGAGTTTTTTCTTGTTCGACAAAATACTGCCAACTAGCAATAGTATTGCTTAATTTTGGGGTACTTATCATAATAGTTTTTCCCAGTTTTTAAGTTGTTGTTTCAGCTCAGCTAATTGACGATAAATATCATAGGTTTTAGTCGCTTCCTCAATTAGAGTTTCGTAATCTGTAGGCAAACCTTCGGCAAGATCATGGAGATCCATTTTCATTTGCCCCGCCCGACTATTGAGACGTTTGATTGTTTTTTTTAAATCCGCAACGTTTTCTGGGGTTGGTGGTTTTACTGTAGTTTGAACCATTTTCTTTATTGACTATCAATCAATTGTTTAATGTTTATCGCGAGGTATTTACCGATTTAAGCATCCGCAGCATCAGGAAATTTTGCGATCGCTTTAATGCCGGAATCGACTAATCTTTCTCCTTGGGCAGCCAATTTCTCAAGGGAAGGATAACCAAAGCGTTGGGCATCTCGTAAAGTACGTGATAATACCATCAAGCGACCAGTCCAGACGATCGCCCAACCAAAACCTTCATGGGAAAGATCCATCACGACTTGGCAAAGTTTACCTGTTTGTTTTTCAATACATACTGCGATCGCGCGATAGAAACAGATAATTCTTAATTGAGTCGCCGAATCAACATCTCCTTCAACGGAAATCTGGCTTTTCTTTTCTTTGCTAACCACGAAATTGGACAGCACTAATTCATCTTTCCAATTACGATAAACACCATAATGATCTTGAGCGCGGATTTGGAGCACTAGCTCTTTGAGAAAGGTACTCTCATCAACAATGCTGGTAGTAGTTTCTGATTTAGTAGTTGTAGTAGTCATAATTTAGTGAGTAGTAAATAAGTCTGCTTGCTTGTTCTTCGTGAAATAGTCAATCTGGTCAATAATTAGTCAATAATTATTCATCGGCAAAATCGAATTTTTTAGTATTGCTACCTAAGGCTTTGCGCAACCAAGGGGGCGGATTGCCCAATGTTTTCACCAAAATGTTCAGCACATCGGTAATTTCATCGTCTTTATTCTCAGCTTTTAATGGAGTAATTTTGTTTTTTAGAAGACGAGATGCCGCACTGCCTCCGATCGCAGAAACATAGACGATCGTACAACCGGCAACGGCCTTGATTTTGGGCACTAATTTATCCTCATTGCCATCTTCTTTGAGGTTTCCTCCAAATTCAACAGTGTTAAGGAAGTTATAACCGTCGGTCGAAACATCATAAATATCAACTTTTTTGGCCCAACCAAAGTGAGCATTGATATGGACATTGTCCTGAGTAGCAAAAGCAACTTTCATAGTTTAAAATCTCCTAAATATTAGTCATTAGTTATGTAAATACTAATAAACAAAATTCAAGTAAAGACTAGCTTTGGAAACTGCGTTATGAATATTAGTCTCAGCCGATTCGACTAATTCTGACAAGGAAAGAAAACTCAATTTTCGATAGCCCCAAATCAGTGAATATAAAACTAAAACTCCGCCGCAAGAAATAACTGCTGAACTAAATTCTTTACTTCTCAAATTAATAAAAACTTCAGTACTATGCCCGGTTCTTCTCTCAATAATTGCGCCAATTGCCTGGTAAAAAGCCTTAGTTAGAATTTGATTGAGAGTTTCAAGATTAAAATTATTAGCAGCAGTTTCATGGTGATACCGAGTAGTTATTAGTTGCTCGACCAGTAGTTCATCAGACCAATTATTATATTGACCAAAACTATCTGCCAACCGAATTTGTCGAATCAATTCTTGCAGAAAAGAATCTTGTAATTTGTTTAGCTTTGGTGGGCTTTCCAGGGCTATGGCTTGACTCATCTTCCTTGCTCTCTTACTTACATAAAAACAAATAACAAATAATAAATAACTAATGGCCCAAGTCAATAAAAATATTGCCGATATCAAATAAAAACTGCATTGTTCCTCGATAACCGACTAAACAACGAGAACCATTACCCAAGCGGTCATAAATGGGATAACCCATCCGATACAGAGGAATATTCAGCTTGTCAGCCAACCTTTTCCCTTGGGAATTAGTAATAATTAAATCCGAACCAGGAGCTAAATCTTCTAGATCTTCTAAATCACCAATTATCACCTCATCAATTGGTAGTTCTTTGAGTAGTGGCGACTTAGTTGTAGTTACCGCAGCTTGAATTTCTGCTCCCATTTCATTGAGTAACCAGCTAGTCTGATAGAGCAAATCTGGCTCTAGTGCTAGGGAAACTTTTTTCCCCCCCAGATAAAAATGAGTATCGAGGATCGCATCCTGAAGTTGACGACGCTGACGATTATATTTGTCTGGTACTTGACGAATGGTTAAAAAACGGGGGTCGCTTTGGGCTTCGGAAATTTGAGCCAATTGCCAGATAAAGCTATCCACTGCCTCTAAACCAGTTAAACGAGGAAGTACTTTATAATCAGTGCCAAATTTTTGTTTGAGAGTTTCCGCCGCCGGGCGCATACTTTCCCCGATCGCAATGGTGACAAGCGATCGCTCTAATTGTTGTAACTCTTCTAAAGAAGTGCCCCCCGGGGTTTTGCTATTGTAATCATCATCTAGATGACCATCTACCGAACCAGATAAATCCGGGAGAATTAAGGGTTTGAGACCAAAGGTTTCAACTATGTCTTTGATTTCTTCGACATCTCCAGGTGCTAGTAGTGATCCCGCTAAAATCGTTACCTGGGGTAGGGGAGAAGGATCGTTCGCCCCCACAGGTTGACCATAATCATTAGCGACAATGGAATTAACCGCAGCCGCAAAACCATCTTGCAACGCACCCTTATAATCGGGAGTGGAAACATAGATAACTGGGAAATAATCTAGTTCGGGATGACGTTTGCGGATTGATTTTAGGATGCCATCCATATCATCCCCTCGCGTTTCGGTTAACCCCGTAGTTAATAAGCCGAGTAATTCAGGTTCTGCTTTTTCTACTAAGGTTAAAATCGCCTGTTCGATATTTTCCTCTCCACCCAAAATTGTCGAAACTTCCGTCATCGCTGTAGTTGCGAGGGGAATTGCCTCGCGAAAATGACGAACCAATAACACTTTGGCAAAAGCAGTACAACCCTGAGAACCATGAAACAAAGGAACAATACCCTTTAATCCCAAGAAAGCCAAGGCTGCCCCCAAAGGGGGACTCTGCTTAAGAGGATTGACGGCTACAGATTTTTTATTGCGGGTAATAGTAGTCATTTTAAAAGGATGAGGGATGAAGGATGAGGGATGAGGAACGAGAGTAAATAAATACTTATTACTTATTACTTATTACTTATTTGCTCATTACTTTCTCCCAAGGAGCTGGTTGGCGAACCTGTTGCCAGATCGGGCTTTGGAGCGCGCGATCAAATTCTTTGGCCATTTCGATTAACCCGACATACCCGGCATAGGGTTTATGCCGTTCTTGGTTGATATCGAGGAAGGGAATGCGGGCTTTGAGGGCAGTATATTGGTTCCGTCCTCCAGCCACGAGCATATCGGCCTTAGTTTTTTTAATCACTTGTAATAGCTCTTTAGCGTTACCTTTGGCTAGTTCTATGCCGTCTTTGCCTAATAATTTCCTGATTTTGGCTTTATCTTCTTCTGTGCTCTTCTTGGTACTAGTGGCAACTACTTTCATTCCCAAATCCTGAGCCGCTGATACTACCGACCAACTTTTGACCCCTCCTGTATAAAGGACCATGCGTTTGTCTTTAAGGCGATCGCGATAAGGAGCCAGGGTCAGATCAAGCTTGACAGTTTCTTCGGCAATTACAGTTTCCACCCGTTGCTGTAGGGCTTCATCTCCTATTTTCTGGGCAATATTGCGCAAACAGCGGTTCATATCGGCAACGCCATAGAAAGATTCTTCGATATAGGGAATGCCGTAACGTTCCTCCATTTTGCGCCCCATATTGATCAAGGCTTTGGAGCAGATCATCACATTGAGTTTTGCCCGATGAGCGTAGCGAAGCTCTTCAAAAGTAGCATCTCCGGTAATCTTGGAGAGAACACGAATGCCCACTTTTTCAAATAGAGGTAATACGCCCCAAAGTTCCCCGGCAATGTTATATTCTCCAATCAGATTGATATCATAGGGAGTGGTATATTCAGGTTCGGCAGTGCCGACAACATAATCTAATAAGGATTCTCCAGCCAATCTGTTCCCTAAATTTTTACTGCCCACAAAACCAGGAGAATTAACGGGAATAATCGGGGTAGCAAACTTATCAGTAGCTGCTTCGCACACTGCATCCAAGTCGTCTCCAATAAGAGCAGTAACGCAGGTAGAATAAACAAAGACAGCAGGAGGATCATACCGCTTGATGACTTGGGAGATCGCTTTATATAGTTTTTTTTCCCCACCAAAAATAATATCATTTTCACTAATATCGGTCGTAAAACCCATTTTATAGGTAGTAGCACCCGAAGAAAGACTACCGCGACTACCCCAGGAATTGCCGGCACAGGCGATCGGTCCGTGAACTAAATGAGCGGCATCAGTGATCGGCACTAGGGCGATCGAAGCTCCATCAAAGGCACAACCCCCTTGAGCTGCTCCAGGTTTCGCCTGTTGGGTACAAGCTTTATTTTTGCCTTGTTGTCCTTTTTTGTGATTGTGTTCGCAACCTGGCTCGTTAAGGAGGTCAGCGATTTTTGCTTTTGTCATGGGTAGTTCATCCTTCGTTCTTCGTCTTTCGTCTTTTAACAAATATATTTAGTAATATCCTTTTCACAGTCCCCTTCTAAATAGATAAGAGCGCGAAGACGTAAACCGACAGTTTCGTTATATAAAGGATTTAGTTTACATAAAGCAGGAATATGGAAAGTCCGCCCGAAGATGGTCAGATCTCGTTCAAAGGGGCAACTACAGGGAATGAGATTACAAAGAAAATGAGCGAATCTTTCGTTCTTAACTTCGATGCTATCTACCCAGCGACGTAGGGGATAGAAAAGATCGAAAGAGAATTTTTTGGGGGGAAACAGGGAAGGTCTGTGGTTGTGAGTTTGGGTAGCCATAATTTTCTTAGTTTTCTGCAACTAGTTCGAGTTCTTTTCCCAGACAACCTACGACATTACCAGTTTCTAAAAAATGAACCGAATAGATATATGCAGTTTGTAGATAGGTTCCAATGGAAATGATATATCCTTCATCGCCTTTGTTTGCTAGGGTTTCCCCAATTTGCTTGCCAGGGAAAGTGCCGTCATTGCGGATTTTTTTGCGAACTCTAACTTTGCGATCGAGCTCGAAAGTTGGTTCTTGATCGAGTTCTACATCTCCTAGTTTCATAGCTTTTCTTGTTAGTTAATTAGGCAGGTAGAGGCGATTCGCGGTTTTTTGAGGACGAATCGCCCTGACAAGGGATAAGTCATCAATTAACGAATCAAGTCGAAAGAAATATCAGTTTTCGCGGGAATGATAGTCTGGCGATCGAGTTCGTCAAGGATAGTGTTGATAATCCAGTTATGAAGGTTAAGCGCACCTTTATAACCCAATGTTTCATAGCGATGCATGTGATGGCGATCAAAGATAGGATAGCCAATGCGAACTATTGGGGTATGAGTATCACGCCAGAGATATTTACCGTAGGAGTTACCAATCAAGAGGTCTACAGGTTCAGTAAACATTAAACTCCGTAAATGCCAAAGGTCTTTTTTGCCCCAGATAGTGGAATTTTTACCATAGGGACTAGCATCCAATACAGCTTGTAGCTCTGCTTCAAAATCAGCGTTACTGTTAGTAACGACGATGTGAACTGGCTCTGCACCTAATTCGAGCAAGAAATTAACGAGACCAAATACATGGTCGGGATCACCGTAAAGAGCAATACGTTTACCATGGATCCAAGCTTGAGAATCAGTCATAGCATCCACAGCACGACCTCTTTCTGCCACTAATTCTTCGGGAACCGGCTTACCAGTGATTTCTGATAACTTGCTCAAAAACTCATCAGTACCTTTGATACCAAAGGGACGGAAATTATAGGTTGATTGTCCCCATTCTTTTTCGATCCAGTCCTGAGTTTTAGGAGTAGTGTATTTCTGGAAGAAGAAAGTGCCTTCGGCATTAATCGAATCAGCAGCGTCTTCTAATGTAGTCAGCCCATTGTACATTTTGAATTCACCAGTGTTGGGAGAATCAAAAGCATCGGCATTATCAGAAAGCACAGTGTAATCAATGTCGAATAATTGGAGAATGCGTTTTAGTTCGCGAATATTACCAATATAAGCATCAAAGCCTAAGTTAAAGTTATACTTGCCATTGGTAGTTTCGGTTTTCTTATCAGCTGTTAAGCATTCTAGAATACCCTTGAGCATATTGTCATAGCCAGTGATGTGAGAACCGACAAAGCTAGGAGTATGGGCATAGGGGACGGGGAAATCTTCGGGAATCGAACCTTTGTTTTTCGAAGTTTGGATAAATGCACCCAAGTCATCTCCGATTACCTCAGCCATACAGGTAGTACAGAGGGCAATCATTTTGGGTTTATATAGTTGATAGGAGTTTGCTAACCCATCTACCATATTATTGAGTCCGCCAAATACTGCTGCATCCTCAGTCATCGAAGAAGAAACCGCTTGGAAAGGTTCTTTAAAGTTCCGAGTGAGGTGAGTACGGAAGTAAGCGACACAACCTTGAGAACCGTGAGAATAGGGTAAGGTTCCTTCAAAACCAGCGGCAACAAAGAGAGAACCCAAGGGTTGACAGGCTTTAGCTGGATTAACCGTTAAGGCTTCACGAGCAAAGTTTTTCTCGCGATAATCCCAAGTTTTTGTCCATTCAGCAATTCTTGCTACTTCTTCTTTGCTGTGGGCTCCTTCAAACTGACGCTTAAATTCAAAAGTTTCTTGGTAGGGGTCAGTTTGAAATAAATCGAAATGGTCTTGAATTTTACCAGGCTCTGAAATTACAGGGGGTGTTAAATTTTCAGGAAGGGTAGGATTTTGTTGATTGTTCTGAGTCATGACACTTTACCTTTTATATTATTTGTCTTCTCTGGTTTGTCATTAGTCTGATGTCTTTTGTTGTTTATCGATAAAGAGTGATAATCAATGTGACCGTTGACTAATGACCAATGACTATTTTATTTATCCCAAGGATTTTCAATTAAACCCCAAGTTGGGTTGTTGATTGCTAAATCCATATCGCGAGCGAAAACAGCAAAGCCATGATAGCCGTGATAAGGACCTGAGTAATCCCAGGAGTGCATCTGACGGAAGGGTAGAGCCATTTTCTGGAAGACGTATTTTTCTTTAATCCCCGCAGCAATTAAGTCAGGATTGAGCTGTTTGGCAAATTCTTCAAATTCATGACCGCTCACATCATCGTAAATAACTGTGCCATCTTTGACGTAATCTGCGGTACGTTTATAGTCATCACCGTGACCAAATTCATAACCAGTACCGATTACTTTCATACCTAAGTCTTCGAATGCTGGAATTACGTGGCGCGGACGTAGTCCACCAACCATCATCATGACAGTTTTGCCTGCTAAGCGGGGACGATATTGCTCGATAACTGCATCCATATCAGCTTGATATTGAGCAATTACGCGTTCGGCATTTTCTTGAATAGTTTCGTCAAACTGAGCCGCAATCTTACGAAGAGATTTGGCAATTTGAGTGGGGCCAAAGAAGTTATATTCTAACCAGCGAATGCCATATTTTTCTTCCATGTGACGGCAGATATAGTTCATCGACCGATAACAGTGGATTAGATTTAGCTTGGCTAGGGGCGTCATTACCGTTTCGTTAAATGTACCATCCCCAGAGAATTGACTGATTACTCTTAAGCCGATCGCTTCAAGTAACATACGACTAGGCCAAGCATCACCACCAATATTATAGTCACCGATGATATTTACATCATAAGGACTAGATTCAAATCCTTCAGGAAGTTTACGATATTCATCAGCTTTGGGTAATACCCAGTCACGAACTGTATCGTTAGCAATATGGTGCCCCAAAGATTGGGAAACTCCTCTAAAACCTTCGCAGCGCACGGGAACTACTGGTTTGTTAGTTTCTTTAGCTTTTTTTCTGGCAACCGCTTCAATATCATCCCCAATTAAACCGATGGGGCATTCAGATTCAATAGTCGTTCCATTGCTTAGAGGGAACAGAACTTCTAATTCATCAATTAGTTTGGCTAATTTTTTATCACCACCAAATACGATATCTCTTTCTTGGAAATCGGAAGTGAACTGCATAGTACCAAAGGTATCTACTCCAGTTGTCCCAATGTAGTAATTACGACGACCCGACCAGGAATAATAACCGCAACCTACAGGACCGTGAGAGATATGAATCATATCCTTAACAGGACCCCAGACTACCCCTTTGGCTCCTGCATAGGCACAACCACGAGTGGTCATTACTCCAGGAACGGATTTTTTGTTAGATTTTACTCCGCAATCAGAATTCCCTTCTTCATATACATCGAGGTGTTTGGAGCGCTTTTTAGCAGCCTTCTCTGGATAGGCTTCTAGTACCTCTTTGATCAGTTCTTTGTTCTGTTCTACAGTTGTCATGATATTCCCCTTTTTCAGTTATCAGTTATCAGTGACCAGTTATCAGTGACCAGCTTTTGTCGTAACTGGTCACTATCTCCTGAAATTAAACAACAGCCGCAGCTTTATCTGCTGCAAGTGCTTTTTGGTATTCGGCATCAGAATCCATGAATCCGTATTGAACTAGAAGTTCTTCAAGTTCATCCATGGTGATGGGAGTAGGAATGACCAAATCTTTGTTATGCTCGATTTTGCGAGCTAAGGCACGATATTCATGGGCTTGAGGATGCTCGGGCTCATATTCAATAACAGTCATCCGACGTAATTCTGCTCTTTGAACCACGTTATCGCGAGGAACATAGTGAATCATTTTAGTGCCTAGTTTGTCAGCTAGAGCTTCGATTAATTCAATTTCACGATCAACTTTACGGCTGTTACAGATTAAACCACCTAAGCGTACACCACCAGACTGAGCGTATTTAAGAATACCGCGAGCAATGTTATTCGCTGCATACATCGCCATCATTTCCCCAGAAGTGACAATGTAGATTTCTTGGGCTTTACCTTCACGAATTGGCATCGCAAAACCACCGCAAACAACGTCACCCAATACATCGTAGGATACTAAGTCTAGATCTTCGTAAGCACCTTCTTCTTCTAGGAAGTTAATTGCTGTAATAATACCGCGACCAGCACAACCTACACCAGGTTCGGGACCACCAGATTCAACGCAGCGAACGTTGTTATAGCCAGTGAGTAATACTTCTTCGAGTTCAAGGTCTTCGACAGAACCTCTTTCTGCTGCAAGAGAAAGAATAGTAGTTTGGGCTTTAGTGTGCAGCATCAAACGAGTGGAGTCTGCTTTGGGGTCACAGCCTACAATCATGACTCTTTGAGTTTCTGATAGTGCTGCGATAGTGTTTTGAGAAGTTGTGGATTTACCGATTCCGCCTTTACCGTAAAATGCAATTTGTCTCATGGTTATCTCTCTTTAATTTGTTAGAGGTCAATGGAAATTAGGTGAATGAAAGAATTTCAGATGCCACAAAGTAAGAACTTGTGAAGTCTAGTAATATTTAGTCTGGGGAATTTCGTCCCTGCGAATTCTCGATTCTTATCTGTTGCGGTCATCTAAAATATTCGAGATTAGTCAAGTCTGGAGGAGATCTTTACTGGGTATTATGGAGTAGAAAAGTTAATAAAATCTAGTTCCTAAGGCGCACTCTGGGGGAGATCGCTCTCCATGACTATGGGGGTTAGCTATATACATTGTTTGATAATGTTCTAGACTGATTCAACAATTAAACTAGGTAAGACTCTGTCTTTGAGCGTGGCTTCGATCGCGAGCTTCAAAGTTTCGGTAGAAGAGGCACAACCGCTACAAGCGCCTTTGAGAACGACTTTAACAATATCTCCTTCTACGTCAAATAGTTCCATGTCTCCGCCGTCTTCGGCTAGGATTGGTCTGATTTCTTCGTCGATTACCCTTTGGATTAAGGTAATTTTTTGCAGATTAGTTAGGGATTTGGCTGTTGGGCTAGGGGCAGGTTGACTAGCCGTGGCAATTGCTGCTGCTACCTCGACACTTTTCTCTTTTTCTAGGGTGACTTCATAGATAAGATCGTCGATATCGGGTAAACAAGAGCTGCATCCGCCACCAGCCTTGACATAGTTAGTTACTTGTTCTGCGGTATTAAGGTTATTCTCGCGAATAATCCTGCGGATTTTTGTATCAGAGACGCCAAAACAACGACATATAAGATTTCCTTCATCTTCTTCGTGAGTGTCGAGGGGAATACCTTTGTAGCTATAAATAGCAGCTTCTAAAGCTTCTTGTCCCATGACTGAACAATGCATTTTCTCTTCGGGTAGGCCGCCGAGAGACTCGGCAATTTCCTTGTTGGTCAACTTTAGCGCATCTTCGACATTTCTCCCTTTAAGTAATTCAGTGAGGGCCGAAGAAGAGGCGATCGCGCTGGCACAACCAAAGGTTTGAAAAGTAGCATCCTTAATGGTTTGAGTGTCTTCGTCTATTTTGAGGTGAAGTTTAAGGGCATCCCCACAGGCGATACTGCCGACTTCTCCTGTGACAATTTCTTCTCCTTCCTGCTTTTCCGTAATCTTGCCTTGATTGCGAGGATTATGGAAATGTTCCATTACCTTATCTGTATAGTCCCACATTTGTAGTTACCACCTTAATCAGTTAACAGTGAACAGTTATCAGTTTTTCTCTCTTGGTGAGCGTCTCTTGGTAGACATTCCCTTGCGCCTTTCGGCGGCGCGGGGTCTCACCGCTTATCTAGCGAGCACGGCTTCTTCCTGTTCCTTGAGCCAATCTGCATCATCACTGTTGAAGGGAGAAAGTTCGCGGAGACGATTGATTATACTAGGTAAAACTTCTAAAACGCGATCTATCTCTGCTTCGGTAGTATAGCGAGATAGACTAAAGCGAATTGAACCGTGCAGTACGCTATAGGGCAGTCCTAAAGCTCTTAGGACATGAGAAGGTTCTAGAGAACCAGAGGTACAAGCAGAACCGGAAGAAGCGCAGATATCATATTGGTCAAGAGAAAGTAAGATTGCCTCACCCTCGATATATTTGAAGCCAATATTAGTCGTATTAGGCAGACGATTAACTGGGTCGCCATTAATGACAGTATTGGGAATGCTGCTGAGAATACCTCGCTCCAATTTGTCTCGTAACTGTTGTTCCCAGGCTACTCCTGCCAAATGCTGCTCTGCTAGCTTGGCGGCTTCCCCCAACGCAACTATCCCTGCAACATTTTCTGTGCCACCTCGGCGTCCTCTTTCTTGATGGCCACCAACGAGTAGGGGACGGAATCTGACACCTTTACGCACATATAAAGCACCAATTCCTTTAGGAGCATGAATCTTATGTCCAGAAAGAGTCAGCATATCGATAGTGCTAGTTTTCATATCCAGGGGAATTTTACCCACAGCTTGTACCGCGTCAACATGAAACAGAGCCCCATATTCCTTGACTATTTGCCCAATCTGCTCGATAGGGAAAATCACACCTGTTTCGTTGTTGGCATACATTACCGAAACTACTGCGGTATTGCCGGTTAGCGAAGCTTCCAACTCATCTAAATCTAGTTGTCCTTGCTCATTAACCGAGAGATAAGTGACCGTGTAACCATCTCGTTCTAGTTTACGGCACAGATTCAAAATAGCTGGGTGCTCAACTTCTGTAGTGATAATATGTTTTCTCTTGGGTTGAGCCTTCAGCGCAGCAAGAATAGCTGCATTATCTCCTTCGGTTCCGCAACTGGTAAAGATAATTTCTGAATCTTCTGCTCCTAAAAGAGAAGCAACTTGGGATCTAGCTTGGCGAACAGCGCGACCAACTTGTCCGCCAAAAGTATGCATGCTAGAAGGATTGCCGTAATAGATACTGAGATAGGGTAGCATTGCTGCTAAAACATCATCATCTATTTTGGTTGTGGCGTTGTTATCGAGATAAATGCAGTCGTTCATTGCTCTTTTCTCATTAAATATTCCGTAACTTTTATGATCAATTCGGGGTTTTTAGGTATTTAGCAAAAGATCTAACTTTTGAGAATAAGTATTAAACCAATGCTGCCAATATTGAGTTTCTCTTTTGGCTTTAAGTCGAGATTTTAGTTTATTATGAGTTGAATACCAGTTATCCCAATAGTTGGCTTTAGCTGTTTGAGCCGATTGAATCAAACTAGAAATGCTAGGGGTGCAACCATTAGCGGTAGGACAGCTGGCTACGCATTGAGCGACTGCATAAGAGCCGACACAACCGTTGCAGAGATTAGAATCAATGGAGAATTTGCCGTAATCGTTCTTGGTAATTGCCCCGGTAGGACAAGAAGGCACACAATTCTCACAAGCGATACATTGAGAAGAAATATTATAATTCATGGTCTTGTTCCTGCTTAATTTAGGTCTGGGCTAATGAGGCTGGGAAAACAACCACTATGGGAATTTAAATCATTTTGACAGGGAGGTTCCGGGTAATAGTCGGAACAATTAGTACAAAGACTGTGAGTGGGGGAAATAGTGCTATATTCTTGCTTTATGACTTCTTGGTAATCTTTAAAATTATAGCGATCGCCTTGTGATCTTGTCTCGAAAGTATTAATCATAATTTTATCCCTTGTTGTTTGTCCTTGGTTGCCAGCTATTAGTTTTGTATCTAGTGACCAACAACTAATAGCTAATATCTTGATCAGTTAAACGCTAACTGCAAACTGTTGTTCGTAGTAATCCAAGGCAATCTTGTCAATTGTGTCGTAACCTTGAACTGGTTCTACGCCAGCTTCTCGCAGCATCCCTTGAGGACAATCCCCAATCTTCGAAGCAAGTACAGCTTTGCAATCTTTGATAGCACCAATAATATTGTCTAAGGTTGCTTCTTCACCGTAACCACCCTGACAGTAATGATCTACTTTGCGGTGTCCCACAAATTTGGCTTCTACCCCATCAACTTCAAAGATTTGGAACTCTTTGGCATGACCAAAATGTTGATTAACTACACCACCACCTTTGGTTGCTACGGCAACTAAGATCTTCTTGCCAGCTTGTTTTTGCTTTTTAGCTGCTCGCTCTGCTTTGGCCGCTTGCATAGCATCTTTAATCTGTTTGATACCTGCATGAACTTCTTGGCGTTTTCCGAGATCATATTCGGGAGTCATCTCTAGGAATTTCTCTTTGGTAAATTCTTGAGAACGATCCTCTCCCAACAAACCCACTGCATCAGCGCGACATTGACGACAGTGACGCATCATTTTCATATTGCCTGAACAGTTATCTTGCAAAGCTTTGAGCTCTTTCGGGGTGGGGCCTCTTTGTCCAGTTAAACCAAAGTAAGTACCATGCTCGGGGGCAGAAATTAGGGGCATAATATTATGTAAGAATGCACCCTTAGAACGAATCACTTCATCCACTTCTACCAAATGTTCGTCATTAATCCCTGGAATCATTACCGAGTTGACCTTACAGAGGATATCAGCTTCTTGTAGTGCTTGGATACCTTCCATTTGACGTTCGTGGAGGATCTGAGCTGCTTCTAGTCCTTTCCAACGTTTGCGATTATAACGTACCCAAGGATAGATTTTAGTGCCTACTTCAGGGTCAACCATATTAATGGTCATGGTGACGTGATCTACATTTAGATCTTTGATTTTTTGCACGTGATCCGGAAGCATTAACCCATTAGTCGATAAGCACAACTTAATGTCTGGTGCTTTGTCGGCAATTAATTCAAAGGTACGGAAGGTTTGTTTGGGATTTGCTAAAGGATCTCCAGGGCCAGCAATACCGAGAACCGTCATTTGAGGAATTTTACCTGCAATGACTAAAACTTTATGCGCTGCTTCTTCAGGAGTTAGTAGTTCGCTAACTACTCCAGGACGACTTTCGTTAGCGCAGTCATACTTGCGATTGCAGAAATTACACTGAATATTACAAGCTGGGGCTACTGCTACATGCATCCGTGCATAATGATGATGTGCTTCCTCACTATAACAAGGATGTTTTTCAATTCTTTCTTGAATTTTAGGATCGATCGTTTGGGTCTTAGCAGAAGTAGAACTACAACCGCATCCTTTAGAAGACTTTTTCGCTTTGGTCTTAGATTCTGGTGCCAAGACGGTGCTGGTAGATGGTGACATTTAATTGAATTCCGCAAATGATAGATGTTGACTGAGACAGAAATTGAAAAAATACTGTGATAATCAAACTCTAAATTTCTCCGATTGAACTTGAGTAAAATCTAGCTGTTTGATGACGTTATGAAAGTTATACCATCCGGATTTTTGCTGGAGGGAAAACCTGCACTCGATTAGTTTCATTGAATTCCTTAGGACGTACTCAAACCCTAGAACTGTTGGAGAATGAAGAGAAGATTTTTTTGACGGGTATGGGTAGTGAGTATTTTAATGATGGGGGGTTAGTATTTATTCTTCAAGGCCCTGGTATTTACCCTACTTGATGAAAATACTAGCCAACACCAATGTTCAAGACAACTATAGCGATTAGTTCCCTATTAGCAGTCATTGCACTCAATCTGTCTTTGTCTTTTGTCTTACAGGTTGGATTAGCAATAGCTAATGATTAATCTCCAACACCAGGATAACAATAAAAGGGAATTTTGTATCAAATTTAACTTTCTCTTACCATTTTAATGCGATCGCCTTAAACTAAGGGCGTTGCTGAATCCAGATATGAATTCGTTTCGCGCAAAGGCGCAAAGACGCAAAGAAAGAAGCAAAGAAGATTAGTCCAAAATTCTTTCATGTTTTAAATCAGCAACGCCAGAACTT